>SVNN01000158.1 GCA_015066905.1 Ruminococcus sp.
CGATCTGGATCTGCTCGTACAGCTTCGGAATACGCTGACCGGTTTTCGCAGAAATGAACACAAACGGAACATAAGACATGAAGCTGAACGATTCTTCCAGCTTCTTGCGGAACTCGTCCATCGTGTGGGTATCCTTTTCGATCGCGTCCCATTTGTTGATCGCGACCACAGACGCCTTGCCCTGTTCATGGGCATATCCCGCAACCTTGGAGTCCTGCTCGGTAAAGCCGACTGTTGCGTCGATCATGATGACGCAGACATCAGCACGATCCACCGCCATATAGGCGCGAAGCACGCTGTAATGCTCGACCTTGTCCGTCACGCGGGATTTTCTGCGGATGCCTGCGGTGTCAATGAACAGGAATTTTCCGTGCTCGTTTTCAATCCGCGTATCCGTGGAATCGCGGGTCGTTCCGGCAATGTCAGAGACGATCACGCGTTCTTCTCCGGCGATATAGTTGATCAGCGAGGACTTGCCTGCGTTCGGCTTGCCGATCACGGCAACCTTGATCACATCGTCCTCCTCGTCGCTCTCATCCGCCGGCGGGAAATATTTCATAACCTCGTCGAGCATATCGCCCGTTCCGTGACCGTGCTGTGAGGAGATCGGGAATGGTTCGCCGATTCCAAGGTTGTAAAATTCATACATCTCCAGCGGCGGCTCGCCGATTGTATCGCACTTGTTGACCGCAAGCACGATCGGTTTTCCGCTCTTCTGGAGCATATCGGCAACAGCATAATCGTTTGCGGTCACGCCGCAGCGGACATCGGTCACGAGGACAATCACGTCCGCGCGCTCGATAGCAAGCTCTGCCTGCCGGCGCATCTGCGCGAGCAGGACATCATCGGTTTTCGGCTCAATACCGCCGGTATCCACGACCATAAAACTCCGTCCGCGCCACTCGCACTTGGAGTAGATGCGGTCACGGGTCACGCCGGGTGTATCTTCAACGATCGAAAGCCGTTTGCCGATCAGTTTATTAAACAGGGTGGACTTTCCTACATTCGGACGTCCGACCACAGCAACAATTGGCAAAGACATAAATTTTCCTTTCGCACATCAGAAAGACTGATGGTGGCTGATATCAGGAAGGCGGAGTGCCTTATTCTTCAGAAAAGTCAAAAAGGAGAAAAGGATTGCTCCTCTCCTCCTTTCGCGGCGGTGAATTATTCCTGGTTGAGCTTCAGAACCTCAACGCCCTTGTAGAAACCACAGTTCTTGCAAACCTTGTGCGGAGCCTTGAATGCACCACAGTGGTCGCACTTGCTCATAGCCGGTGCGTCGAGCTTCCATACAGCGGAACGTCTCTTGTCGCGTCTCGCTTTGGAGACTTTGTTCTTCGGTACTGCCATTTTGGCACCTCCTTTATTGATTCAGGTCTTGGCAATCGCAGTCAGATTCGTTCAGATCGCAGCCGCAGGACATACAAAGTCCCTTGCAGTCATCTTTGCAAAGCAGCTTTGTAGGCAGTCTGAGCAGAAGATCTGTAATCGCAATCTCATCTGCGTCAATGGTCGCATCTGCCGCAACGATATATTCGTCGTTGTCAGTATTCAGCGACTGTACAATGGTGTGACTGAAGTCATAGTCATATGCACGCTCAAACGGCTTCAGGCAACGGTCACATTCAATCGCCAGCGTGAACGCGGCGTGATAAGAGAATGTCAGGATGCCTGCCCGGTTTTCCAGCAGACCTGAAACAGAAATGCCTGTCGCAAAGTGATAACCGCGGAGTTCAGAGAGTTTTTCTTCCGGGATCTGAAATTCTACGGATTTTTTCTCTCCAACGCGCGCAAACAGCTCTTTTACGCTGATTACCATAGTCTTCCGTCCTTTTGTACATCACAACCTATATTATATAGAATTTTTGCGAGGTTGTCAATAGGTTTTCAGAAATTTGAATTTTCCGTCGGTTTTATGCAAACTTGGTCACAGATTCCGGCAGCTCAGCAGCGTCAGCGGAAACAGTGAAGGTCACCAGCGTATCCTCGCCGGAGAGTGCGTTGAGCTTCTCAAGCATCTCGCCCAGCTCAGCGTAGTCAGCGCCGCCGATCTTGAGGATGCCGTCAACGAAGATCTCCTTGATATCGTAGTTGCCTGCGAGCATACCAGCGATGAAGCCGTAGAATGCGTCGTAGCCCTTGATGTTGAAGCGGTCAGCATCAACCAGACGAACCTTATAGCTGATGTCGTAAGTGAGCTTTGCACCCTTTTCAATGCAGATCAGATCACCGTTGGTGTTCTTTACAGCGTCGTTGATGTTGTCAACGAGAATCTTGGTTTTACCGGTTCCTTTTTTTCCTGTAATCAGTTTAATCATATTCGTATACTCCTTCTGCTGCAAAGCAGCTTGTTTTTGAATTTATCGGGCGGCACCTGCCGCATGAAAACAAATCAGCAGCCGAGTTTTGCCTGCAGCTCAGCCTGCTGTGCCTCATAGCCGGGCTTGCCGAGCAGTGCGAACATATTCTTCTTGTAGCTTTCTACACCGGGCTGATCGAACGGATTCACACCGAGGAGATAGCCGGAAACCGCACAAGCCTTCTCAAAGAAGTAAACCATATAGCCGAAGCTCTCTTCGGAGATGTCCTCCAGCTCAAGGATGAGGTTCGGAACGCCGCCCTCGGTATGTGCGAGGATGGTGCCTTCCAGTGCGCGGCGGTTTACGATGCTCATATTCTGTCCGGTGAGGAAGTTGAGTCCGTCAAGGTTCTCAGCGTCCTCCTCCAGGAAGAGATCCTGCTTGGGCTTCTTGATGTCCACAACGGTCTCGAACATCAGTCTTGCGCCGTCCTGGATGTACTGACCCATCGAGTGGAGGTCGGTAGAGAATACAACGCTTGCCGGGAACAGACCCTTGTTGTCCTTGCCCTCGCTCTCGCCGAAGAGCTGCTTGTACCACTCGCTCATCATGCAGAATGCGGGATCGTAGGAAACCATCAGCTCCACGCTCTTGCCCTTGCGGTAAAGGATGTTGCGGATTGCAGCGTACTTATAGCAGTCGTTCTCAGCGAACGGCTTGGTGAAATCATCCTGTGCCTTCTTTGCGCCTGCCATGATAGCAGCGATGTCACAGCCTGCAACCGCGATCGGAAGCAGACCAACGGCAGTCAGAACAGAGAAGCGTCCACCGACGTCATCCGGGATAACGAAGGACTCATAGCCCTCGGTATCAGCCAGGCCCTTGAGGGTGCCGCGTGCAGCGTCAGTGGTGCAGAAGATTCTGTCCTTTGCGCCTTCCTTGCCGTACTTCTCCTCCACCAGCTTCTTGAAGATGCGGAA
>SVNN01000026.1 GCA_015066905.1 Ruminococcus sp.
GTGGAAACGAAGGTTGCAATCAGCACCGCGAGCGCGATACCGAGCGGCTCATACCACTCAACATCAACGTCCTTGAGGACGCCGGTTGCACCGAGAATGTAGATGACGACATTGATCAGCAGAGCTGCACAGAGGATCTTGATCATCGGGTCGCCGAAGTTTCCGAGCAGTTTCGCCCAGAAGCCTTCCGACTCGATCTCTGTCAGTCGGTTGTCGCCGTGTTTGGCTTTGGATTCCTGTACTTGCGCGTCAGTAAGACCGCGAATTTCCATGGTTTAAATTCCCTCCAAATGATGTTTTTACATATAGTATTCCGTCTGTCGGACGGTATATGCCGAAATTTTGAATTTGCCGCAATGCCAAGCGGCGGATCACGTTGTCTCCTTCAGATATTCGTCACTTGCACCTCGAACAAATATCCGCGCGGATCATCCGAAACGCGGAATGCTGTGCCGTTGCGGAGCAGAATCGCTTTTCCCGGTGGTACAAGGTGTCCGCCGGGCGAGGTCAGCCCCTTTGCCGCCTGGTTGACAAGCAGCCATTCTCCGCCGCTGCGGCAGAGATAGCCGAGCATCTCGCGGCTGGTCTTTTCGTCGGGATAGCTGTTCGCGTAAAAATGCCAGCGGAACAGCGGCATCCCGTCGTAGCCGGTAAATTCCCCGGCGTGGAGAAATTGTCCCTGTTTGCCACGCATCAGACTTTTCTGGCGGATGGTCAGAATCTGTCCCGTCTGCACCTTCATGCCGCAGAACGGACAGATCGGATTTTTGGGATCGTGCAGGATAAACTCCTTTGCCGCACAGTGCGGATTGGAGCAGGGATGCAGCAGATCCGCTGCCCGGCACAGTGCCTTTTCCCAGTCCATTGCCGTAGGACGCGCGTCCGGATTATGCAGCCCGTCTACGAACGCCTTGAGGAACAATTCCTTCAGTTTCGGACCGAGCGCGTCGATGGTAACGTGAATACCGTCCGGACGGTTGCTGTGGTCGGTCGGATGCTCCACAAACAGCGCACGCTCTCCCAGTGAGAGGTGATCGTCCCGTTCGGGTGAACTGCTGTCGTGGATCTTCGGCCCTATCAGCGGGTGACGGAGCAGGAGATATTCGTAGATCAGCACCGCTAATGCGTGCAGATCGGAATAGACGCTCGGGAGCCTTCTGCGCGGATCGCGGAAATCCAGCTCCATCGTGGCAAGCACTTCGGGCGCAACATAGCCTCTTGTGCCGACGACCTCGGGCGGATACAGCCCCGGCACCACAAGGGTATCGATGTCGATTACAACACAGGTGCCTGTCTGCGGATCAATCAGCACATTGTTGCTGGAAAGATCGGAATGTGCCAGTCCTGCCTGGTGCATACGCCGTACCGCGCGTGCCAGACAGATGGATATGTAGAGCATATTGCGGAAATTGCCCAGCTCACCGCGTTCCAGAAAGCGGCGGTTTTTGGATGTAAACCAGCTGCTCCGCTTGTCCTTTCCGCAAAGATTCAGCTCCGGCACGACTGCGGCGTTGGGTCCGAAGAAGAAATTCTGCGGATAGGCGGGGCAGACGATGCCGAATTCGGGCGAGGTCACGATCGCGGTCGGCCAGCAGTAGCGTTTCTGGAAATACGCCGCGGTTTCGGGTGTGTTTCCCTGCGCTCCGCCGTCACTTTCGGCGCGTGTGGGATTATATTTTCCGATGATCGCTGAAAGACGCGCCTGGAGATAGGGATTTTCCGCCTCTCTCGGATCATTGAAAAACTGCACCACATAGGATTTATCAGGTGCGAAATAGGTATACTTCATACCGCCTCTGGGCGGATTGTCGGTGATCACATACGGCAGTCTGGTGCCGTCCTCTAAGATTGCTGTTCCTGTCGTCACGGAGTTTCGCCTCCCTCAAAGGAGAGTATGACCAGTGTGCGGTCATCAAACGAGCCGCGGCGGACGTAGTGATCCAGCCACTTGCAGAGCCGCTGTTCAGGCGCATCCAGCTGTCTGAGCGGCCTTGCAATCGCGGCGGAATGGCACCACAGCGACTGCAGCTTCCACGCATCAGCGAGCGAAAGTGCGGTCTGGGAACAGATTTCCTCCATCGAATAGAGCGAAAGCGACTGCGTCGGATCGTTCACCCACGGATATGCCGTTGGTTTTTCGATATTCTTAAGGATGCGGAGCATCGGCGGTGTGATTGGCACCGGCTTTTTTCCGTCGCTGAGAATGCCGTTGATGAGCAGATCGAGATATAATCTGCGCACCTGCGGCTCAGCAGGATAGTAGTCGTCTGAAACGCCGTCTGTCATCAGAAGCAGACAGCCCGCCTGTCCGCGTGAAATGCGTGTGCGGGGCATCAGCTGCTCGGGACGGCTGACCTTTTCAGAGGTGAGAAAATCAGTTTCGCCTGCGAAATCTCCGCTGTCGGGCTCACACAGGAGCTTTGCGGCAGATTCAAACGGCGCGTCGGGTGTGACCAGAGCGATCATACCGTCGCCGATCTGGCAGGTGATCACCAGCTGCTCGGTCTTTTCGTCGATAACAAGCGGGATTGCTGCTGCGAGCAGAAGCGTTGCGGAAAAATCATTCACAGCAGCCGCTCTGCCGAGCGCGTTTGTATATGCATCATCCTGCGCGGCCTGTTCTGCCGTATCCGTTACAGCAGAGCGCGCGGCGATCACCGCGTCCTGCACAGCCTTTGCCAAAAGCGCACAGGCGGACTGAAACGCGGGTTCCGTCATCGGAGAAACAAGCTGATCACAAATCGAAGGTTCTTCCTCACGGAGTTGGAGCAGGGCGGTTTTGAGTGTATCTGCAGCTGTTTCACAGGAAACGCGTGCGCCGATTCTGGAAAGTGCTTTCGAGCCGGCACCGTCGGATACTGCAAGCACAGCCCAGCCGTCCGCGTTTTCCACCGTGTACCAGTCGTCGCGGTTCGAGCCGTCGTGTTTATGCTTTTTTCCGCGGACGCTCGCGCAGATCGCAGCAGATGTGCCGATCTGCAGGAAATCGGTGCTGTATTCCGCGTGCGGAAGAAATCCGCTTTCATCAACCGGAACATAGTTCCACAGCGATGCCGTGTGCGCCGTGATCTCACTGTCGGAGAGCTTTTTCGGCGGTTCGGGCGGCGGATCGTCAATTCGTATGGTCGGTTCTTCTATATTCATATCACTCGTGTTTCGGTTACGGGACAATGACAAATCCCTGCGGCGGAGGCGGCAGTTCGATGGGTGCGCCGGGCTTTGCGTCCACGCTCTTCGAGGACATCTTCACAGAGCCGGATACCCACGCAAAGAACTTTGCCATATCATCAGCGGAGAGCGAATTCATCATCAGAACAGAATCCGTGATGCGCTTTAAATGTGCGGTGTTCGCTCTGGAACCAGCTGCACAGGCGATGATGTTGCCAAGCTTTGCCTGCTTGATCTGCGGAAGCATTGCTTCAAACTCTGCAGTATCAGTCGGCTCGCCGTCGGTCAGAATAAAGACCAGCGGACGCCAGTCGCCCTTCTGCGTTTCAGTAGACTGCCTTACTTCCTTTTGTACACAGTCCATCAGCACACGGAGTGCGCCGCCGAGTGCGGTTGCGCCGCCTGCGTTGATGGTTGGCTCCTTGACGAGCATCAGCTCGGTCAGCGGAGAGATCTGCTGTGCGGAGGAAGCAAAGGTAATAATCGAAAGATAGGCGGTTTCAAGTGCCTGCGGATCGCCGCGCAGCTCCGAAAGCAGCATTTTCACGCCCTGGCGGACAGCCTCGATCGGTTCACCGGACATCGAGCCGGAGCAGTCGAGGAGAAGATAGACAGGAAGTCTTCTTGTGAAATCTGACATAATGCAGCGTCCTTTCTTGGATAAATTTACAGAGATTCAGGAGGTGTTAGTCAATATTGTATACAACCTCATTTTTCATTATAGCACAAACCCCGACAAAGTCAATCTTTTTTGCAGGAAGTCTGTTCGTTTTTGTCGCAGATGACAGAAAAATATGAACAAATTTGATATTCCATACAAAAGAGTCTGAATTTGGCGGGGCTATATTGATTAAAATTTATTTGTCTTTGGAAGGCTCTACGGGTGCATAGCGCACGCGGAGCTTCGGCAGTGCGGTCAGCGTGGTGTATGCATTCATCAGACCGTCCTCAAGCGAGAGATCATTTTCGCCGCTTGCAGGCGGTGCAAAAATCTGAAGATCCAGTGTCTTTGCGCCGTCGAGGGGCTGGTCGTAGAACAGCGGCATCAGGTCGATGGTTCTTGCCTGCGGCGCCTTATAGAACCAGCGTCCGCCCAGAGAGATCATCAGGTTTGCGTCATCCTCAAAGGTCAGCTCACAGAAATGCGGGTTGGATTCAAAGTGTACGGGGATCGAGATGCCCTCCGCATCCTCAGAGCCGCCCCAGCGGAGCGTTACAGGGAGCTGTGTTTCTTCGCCGACCGTCATCTTCGGCAGGAAGCGTTCGCTGTGAATGATGTTCTTATAGGTTTCCAGCACAGGCTGGGGAATGCCGACATTCGGATTATTCGGGTCTTCAATCTCCAGACCGAGTCTGCCTCTGTCGCGGAACTGATAGAACGTAAAGCCTGTGAACCAGTCTGCGTTTTCACTGTCGAGCATCTCGCAGAACAGGCGTACCATCTCTGCCTGCTCGTAGGCGCCTGTAACGTCGCCGTCAGCGTTGAATTCGGACATGATCATCGGCTTTGCGACGCCGCCGTTGAGCGCCTTGAACCGCTCAAAGCTGCGGCGGGTCATCTCAAATGTATCCTTCACACTGCTGCGGCTGTGGGAGTTTCCGCCCGGCTCCGCGACATCATACGGCCAGCCCCAGTGCAGGGACATATACTTGTCCACCGACCAGATGTCAGCTGCGGGAATGGTCTGTGCAAATTCCGCTTCCTTTTCGATCTCGGTTGCATTCGGATTCTCGATACCGCCGATGCAGATGATGGTCGAAACGTTCGGTGCTTCTTCCTTGATGATTCTGCTTGCGCGGACGAAGAAATCTGCAACCTCCTGATAGGTGCAGCGCTTGTTGAAGGAGAACCAGTTTCCGGTTGCCTCGTGGTTGATACGGAGGAGCAGTCTGCCGAACGGACGCAGGTCGCGGCCGATGGCACGCAGATGCTCGTCGGAAACGTGGGGATCAATCGTGAGGGTGAGGGTGATATCCTGGCCGTGTGCGCGGATCTCACGCATATAGTTAAACGGCTCGCCGTCGGTGCTTCCGCCCAGACCACCCTGATAGGTGAAGTAGTCGTCGTAGGGATAATCCCACGCGAAGGAGACATCCGGGTTTGCGTGTACAACGCTTGCGCGTCCCGGCCAGCCTTTGTCCAGCGGATAGTAGCAGTACATCAGGCTGATGCTTCTGTGCGGTCTGCCGAGGGTACGGAGGATGTAGTCCTGGTCTACATATTCACCGCGTTCGCTGCCGTCGCCAAGGTCAACTGCGCACTTCGCCTTGCCCATATGCAGCTGATAGATTTTGTTCAGTTCCATATTTTTAATACTCCTTTTATATACTGGTGTGCCTGAAATAATACCATTATTATATCATAAACGTCGGAAAAGTCAATCAGAATCTGTGTTTTTCTCTCCTGTTTTCCGACACGGATCGTTTGACTTTTTCTCTGTGCTGTGCTATCATAAATGAAAAATACCAGGAAAGGTGGCACAAAAAACCATGCAGTGGTTAAAAGAACGTCCCTCTGTACTGCGGGAGGGCTGCAAAAACGCATATATTCCGCAGAGCGTGATTCTGATCATACTGATTTTTCTTGCGGTATTCGGAATCTCTCAGCTTGCGGTTTCCATCATCCCCACAATCATCGTACTCCCCGAAACCGTGTTCTATCTGCTCGGCGCGGATATCGACCTCACCGACAGCCAGGCGGTTTCTGATTATGTGATGGGATATCACATGTCCGACGCGGCGCTGATCGCCCAGTTGTATGCGACCACAATCGGAACGATGCTCGCGATCGTGTTCTGTCTGGATATTGAAAAGCGCAGTTTTTCGTCTATGGGGTTTGTGAAAAAACGCGCATGCACCGACTATCTCCTCGGTGCCGTAATCGGTGTCGCAATGCTCGGCGGTGCGGTCGGATTCGGCGTTTTAACCGGCTCAATGTCCTATGAATCTATGGGGCTGAACGGAAAAACAGGACTCCTGCTCGTGCTGCTCGGCGGCTGGCTCTTACAGGGCATGAGCGAAGAGGTCATCTTCCGCGGCTATTTCTGCAACACCCTTGCGGCACGCACGAACCGCCATGTCGCAGCAGTCATCAGCTCGGTCGGATTTATGCTCGCACATTTCGGAAATCCCGGCATAACGCCGCTTGCGTGTCTGAATCTCTTTTTGTTCGGTATGTTTGCGGCATATTTTATGTTCCGCTTTGACAGCCTCTGGGGAATCGGTGCGCTGCACAGCCTGTGGAATTTCTCACAGGGTAATCTGTTCGGCGTACAGGTCAGCGGTCTGGATACCTCCGTGTCTGTCTTCCGCTTCAGCGTGGATGCGGACAAAGCACTCCTCAACGGCGGCTCGTTCGGTCTGGAGGGCGGACTCGGTGTCACGATCGTATTCCTGATCGGTATCGCGCTTCTGCTTTTTGTTCCTGTCAGAAAGACCGCAGAATCTGAGATCACTGCGTGAAAATGCCCAAAGTTTTTGCAAGCTTCGGAATGGTTCATATCAGTTCGGACGATTTCCCTGTCTGCCGCTGCGCTTTTTGTTGACACTGGCGAAAACATGGGGTATAATCGGAATTGCAGCATAAATCCGCACGGATACGGACATACTGTGCGGAGAGCTTTTTCGCACGACAGAAAACGAAGGAGATTTTCATGTTTGAAAAAATGAAGCGTCACAAGTTCCTATTTAAAGAGCTTGTCAAACGCGACTTTAAAAAGAAATATAATAAGACCGCGCTGGGTATGATCTGGAGCGTTCTGCACCCCACGCTCGACTTTCTTGTGATGCGTGTTGTCTTTTCCTATCTGTTCCAGCGCAATATCGACCACTACACGACCTATCTGTTTTCGGGTGTTCTGGTCAATTCCTTCTTCCACGAATCCACCAACGGCGGAATGTTCTCCCTGACGCAGAATGCAGGTATTCTCCAGAAGATCAACGTTCCGAAATATATCTTCCTGCTTTCCAAAAATGTTTCGGTCTGCATCAACTTTGCGCTTACATCGGTGGTCTATTTCGCCTTCATCATCCTCGGCGACGGCGTGACGGTCAGCTGGCACTACCTTGCTTTGCTTTATCCCGTTGCGTGTCTGCTGATCTTCAATCTCGGCATGGGGCTGATCCTGTCTGCCTTATATGTGTTCTTTAAGGATACCCAGTATCTTTACGGCATCTTCTGCAAGCTGCTGACCTATATCTCCGCGGTGTTCTACTCAATCGAGAGCTTTCCTGAGAAGATTCAGTCGCTTTTCTACCTCAACCCGATCTACGACTACATCACCTATTACCGCATCATCACAATGGAAAACCGCATTCCCGATCTGCGGCTCCACCTGCTCTGTGCGGGCTATGCGGTCGTGATTCTGGGAATCGGCGCACTGATCTATAAGCGCAGCAACTACAAATTCGTCTTTTATTTCTAACGGGGAGGTTCGGATATGGTAGTAGACGTCAGGGATATTTCCGTCCGCTATATCGTCGGTGACTTCCGCGACATCGGACTGAAAGAATATGTGATTCAGAAAATCAAAGGGCAATATCACGTCCAGGAATTCTGGGCGGTGAACAACGTCAGCTTTTCGCTGGAAAAGGGCGATTTTCTTGGCATCGTCGGCACAAACGGCGCAGGAAAATCCACCCTCTTGAAAACCATCAGCGGCATCCTTCGCCCCCAGAAGGGACAGTACCGCACCGAGGGAAATATCGTTGCCCTGCTGGAGCTTGGTACGGGATTTGACGGCGATCTGACGCTGCGGGAGAACATCTATCTTCGCGGCGCACTGCTCGGTATGGAGGAGAAATTCATGGACGACACCTGTGATGAGATCCTCGAATTTGCAGAGCTGAAGGAATATGAAAACCGTAAATATAAACAGCTTTCGTCGGGAATGCGTTCGCGTCTTGCGTTTTCGATCTCCTGTCTTGTACAGCCCGATATCCTGATCCTCGACGAGGTGCTGTCCGTCGGCGACGGCGCATTCCGCGAAAAGAGCGAGAAGAAGATGTTTGAGATCATCAACGGCGGCGCGACCACGCTGTTCGTTTCGCACTCGATGGCGCAGGTGGATCGCCTTGCGAATAAGGTTCTGTGGCTCGATCACGGCAAACAGGTTGCTTTCGGCCCAAAGGATGAGATTTTGCCGCAGTACAAGAAATTCTTAGAGGAGAAAAACGGCAAGAAGCCTGCCCCGAAAAAACCGGGCGCGAGAAAGCCGGCTGCAAAAAAGCCAGCCCCGAAGCCAAAGGAGGAAGCTTCGGCGGCGCAGGATACGGCAGCGGCAGAAGCAAAATCTGAATAAAACAACAAACCGCGCGGGATGCATCAGACATTCCGCGCGGTTTTTAATTGTAGACAGAAATCGTGTCAAGGAATGACTGTTGTAGCAGTCATTTTATTCTCCCTTGTCAAGTCGAACCATAACCTCATCAATGATTTTAGCAGGGACGCAAGCGTAAATAAGATTGCCGATTCCTAAACTCCACCAAACGGTTAAAAGAGCCACCAAACCATGCTCTTTTTTCTTCCTTTTTATAAGAAGTGCATTGTCGTTGCCTCGGGTCTGTAATTCATAACCTAGCATGATAAATTCATCAATTACTTGTTCGAACTCCTTTTCATTTGAACATCTTCTTATACGAGTAGACATAGTTTGATCCTCCCTATTTTCGTATCCGTTCCACACGGACGATTATTCCACAATGGAATGATACCATTATATCACGGCGAGCAAAACAAGTAAATACACGGATATTCCAAAAAAGAATAATATGTTTTAGTAAATGTGCTATAATACGTGTAAAGGTGGCTGTGTCGCAATTAGCAGAGGTCGAAATAAAGTATAAATATGTATTTTTAGGGTAACGCTTATGTATAGGGAAAATCTTCAGAAAAACCTGCGGGCGGTGCGGAGAAAAAGGAAGCTAACGCAGCAGGTGGCTGCCGACTTTTTGAATATCCAGCAATGCACGCTCTCGAAATACGAAAACGGCAAGCTTGAGCCTGACGTTGAAACAATCTGTAAAATGGCGTTGTTTTACGGCGTTTCTACAGACTGGCTCTTTGGAATTGAAAATGTGGATAGATAATAAAAAGGAATCGACCGATCGATTCCTTTTTCTGCCAAGCGGTAGCTTTCATTTTTGGAAAGTTAATTTGCTTGGCGATTTTCATATCTGCAGACAAACAAAAAACGGACGGAAAAATCCGTCCGTTTGATTTGCAAAGGTGTAAGATCTTACTTGATCTCAACAGTAGCGCCAGCCTCTTCGAGCTTAGCCTTGAGCTCTTCAGCCTCAGCCTTGGAAACGCCTTCCTTAACAGTCTTCGGAGCAGCCTCAACTACTTCCTTAGCCTCCTTCAGGCCAAGACCGAGGATGTCCTTAGCTGCCTTGATAACAGCCATCTTAGCGTCGCCGTAAGAAGCGAGAACTACGTCGAACTCAGTCTTCTCGTCAGCAGCGCCAGCAGCAGCACCGCCAGCAGCCGGAGCAGCAGCGATAGCAGCAGTTACGCCGAATTCTTCCTGAATAGCCTCTACCAGCTCGGAAAGCTCGAGAACGGTAAGGGTCTTAATGTCTTCAACAAACTTCAAAATCTTTTCAGAAGCCATGATAGTCAATCTCCTTTATAATAATATAGTTTTAAGTGATTATGCCGCAATTAAGCAGCGTTTTCCTTGTCCACGATAGCCTGAACGGTAGCAGCCAGCTTCTGGAGCGGACCCTGGAGAGAGCCGACCAGCTGTGCAAGCAGAACGTCCTTGGACGGGATCTTGGAAAGTGCGAGAACGCCGGCCTTGTCGTAGACTTCCTTCTCTACGAAACCTGCCTTCAGCTCGAAAATATCGCCGAATTCTTCAGCGTACTTACCGAGGATGCGTGCCGGAGCGGTCTGATCGTCAGTAGAGATCGCGATCGCGGTAGTTCCGTTGAGGATGTCGTCGAACTGATCCATACCGATGTTGTGCAGAGCGAACTTCAGCAGAGAGTTCTTCTCAACGGTGTACTTTACACCTGCCTCACGCAGCTCCTTACGAAGCTTGGTGTCCTGCTCTACGTTGATACCCTTGTAGTCTACGAATACGCAGGAAACAGCACCCTGAAGCTGTTCAGTCAGCTGCTCAACCTTCGCCTTCTTAGCCTCCAAAACCTTTGCACTAGGCATTTTTTTCACCTCCGAATTTGATGATGCGTCGTATCCAAAGGCGCAGAAGCTGTAAAAAGCCCTTCTCCGGAATAAGCAGAGAAGGGCATACATAACTCTTTATGATGCGCACTCCTCGGCTGGATTTACGGCATTCACGCCACCAACTGTCTTTAGAATACGAAGTATTGCTTTCGCAACGAGAACTATTATATCACATCTTTTCTGATGTGTCAAGCCTTTTTTGAAAATTTCCGCTAATCAATGACATTTTTCGTGCGCCACTTGCCGCTTTTCCAGCGGAAGAGGAAGATGACCGCACGGGTGAGCTCGTCGCATGCCATCGCGAGCCACACGCCGGGCAGCCCCATGCCGAGCCGGATGCCGAACAGCCACGAAAGTCCTACGGCGATCAGCCATGTAGAGCTGATGCTCAGACCGATCGGGAAGATGACGTCGCCTGTCGCCTGCAGAGAGCGCACCATGACGATATTCACCGCGCGTCCCAGCTCCAGGATAATGTCGATCATCAGAATGGTCTTTCCGAGCGTTACGACCGCCGCGTCTGCGTTCATAAAGCCGAACAGCGGATCACTGATGAGCCGCAGCAGCACCGCGATCGAAGTTGTAACGATGACCGAAAGCAGCAGGGTGCGCCGGACCTGTCTGTCCGCCGCCTCGTGATCCCGTCCGCCCATATGATAGCCGACGAGAATGCCGGATGCCTGCGATACACTCGAAGCGAACATCCACGTTACCATCGCGAACATACTTGCATACAGCTTGGTGTTGATTGAAGTATGTCCGAAGGTGTTGATCATGATCATAATCACCATCGTGGTGATGTTGTAGGATACCCCCTCGCCGCCTGAGGGAATGCCGATTGCGGCGATGCGCCGAAGCTGATCAAACGGAAACGGACAGAGATTGTTCGGCGAGAGCGAGATTCTGATATATCGGAAATACAGGATGATGATCAGCACCGTAACCACCAGACGGCTGACCACCGTGCCGAGTGCCGCACCGCGTATGCCAAGCTGCGGAAACGGCCCGATTCCGTAGATGAGGATTGCATTCGTCGCGACGTTCACCACATTCATCACCACCGAAAGGAGCATCACCGGACGCATCTGCGCGTGACTTTTGAAGATGGCAGAAAACGTGGAGAATACAGACTGTAAAAACAGTGTGCCGCCGACGATCTGCATATAGGCGCGGAAGTCTTCGCGCACCCATTCGGGCGGGCCGAGAAAGTCGAAGATCGGATCAGCGCCGAAAAACAGCGCTGCGCTGATCAGTCCGCCGCCGACCAGATTCAGAAAGACGGCAAGCGTATGTGTCACAGGAATCTGCTCCTTGCGTCCGGCGCCGATATACTGTGTGATCAGCACTGTGGTCGCTGTGTTGACGATCGTGAATGTCATCACCAGCAGATTCAGCACCTGATTGGCGTTGCCGATCGCCGTCACGCAATTGTTGTCATAGCGTGAGATCATCATCTGGTCGAGGTTGCCGACCAGCATCGCGAGCAGATATTCTACATAAATCGGAACGGTCAGTTTGAACAGAGAGGGCTTTTCTGACAAGCGGTTTTCTGTCTTTGCCATATGGATTTCCTCCTTGCGTATTCAACTAAGTTTAGCGCAAACCGTACGCAAAGTCAAGATGGCAAAAAGGGAGTTTTTCGCGTCATTTTGGCGCAACTCGTTGTTTAAAAATGCGAAAAAGGAGGATTTTGTTTTGTGCAGAATGATAAACTTTTTTGCAGTGCTTGACAAAATACAGAGGCGAGTGTATACTGTGTATTAGAAAGAACAGTACACATAATACACCAAACCGAATACAAAACAAGAATGGAGGTGCCTGTATGTTTGATATTGATCTTCAGAGCAGAACGCCGATCTATGAACAGCTTTACCGCAAAACCGTTGAGCTGATCATCAAGGGTGTTCTGAAAGAAAACGATCAGCTGCCGAGTGTCCGTGCGCTGGCGAAGGATCTCGGCGTCAATCCCAACACGGTTGCCAAGGCCTACCAGGAGCTGGAGCGCACCAAGGTGATCTACTCGCTTTCGGGCAGAGGAAGCTTTGTGGCGAAGATCCGCGAGATGGAGATTCGTGACACCATACTGGAGGACTTTGACACGGCAGTCAGAGAAGCGCTCCGCGCCGGCGTATCCGTACAGGAGCTGCAGGAACGGATTGCAGAGATCGGAAAGACAGAGGAGGGAACCATATGATAGAACTGAAAGGACTGACAAAGCAGTTTGACGGCACAACAATCCTGAACGGGGTCGATCTGAAAATCGAAACCGGTTCTACCTTCGGACTGCTCGGCTCGAACGGCGCGGGAAAATCGACCATTCTCCGCCTGCTGTCGGGCATCTACCGACCGGACGGCGGCGAGGTGCTGATCGACGGCGAGGCGGTATATGACAACGTGCCGCTGAAAGAACGTGTGTTTTTTATCAACGACGAAACGATACAGTTTGCAAACTACACGCTGACCGACATGAAGCATCTCTACAAGCGGTTTTATCCGCGCTTTTCCGAGGCTTTGTTCACAAAGCTGCACAGCGCGATTCATCTGCCGCTGGACAAAAAACTCAGCACCTTCTCCAAGGGTATGAAGCGGCAGGCGGTCGTGATCATCGGCCTTGCCTGCAACACCGACTATCTTCTGCTGGACGAGGCGTTTGACGGACTCGATCCGACCATGCGCATCATCGTCAAGCGGATGCTTGTTGACGCGATGCTCGACCGCGGCCTGACCACGATCATCTCTTCGCACAACCTGACAGAGATCAACGAGGTCTGCGACACGGTTTCCCTGCTGCACAACGGAAAATTTGTCTTCTCGCGTGATCTCGACAGCGTCAAGAGCGGCATCCACAAGCTGCAGCTTGTCTTCTCTCCTGAAAGCGGCGAAGTTACACAGGAACAGTTTGCGGCGGCGGGTGTGGAGGTTCTGCATTTTGACCGCACCGCAAGTGTATATCATGTCATTGCACGCGGTGAGGAAGATGCACTCAGAGCGCAGCTTTCGCCGCTCAGCCCGATCGTGACGGATGTCATTCCGCTTACGCTTGAGGAGATCTTTATTTATGAATTGGAGGTGCTTGGTTATGACAGCAACGCAATTGAACGGCTCAACGAAGAGAAACCCGTTTCTGAATAACCTTTGGTTCAAGATCAGCGACAACCGCCTGCTGTTTCTGGTCAGTTCGGTTCTGCAGGTGTGCGGTATGCTGATTACCGTGATCTCCACGCTGCTGGTGCTGCATGCGGATAAAGAAGATGAAGTGTACGGAACGATGAGTGAATTCTGGTGGTTCTGGGAGGATAACGGCGAAGGCTTCATGCTGCTTGGCATGGCGGTATTCGCGATCGGTCTTCTGCTGATGCTGCCGATCGCCTTCGGATGCTTCGACTATCTTTACAAAAAAGCGCGTGTAGATATGATCCTTTCGCTGCCGATGACAAGCACCCAGCGTTTCTGGAGTGACTATGTCTCCGGACTTGCGATGTCCCTTGTCCCGACGCTGGTTTCCGTCATCCTCGGCGTGTCGATCGGCGGAGTCGGACTCTGGGCGATTCTGGAGGGTTATAGCGAGTGGCGCCATGGCTTTACCATGCTCCTGATGGAAATTATCCCGCTTCTCCTGGGCTGTCTGAGCCTGTACAGCGCGACTGTATTCATCCTTTGCTGCTGCGGCAGCCGCGCCGAAACGACGCTTGCACTGCTTGCATTCTTCTCTGTTCCGCCGATGCTCGTCGGTCTGTTCTGGTTGGCGCTGGAGTCCGCGTCGGTTTATATGTACGAAGCGACTGAGCTGATGTACGTTGTCAAGTTTATGGGTCCTGTCGGCAGTGCTGTGATGGCGGTCGAGTGGATAGATCTTGCAGGCAGTGCGGCGAATGTTTCTGAATTCCCCTATTTTTCCATGCTGATCTGGGCAGTGCAGTATCTGCTTGGAACAGCCCTTCTGGTGCTGATCTCCTGGCGGCTCTATCTCCATCGTAAGGCGGAGGATACTGCAAAGCCGTTCGTTTACCGCTTCCTCTATCACGGTCTGATGATTGCAGGCGTTTTCACGTTCTTCCTGTTCTTTATCGCGATGGATTTCTCCATGGAGGTGCTTGTTCCTGCTGCGGTTTTCGGTCTGATCGCATATCTTCTGATCGAAGTCGGCGTACACCGTACCCTCAAGCGGCTGTATCTGGCTGTGGCGCGCTATGCGGTCACTGCAGTGCTGTCTGTCGCGCTGATCGTTACCGCCGCCGACACCGAGTGCTTTGGTATGCAGCATTATATCCCGAACGCCTCCTCCGTTTACACTGTGAGCGGATATATGCCGCGGTTTGACACGCTTTCGGGTTACAGTTATGAGTATTACTACGAACTGGATGACAGCGAGTCGATCCGGCTGCTGACCGAGCTGCAGAAACAATGCGGCTGGAAAATAAACGAAGCAGGTTCTTATCCTGTAATGGCGCGATATACGCTCGATATCGGTATGGTAATGACCCGCTTCACCACGGTGAAAAGCGATGCAGAGCTGGAAAAGCTGGCTGAATTCCAGCTCAGACCTGAGATCTTTGCAGATATCGCCAGACAGTATCAGAGGCGGAAAGGTGTTGTCATCAGCTGCTACGGCAGCAGATATGACATTTCGCTGACCGAGCAGCAGACCACAGAGTTATGGGATCTCTATCTGTCTGCGAGCAGAGAACTGACCGTAGAAAAACTGTATGAGTCGCCGGTCGCTTATATGTCGGATATGCCGCTGTATGCCGGCGTACATGATGCTGTGCAGGCATATATTCTCGAATGCGGCGGAATGCCTGCCGGCAGTGAATTTGCCCTGACGCCCGGCTCGGTGACTGCGGTTCCTGTTTTGATCTCAACCGACAGCGCATGGTATAATAAAATCCAGCAGGCAGGCTTTGAATGGCTGATATTTGCAGAAGAAACGGAGAATCTGGACCAAACGGTGCTGGATGGCATGACGGTCGGATATACACCCGAACAGATTTCAGCGCTCACGTTTGGTGTTACGCTGTTCGCCGACAAGCCTGAATGGGTGGTGTGGATTGACGGCACCTTCTATGCCGTGCGGGATGTATCTTCTGACGAAGCGGCGGCGCTTGCCGCGCAGGGAACCCCGCTCACAGGCAACGATCTGCGCATCGCTTCGGAGTATGATATGCTGTACAATGCAAGCCCGAGGATCCTATTCGGGTGGATGGACGCTGGGGAGCTGGAATGGGCGGAACAGCGTGGTGCTATGGAAATCTACCGCAGACTCTATCCGTACAGAGAGAAAGAGCTGCAGGCGGAGATCGAAAAGATCCGTGGATCTGTTCCACTTGATCCTGTTGTGTGACAGCTATACTATTATAATAGTGTATCCCGCGGTGGCCGGATCACCGCGAGGTGCCCATATATTTCTCCTTGACGAATGCCCTGTGCCGCCCGCACGGGGCATTTGTCTGTAAATGCGCTTGCATTCGGCACGCTGCTGTGCTATAATAAGTAACATAGCTTCGTATAAAAATACAGGAGGAAATCAATGATGCAGATCAATGAACAGGAGATCCGCGCTGCCCTCACAGCCCGCGGACAGAGCCATATCCTGGACCGCGCCGCTTCTCTGAACGATGCAGAGCGGGACAAGCTTTTTGCACAGGCAGCAAAGCTGAATCTCGGACTGCTGGATCAGCTCGGCAAGGGTGCAGAGGAAGGCAGAGGCAGTTTTGCTCCGCTGGGTGCTGTCACCGTCGGGGAGATCGACCGCCGCCGCGATGAATTCCGCGCAAACGGACTGGACGCCATCCGCGCCGGCAAGGTCGGCGCAGTGCTGCTTGCAGGCGGACAGGGTACCCGTCTGGGACACGACGGTCCCAAGGGCACGGTGAATGTGGGCGTCACGCGTGAGCTTTATATCTTCGAGTGTCTGATCAACAACCTCACCAAGGTGACCGAAGCCGCAGGCTGCTCTGTTCCGCTTTACATCATGACCAGCGAGAAGAATGACGCCGAGACGCGCGCCTTCTTTGAACAGCACAGCTACTTCGGCTATGACAAGGACTATATCCGCTTCTTCATTCAGGAAATGGCGCCTGCCGTGGATTATGACGGCAAGCTGCTGATGGAGGATGCGTGCACGATCTCCACCTCTCCGAACGGAAACGGCGGCTGGTTCTCGTCGATGGTTTCCGCAGGGCTTCTGCCTGAGCTGAAATCCCGCGGGGTCGAGTGGCTGAATGTCTTTGCCGTAGATAATGTCCTGCAGCAGATTGCAGACCCCTGCTTTGTCGGTGCAACCATTCTTTCGGGCTGCCAGGCAGGCGCAAAGGTCGTTGCCAAGGCGGATCCCGATGAACGCGTCGGCGTGCTTTGCTTGGAGGACGGCAGACCGTCCATCGTGGAGTATTACGAGATGACCGAAGAAATGCGTACCCGCCGCGAGGCGGATGGCACGCTGTCTTACAACTACGGCGTGATTCTGAACTATCTGTTCAGCCTCTCCCGGCTGGAGGAGATTGTCAACACCGAGCTTCCTGTTCATGTGGTCGAGAAGAAGATCCCGTATATGACCGAGTCCGGTGAATTCGTCAAGCCCGATCAGCCGAACGGCTATAAGTTTGAGACGCTCGTGCTGGATATGGTGCATCTGCAGGAAAGCTGCCTATCCTACGAGGTTGTGCGTGATGAAGAATTCGCACCGATCAAGAACCCCACGGGTGTCGATTCCCTTGTCAGCGCACGCGCACTGCTTGAAAAGAATGGAATTGTTCTTTGAGGAAACAATCTTTTTAGCATTTTAAACAATTTAAACCGCGTATTGTTGATAACTGCTTTTCGTTGCGCGAGAACGGCAAAAAAACAGCGAAAAACCGGCGAAAAATTATGACGAATTGTTTCAAAAAAACCCGGATTGATATTGACAGCGCGGAAGTTTTGTGATAGAATCGTTTTATAAAGCGTTTCTCTCGCTTCTGGGAGTATGGGTGGAGTGAGACTTCGGCGGAGAAACCTTGGAGTGCGATCTTTACAGGCACACCGCCGTGAGACGCAAACAGCAGATTTTCAAAAACGAGAGAGAGGTACCGAAATGAAAAAATCTTTTTTCAAGAGAAGCCTTGCTTCCGCTCTTAGCGTATGCATGGTCTTCACACAGAGCGTGCTGGTAACAGCTACTGTTCCGACGCTCACCGCTTCGGCTGCTGGCAAGACCATCACGCTGAATGACATCACCTATATCGCACCGGACGCTGCCGTTGAGGGCGACGGATTCCAGCACTCTGACTGGAATGTAGTTGTAGCAGACCAGATCGCAAACATCGCAGACAACACCTCCACTGCTCTGGATGTTGAGGACGTAAAGGACTATCTGGCAGCACAGGCTGCAACAATCGCAGGCGGCGCATATGCTGATCTGGCAAACGATCTGCTTGCAAGCGCTACCGATGCTGAGCTGACCCGCAAAGGCAGCAACTACACCATCTCCTGCACCCTGAGCGGTCTGAACAACATCGCTGAGGATACCCTGCAGGCAACTTTCGACGAAATGGCTGAGGAGATTGTAGCTGAATATCCGGATGCTACCGTAAACACCGACAAGCTGGACGTTGACCTGTCTGACGTTGAGATCGGCGGCGAGCTGGCTGTAACAATCGACGCTTCCGCACTGGAGGCTAGCCGTTACGCTACCGCTTCCTGGAGCTTCGTTGATACCGACGGCAAGGCATACACCCTGCTGGGCGGCCAGAACGTAATCGACTACGCTTCCACCAAGCTGGCGGCAATCGAGATCGAGACCCAGGCTGCACTTGATGCATTCGAGGTTGACCTCGTTGCACAGCTGAAGGAACAGGTTAACGCAGGTGTACTCGATATGGTTGAGGCTGAAATCGAGAGCGAAGTCGCTGAGAAGTTTGACGACCTCGCAGTTGAAGTTGCTGACATCTTCAACGGCTACGAGTCCAAGCTTGCAAAGGCAGAGGACAAGATTGCAGCTGCAGTAGACAAGGCTGAGAACGGTTCCTACTCCGCAGCTGCTGACAGCTTTGACGCTGTACTGGCTGAGCTGGCTGCAAAGGCAGACGCTAAGGGCTATGACATTCCCGCAAGCCTCGCTGAGGTTCAGGCAAACGCTAAGATCGTTGATGCTTACAACGCTGGTCTGGATG
>SVNN01000027.1 GCA_015066905.1 Ruminococcus sp.
CGCCGAAAACGGGATTGAATCCGTTTTTTATCTTCCGGCTCGTCCGTCTTTTCTTTGATTTCTTCCTCCGTTTCCTCCACAGCGGCAGGCTGTTCGGGAAGCAGTGTGCGGAGCAGAAACCCCTCCTCGGTGATCGTCAGACGGTAGCGGTCATCCTCCAGCTCTCTAACAGAATTCATCAGATTTCTGCGGATCTTCTTCACATTGAACCAGGTGATGAAAATCACCGCTGCCGACATCATGATGAGGATATACGACAGCATATTTTCCGGATCCTGCAGCGCCGCGTGGACATAAATCCCGATCACGACGAGCAGAACGAGGGTGATCACCCAGTTTCTCGGATATACAAATTTTTTCTGATATGCCACAAAGGCTTTTTCAAATAAATCAAGGGGAATTGCATATTCCCGCGTCAGTTCTTTCATATTTGTCCTTTCACAGCGAATCAGATGTCGAGATTAGAAACGTACTGTGCATTCTTTTCAATAAACTCACGTCTGGGCTGTACCTTGTCGCCCATCAGAATGCTGAAGATCTCATCCGCCTTTTCAGCGTCCTCCATGCTGACCTGGATGATGGTTCTGGTTTCGGGATTCATCGTAGTTTCCCAAAGCTGGATCGCATCCATCTCACCAAGACCCTTATAGCGCTGTACTTCAACCTTTGCGTCGGGGTTGTCACCCTTCAGCTCAGCGATGTATTGATCACGCTCTGCATCAGAGAAGGCATATCGGAACTTCTTTCCCCTTGCAACGCGGAACAGCGGCGGCTGTGCGATGTAGATGTTGCCGTTTGTAATCAGCGGCCGCATGAAACGGAAGAAGAAGGTCAGAAGCAGGGTGCGGATATGAGAGCCGTCCACGTCGGCATCGGCCATGATGATGACTCTGCCGTAGCGGAGCTTGGAAATATCAAAATCCTCACCGATGCTTGTACCAAGTGCGGTCACGACAGGCATCAGCTTATCGTTGCCGTATACGCGGTCGATTCTCGCCTTTTCTACGTTGAGCATCTTACCCCACAGCGGCAGAATCGCCTGATATTTTCTCTCTCTGCCCTCCTTGGCAGAGCCGCCCGCGGAATCTCCCTCGACGATGAAGATCTCGGTCATATCTACGTCACGCTCGGAGCAATCCGCAAGCTTGCCAGGCAGACTCGCCGACTCCATCGCGGATTTTCTTCTTGCGGTTTCTCTTGCTTTTTTTGCTGCCTCTCTCGCATTCTGCGCAGCAAGGCTCTTTTCAAAGATCGCCTTTGCCTCAGCAGGATGCTCTTCGAGGTAGTTCATCAGCTTTTCGCAGACCAGATTCTCGACAAAGGGCTTGACCTCAGGATTTCCCAGTCTGCCCTTGGTCTGTCCTTCAAATTCACACTCTGTCAGTTTCACAGAGATGATCGCAGTCAGACCCTCTCTGACATCATCTCCGAGGAGCTTGTTGCCGTCCTTTAAGAGGTTGAACTTCTTGCCGTATTCGTTGATCGTCTTGGTCAGCGCATTCTTGAAGCCGACCTCATGCGAACCGCCGTCACCCGTGTGGATGTTATTTGCAAACGAAAGAATCAGCTCGTTATAGCTGTCGTTATACTGCAGCGCGATCTCTGCAATTGAATCGCCCTGCTGACCGGAGAGATATACGACCTCTTCAGAGAGGCTTTCGAGTCCTCTGGTGTTGTGAATATGCTCGACAAATTGACGAATGCCGCCCTCGTAGTGGAGGGTTTCACCCTGAATATGATCGGGATCGCGCTGGTCCTCAAAGATGATTTTGATGCCCGCGTTTAAGAATGCCTGCTCGCGCAGTCGCTTCAGCAGAACGTCATATTCATACTCCACCGTTTCAAAGATCTCGCTGTCTGCCATAAATTTGACAGAGGTTCCTGTCTTGTCGGTATCTCCGATCACCTTGAGCTGTTCGGAATAATTACCGCGCTCAAAACGCTGGAAGTGAACGTGTGTTCCGTCGCAGACCGTCAGCTCCAGCCACTCAGACAGCGCATTTACAACCGATGCGCCAACGCCGTGCAGACCGCCCGAAACCTTATATCCGCCGCCGCCGAATTTACCACCCGCATGGAGGATCGTATATACGACCGTTGCAGCGGAGATTCCTTCCTTGGGATGGATGCCGACAGGAATACCGCGTCCGTTGTCAGAAACAGAAACGACATTGCCCGGCAACAGCGTCACACGGATCTCCGAGCAGTAGCCTGCAAGTGCCTCGTCAATCGAGTTGTCTACGATCTCATATACAAGGTGGTGCAGACCGCGCGGGCCGGTCGAGCCGATATACATACCCGGGCGCTTGCGGACTGCTTCAAGTCCCTCAAGCACCTGAATTTGGGTTTCATCATAGCTCTGGTTATTGTTCATCACAAAAACTGCCTCCGTATCCTAGAATTTCAAAACAGGGTTTTTGCTCGTTTTCTCAGTGTTGCAACGGATATCTGGGAGATATAAACGACCTCTCTCCCTTTTTCGCTGCATATAATAAAGCTTTTTGGCATTTCCATTGATACATTCACGACCCGTCCTTCTGCGGTCGCGCGGTCGAGGAAAGCCTTTGTGCCTTTTCCGATTGTCGTGTTTTCAAGGTCGAAAATTCCCAGTACGTTTTTGTCGCTCACAGAAATATTCTCACCCAGATGAATATACATCCCAGTCACCGTCCTACTACGCTGCCGCCGGCAATCGTGATTGTTCTGCCGCGGCTGCGGGAAATGATCGCTTCTTCGTTGCAGGTGGTGATGAAGACCTGCATATCACGGACGATTTCCAGCACAAGACTCTGTCGGTCCGCATCCAGCTCACCCATGACGTCATCCAGCAGAATCACAGGTGCGTCATCCATACTTGCGCGGAAGATTTCCGCCTGTGCCAGCTTCAGAACCAGCGCGGTGCTTTTCTTTTGTCCCTGCGAACCATACTCCTTCACGGATCGTCCGTTGATCTTTAATATCACATCGTCCCGTCCTGCGCCGCAGAGTGTATATCCCACGCGGAAGTCATCCTCCGCACCCGCGGTCAGGCGGTCGAGATATTTCTGCTTCATATCTTCATCAGGACGATCGGGAAATTCGTAGTTTTTATAGATCTGCGACGCATATTCCACGGTCAGCTGTTCGTTTCCGCCTGTGATCCTGCTGTAAAGCGCACCGCAGGCAGCATTCAGCCGCTGGACGTAGAACCGCCGCCAGAATGAGATTTTTGCGCCGACCTCCGCTAACTGAACATCCCAGACATCCAGCGGTGGAAGCGGTTGTTTTTTTATGATCGCTGTGCGGATCGCGGCATTGCGCTGACCGGTGATCGCGTCGAACCTGCGGACATAATCCATATACGACGGCTTGATCTGCGAAAAACACAGGTCAATAAAATTCCGCCGCTTTTCCGGTCCGCCCTGAATCAGTTCGATATCATCCGGCGTAAAGACAATACAGCGGAACGCTTCAAAAAACGCCGCCGTGCTTTTCTGGATCACGCCGTTTAAGATCAGCTTTCTCTGTCCGCCGCGCATAAGCTCATAAATCATATACTGGCTTCGCCTTGCGTCCATAAAATGCATGATGATCTGCATTTTCTCCTTGTCAAAGCCAATATAATCGCGCTCGCGCGTACCGCGGAAACTCCTGCAGCCGCTCATCAGCCAGATTGCTTCAAGGAGATTGGTTTTTCCCTGTGCGTTCTTTCCGACGATGATGTTATATTCCCCGTCGGGCATCAGTGTGATATCGCTGATGTTCTTAAAGCCCTGCACAGTCAGATCGGTTACATGCATTGCGTTACGGTCAGACGGTACTGCTCCACCTCAACGACGTCGCCCGGACGGATCTTCTTTCCGCGCATCATACAGACTTCACCATTCACCTTCACGGCGCCCTGCAGGATCAGTTCCTTTGCAAAGCCGCCTGTATCCGTCAGTCCGGCAAATTTGAGCAGCGAGTCAAGCTTGATAAACTCCGTGCGGATTGCAACCGTTTCTTGATTCATCGCAAATCCTCCTTTGCAGATTATGCCTTCAGATCGATCGGCATAACGAGGAAGATAAAGCTCTCACCCTGCAGCGGAGAGATCTTTACGACCCGGTTTCCGCCGGACATATTGACCTTTACCTTGTCACACTCAGAAGCTCTGAGCGCGTCGAGCATAAATTTATTATTCAGACCAATTGTCACAGTATCTCCGCTCAGATCCAGCGGAATGCTGTCGGACAGTGTGCCAAGTCCGGTCTTGCAGGAAAGACAAAGTGTGCCGTTTTCAAATACACAACGTACCGGTGCCTTATTCTTTTCGTTAATCAGCAGGGCGCAACGGTCCAGACTCTCGGTCATGCTTCTGGTCTTGAGCAGAACCTCCGTGCGGAACTCTGTCGGGATACTTGCGCGGTAGTTGTGAAATTCTCCCTCCAGCAGACGGGAGGAGATGTGACAGTTATTGATTGCAAATACGATATGCTTGTAATTGCTGTAAATCGCACAGGTTGCGTCCTCGTCATCCTTCAGAAGACGAGATACTTCCGAAAGTGCACGTGCCGGAACGACAAAACGGTGATTGTCAGGGCAGTCAATCGCTTCTCTGCGCAGTGCAAGACGGTAACCGTCACTTGCAACAACCGTGAGCTGTCCATCGGTCAGCTCAAACAATTCTCCTGTCATAACCGGCTTATTTTCATTCTGAGAAACCGCGTGGCAGGTCTGGCGGATCATACTTTTGAGTACTGACTGCTTGATGACGATCTGTTTTTCGTCCTGTACCACGGGAAGGTCGGGATATTCCTCTGCGGACATTGCAGAAACAAAATATTCCGCAGCCGCACCGCTGATGCGGATATTGAGCAGCTCATCCACTTCAAAGCGAAGGGTTTCATCCGACATTTTTCTGGTCATCTCGTTGAACAGATGCGCGTTTACGATAAACTCACCGCTGTCCTGAGAATCGACATGAATTGTGGTTCTGACGCTCATTTCAAGGTCGTAGCCTGTCAGCTCCAGCACGCCGCCGGATAATTTCACACGGATTCCTTCGAGTGCGGAGATTGTAGATTTGACTGCAACTGCTTTGGATACGTTCTGGATTGCAGCGCAGATCTCTTCTTTCTTGCAGGTAAAATTCATATGGGTAAGCTCCTTTTTGATATCGGGTGATCTTTTCCACAGTAACGGCAAAGCGCAGCGCGCAGAAAAATATCATAATATAATAAAAAGGATTTAGTCGGAGCAGTAGAGGGCTGGAAACTGTTGAAACAACTGTTTTTTGCCGAAATTTCCGGCTTTGGGGCTCAACACTGCATCTGTGGACAAACTTTTTAAAGGTTGAAAGCCTGTCTGCATCCTTTTTTGTGTGTGGAAAACTTGAAAACTGTGGAGTTGAAAAGGAAAGATTCTTGAAAAATATGTGGAATCTTTTTCTTTGGTGTGGATTCTGTTCAAATTCTATGTCGGATTCTGTTGATTTTCAGATTCCGGACGCGTAAAAAGCAAGGAATATCTTATCCACACCGTTTTCAACAGTGTGTTGAAAACAAGGTTGAAATCATTTGAAAGGAATTATTTTCCTCTCGCCTTGATGTTTTTGATGATGGTGTCAACCAGGTCACGGGTGTTCTCATCCTTCTTGATCGACTGTGTGATGCTGTTGACCGCATAGACAATCGTGGAGTGATCTCTGCCGCCGAATTCCATACCGATCGAAGCAAGCGGCATCTGTGTGATATCGCGCACCACGTAGATTGCAACCTTTCTTGCGGTAGAGATCTGCGAGGAACGCTTGTCAGAACGGATGTCCTCAGGAGATACGCCGTAGACGTTTGCTACCTCTGCAATGATCTTTTCTACGGTGATCGGAATCGGCTGATCATCGGTGAGAATATCGCGGATCACGCTCTGTGCCATTGAGATCGAAGGCGGGCTGCCTGCAAGGTGCTTGAGCGCCTTGAGCTTCTTGACCGCGCCCTCCAGCTGACGGATGTTGGTTTTCAGACGGTTTGCAATAAATTCAGCAACTTCATCAGGGATATTCAGCTCTAAAAGCTCTGCCTTGCGGCGGATGATCGCAATTCTGGTTTCAAAGTCCGGCATAGACACGTCTGCAATCAGTCCGGATTCAAACCGGCTGCGGATTCTGTCTTCGAGGATCTTGATATCCTTCGGCGGGCGGTCAGAGGTCAGGACAATCTGTTTGCCCTCTCTGTAAAGCTTGTCGAACGTGTGGAAGAATTCTTCCTGTGTGGTTTCCTTGCCGGAAATGAACTGGATGTCATCGACCAGAAGCACGTCTGCACTGCGGTATTTTGCATGGAACAGAGAAGTATCCTGCTTTTTCTGGATCGCTTCGATCAGCTCATTGGTGAAGGTTTCGCCGCTGACGTAGATGATGTTCAGTTCGGGATCGTTTTTCTTCATCTCATTTGCGATCGCGGTGATCAGGTGTGTCTTACCCAGACCGGAAGGGCCGTAGATGAAGAGCGGGTTGTATGTATTCGCCTTGTCGCGTGCAACGGTCGTGCAGGCAGCATAGGCAAATTCGTTGGAGTGGCCGACAATAAAGGTGTCGAAGGTGTAGTCATATTCAGCGAATTCAAAGGACTTTTCCAGCTGCATATGCTTTTTTTCGATATCCTCGATCTCCACCTTTTTCGGCGCACCGGGATTTTCGGTGATGATATTCAGTTCACAGTCAAAGCCGAGCGTTTCTCTCAGCGCCTTGGTCAGAAGCTCGCTGTAATTTTTCATTACAACATCTTTCTGAAATTCATATTTACAGAAGAAATTTGCAACATTGCCATCAAGCGACACCGGCTCTAATGATTCAATCCAGAGATTGAGCGCGACTTCTCCGATATTCCCCTTTTCAAGGCAGTATGTTTTGATATATTCAAAAACATCTGCAAAGGAATTCATCATAGGGTGATTCCTCCTTTTTATACATCTTATAATGCGGAAAATCCGCACGATTGCAATTACAACTATTATAGCATATTTTTGGATTTCTGTAAAGCATTTTCACACAAAAAATGCTTCGTGAAACCGCACAAAAATGCGTGTTTTTTCGCGTTTTTTCATGCAGCAGACCGCGGCTTGATTTCTTGTTTTTTACTTGACAAACCATAGGGTTTTATGGTATGATGTTCATACTGTCTATGCGGATGTGGTGAAATTGGTAGACACGCCAGATTTAGGTTCTGGTGCCGCAAGGTATGCAGGTTCAAGTCCTGTCATCCGCACCATAAAATTCCAACCGTTGATACTTTTTGCTATCAACGGTATTTTTATAGGGGGACTGACTTTGGATTTACAGAACGTTTCTTATGTCGAATTACAGTATGAAGATATTCCGGCTTGCGGACGGATCTATTTTGCAGCTTTCAATGTAGACGAAAAGATGAGGGAGTTTTATTCGGTTGATAAATTTTTCGGAAAATTCATCTCTGACAACGACAAATTTTCTGTCGGACTGAAATATAATGGTCAATTGATTGGTTTTCTTGTTGGTGTTCAAATTCCTTCTTTTTATACGGATTATATTATTTATATTGATACAATAGCTATCGATCCTGCTTTTCAGGGTAAGGGCTTGGGGAGTTTTTTGATTACCACGTTTCGTAATTCTTTGTCAGATTATATGATTATACTGAATGCAAAGAAAGATGATCGTCCATATCAGCTTTACAAAAAGCTGGGATTTCATGAAAGTGATAATGTTTCAATGTCTATTTATCCTGCTTTATTGGAAAAGATTTATCAGATTCTGAATGACGACAGAGAATCATTCGAATAAGAAATCGCTAAATTGGAAGAAAAAATCAACTGATTTTCCCTTTTGTTCATTCACCGTTTTATCCCTTTTAACAGATGTGTAACAAATCTTTCTTTCGCGCACCACTGCGCTTTCATGTAATTATCACAAAACGAGGATATACTGTAATTGTTCCCGAACAAGCGGATGGATCTGTGTTTACCCCGGCACAGTCTTCCGCGGGATGGAAAAGATTGGATTTACCCCGATTCAATCTGCGTAATCTTCTCCAAATACTGAGCACAAGAAAACACCGCCTGTTATTTCAGGCGGTGTTTTCTGTTTTTGTGCATTTAGTCTTGTTTCAGCGTTTCCAGATTCTGTACGGCAATCATAAATCCGGAGAAGGTCAGCTTCTCGTAGTAATCATCGCGGTAGTCGATCTGGCGGCCCTTGATGTTGTAATACAGCTTGCTGCCGCATTCTTCTTCGATGGTGTCCTTGTGGCGCAGCATTGCTGCCAGGCCATCGTCAGAAAGTTCATAGAAGAACATGGAGGTATCCAGCTCCTCAATCTGTCCTGTGAGATATTTGTTGACGTTGTAATCCACGATCAGCGCGTCTGTACGGGCAAAGCAGAGCAGCGTGAACATTGCTGTCACGATGTAGAAACAGGGCTTCATGATCGCGAATTTCTTCATAAACTGTCGGAAAAAGATCACAAGGAAGATCATTCCCAGTGTGATCATGAACCAGCTTGCATAAATTCTGCTCTGGGTCAGGCCATATTCGTCGATGTAAAGATACATCTTCGAAAGTGCAGAGATGATGATCACGATCGTGGAAAGTGCGAGAAATCCGGAGAAAATGCGCAGTGCGACGGGTTTTTCTTCTCCGGTCTGCTTGCTGCAGTAGCTCATGAACATCAGAACAGCGAGGTTGATGATTGCGACAAAGCAGAGTTCAAAAAATCCCTCACGGGCAAATTCGGAGTAGATCAGTCCGTCGGCGGTTTTTCCCATAAATGCTGAAATAAAGTAATTCAGCTGAGAGAAGAAGAACAGGATATAAAGCAGAGAGATTGGTGTGACAGCGGCGTAGATGATCATATTCGGTGTGAACCGCGCCTTTTTGAGTCCTGCCAGATATCGTTCGTCGGAGTATGGTGTAATGCGGAATTTTGTTGCGGCGGAGAACAGTCCGCTGAAGATATATGCCGCAACAGGAATTGCCAGAAGCAGCTGAACGCCCACAACAAAAATCTGTTCCAGCGAGAAATTAAAGATCTTGTGGAGCAGCTCGGCAAGCTGGCTGTCAGCACTGATAAGAAGTCCGCAGACGATGATTGTCAGCGGGAATGCAATCACAAGACCGATGATGATGTAGAGGATATTCTTGCCGAGTCCCTCGTGCTTTTTAATCTCACCGTTCGGCTTCTTTTCCTTGTGGCTTTTTGCATTCTTGAAGAATGTGTCAAAGTTTGAAAAGCCATATTCAAACACGGTCTTATTCAGCGCATAGAACAAAAACTGTTCAATTCCCTTGGAGTCGCTGGTTGCGTGGAACGCAAGATATCCGTTTCCGACCATCAGGAATACGGTTGCAAGGAAGGTGATGAATGCGTTTGTATTGAATATGAACACGGTGGAAAAAAGACCGAGGAAGAATGCGCCGAAGATCGTATCTCCTTTGAACGGAACATTCTTGCAGCGGAGATAGATCATCGTTGCAACGGTCAGCGCGATGAAAAACAGTGTGGTAAAAAGGCTGAGGCAGTTTGCAAGCACAAAGCGCACAAAGAAGAAGCCCAGCACAAGTGTGATGACAGCGAACAGACGTTCGGTTTTTGTGATCGGTGCAGTCGGACGCTGCATCGGCTGATTTACCACAGGGCGCGTTGCATACATCCCGTTCGGAGGCGGCATAAAGCCCTGCGGATTCGGGGGCGGATTATAGCTTTGCGGCGGCGGTGCAGCCTGCTGCATCGGGCCATTCTGATTCATTTGCTGATTCATACTTTACAGATCTCCTTTGCTGTTAAGATTCGTCGGGAAGCGGGTGTTTCCTCGGTCTCCCTCTTTTTCTTTTTACGGGAGCGTCAGATTCCGCCTGCGCTGCAGGAATCTTCTGTTCTGCCTGTTTTTTGGCGGAACGTTTTTTCCGGGGAATGGATTCAGTCGGGCTGCCGTCACCGTTCTGCGCTTTGGTGCGGCGTTTTTTCGGAACAGAATCTGCCGTTTCCTCTTTTTTGAGGGCGCGTGCGGTTTTCTGTTCTGCTTTTTTATATGCCTCATCGAACAAATGTTCTTGGGCATTAATACGGCGTCCTTCTGTGACAATCTGCTGATAGGTGCCGTCCGACTGCATGATTCTTGCTTTGACGTTGTCAGAAAGATAGAGTCTGAATAGTTTTAAGAGCCGCTCACGGAGCTTCGGATCAAAGACCGGTGCGGCAACTTCTACACGGCGCTCGGTGTTGCGCGTCATAAAGTCGGCAGAGCCGATATATACGCGGAGCCGATCTTCTGTGCCGAAGAAGTAGATGCGGTTGTGTTCGAGATAGCGTCCGACAATACTGCGGACAGTGATGTTTTCCGTCAGACCGGGAATCCCGGGGATCAGACAGCAGATGCCGCGGATCACGAGGTCGATCTTTACGCCCGCACAGGACGCGTCAATCAGCTTGTTCATGATTTCAGAATCTGTCAGTGAATTCATCTTCAGACCGATATATGCTGCCTGTCCGTTTTTTGCAGCTCCGATTTCTTCGTCCATCATCTCCAGCACCTGATTTTTCAGTGTGTGCGGAGAAACAAGAAGGTTTCCGTTTTCAGTAATGAACGAATCGGTCAGCAGACTGTCGAACACAGCTTTCGCCTCTGCGCCGATCACAGGATTTGCCGTCATCAGCGTCAGATCGGTATAGATCTGGGCGGTTTTTTCGTTGTAATTTCCCGTGCCGATCTGGGTGATATAACGCACGCCCTCTGCGCTTCTCTTGGTAATCAGCAGCAGCTTGGAATGCACTTTATATCCGGGCGGTCCGTACAGTACGTGACACCCTGCCTTTTCCAGCATACGGGAGCATTCGATGTTGTGTTCCTCATCAAACCGTGCGCGCAGTTCTGTCACAACGGTCACACGGATGCCGTTTTCAGCGGCAGTGCAGAGCGCGTCGATGATGCGGCTGTTTTTCGCCACACGGTACAGCGTGATGCTGATTGCGATGACGGAGCTGTCCTCCGCCGCCTCCTGCAGCAGACGGATGAAGGGGCGCATACTCTCAAACGGGTAAGAAAGCAGCAGATCACGGTTGAGGATCTGTGTGATCATCGGCTTGTTTTCAGTGATAGAAGCGGGCTTTTGCGGCACGCGCTTCGGGTAACTCAGAGAAGGCTCCGGCAGGATATGATCCAGCGCGTAGACAAAGGAAAGATCCAGCGGTGCCTTTGCGTAGAACACCTGATTTTCCTTTATGCCCAGATTGCGCAGCAAAAAGCCGAGCGCGGCAGGATTGAACGATTCGGTCAGCTGGATTCTGACAGGTGCCAGCTTCCAGCGGCGTTTCATCTGTTCTTCCATCCACTGACGGAAATCCACGTCGTGTTCTTCTTTATATTCGCGCATATCCGCGCTTCTTGTCACGCGGAGAATGGTGCTGTCAAGCACGCGGTAATTTTTGAAAATCTGGGGTGCCAGTCCGAGGAGAAGATCTTCGGCAAGGATGAAACGCTTGCCGTCGGACGTCAGCGGAATCATTCTGCGGAATGCATCATCCACGGGCAGAAAACCAAGACGGATGCCGTTTTTGGATTCAAGCTGTGCGGCAACATAGATCTGTCCGTTTTTGAGAAACGGAAAGTTGCTTTCATGACTCGTCACACTCGGCGTCAGCAGCGGACGGATCTCGCGTTTGTAGTAGGAGTCGAGCTTGTGCTGTTCTGCCACGGTTGCGGTTTCATATGTTACGCGCGTCAGGCCGTGGGCGGAAAGTCCCTGCATGATCGAGTGGAATATCGTATCACGCTGCGGCTCCAGTGTGCGGATCGCAGAGAATACGGCTTTGCGCTGTTCCTTGGCGGTCATACCGCTGCGGGAATCGCGTTTTTTCGGCTCGATCCTGCTTTTGGTATACAGCGTGCCGACGCGGACACGGAAAAATTCGTCCAGATTACTCTGGAAGATCGCACAGAATTTCAGCCGTTCCAGCGGCGGAACAGAGATGTTTTCCGCCTCTTCCATCACGCGCTGATTAAACTTGATCCAAGATAATTCACGGTTTTCAAAACAAGGTTGTTTATTAGCCATATCGTCTTATCCTTTTTCTAATATGTATCAGTAAATAATCACGCCCTGCGAGCCGAGCTGCTCATAGCGGAGCTTGAAGCGTTCCAGGTCATAGCTGACATTTCCCTTCTGCGGGTCGCTGACGTATACGAGATTTTTGTTCAGATCATATCCCGTAAGAACCATACAGTGCTCATAGCCGTAGAAATATACAGGCGTGCCGTCGGGCGTATCCCAGTAATATTTCTTGACCGGCTCGTGCAGGTCGATCGTCGCCCAGATTACCACAGGATTTCCCTTTGCAACGTGAATGAGCATGTCTTCAAATTCTGCACCGGTTACATTTTTGATCGTGCGGTCGGTTTCATTCACAGCGTCAAAATATGCTTCTGCGGTTCTGGCGATGACGGGTGCATAGCAGCCGAAGGAATTTTCGTCATACGGACTGCCTACAAAATATTCATCGAACGTAACGCCGCCGTTTGAAGTGCAGGGCAGATATTTGTTTGTCAGTTCGATCTTTGTGACATCATAGCCCAGATAGTTGAGCAGTGTCGTGAGGGATGTGACTTCGCACCCTGTCGGCAGTTCGGGATTCTGTAATACTGCCTTTACCTCCAGCTGATGGCTGTCAGGCAGAGCAAAGGGCGGTTCGGTTGTGGTGGTCGTCGTGGTGATATCGGCAGAGGACGTTGTGGTCGTTGCAGCTGCTGTGGTCGTGGTCTGTTCTTTGGCTGGTGCATCGGTCGGCGTGATCGCATCCCCTGCCATCAGCTTTTTGCCAAGCAGTACAGCAGGAATGAGTATGACCGCGGCAACACAGCAGTACAGCACTATTCTTCTTCTTTTATATACAGCGTCGGGATGACGCTTTTTTTTCCGGTTTGTTTTGGCTCCTGACAATTTATTTCTCCTTGTAGTATATTATGGGATATCAATGGACGGCTCTGATTTCGTCACGCTGATTTTTGCGCGGAAATCGTCATCCGCAGAGAAAATACTCCGCGATGCAAGTCCGAAAATATCACTCGAACGTGCCTCCAGCGATGCACAGCGTTTTGTGGCGTCGTTGATGTCGGCAAGCTTGGAAAGCGAAGTGGCAAAGGGAATCGTACTCTTGCCCTTTGCGGCAGCAAGAATCTCACAGCCGCGCTCGTTGATTGCAAGAATTCTGCCGTAAGGCGGCGGATTCTGGATATCCTGCCTGGTCACACCGATGAGATGATTCATCAGAATGCGTCTGATTCTTGCCATCGGGTAGCGTTTGGTCTTGATCGCACAGAACAGCTCTTCCAGCGAGCCTGCATTCTTTGCGCCGTATATGCGGCTTTCAAGCCCCTGTCCGACCTCGGGCACCTGTGCAATCTCCTCCGGTGTGGACATTCTGAGTTTATAAAGCAGAACGCGCTCCAGATTGGAAAGACGCGCCAGACTGCCGGTTCTTGCGGCATTGCAGATCGTCTGCAAAGACTGTTCGGGGATGAAATCCTCGTAGTCGCTGCCGTCTTCGATACAGTGGCGGATGAAGGATGCACTTGCCAGTGAGGACGAATTCTGTTCGAGAGAATCGTGCATCGCGGTCCTTCTTGCAACGGTGAAGGGCGTCATCTTTGCGCCGAGGAAGATCAGCGCCTTGAGATATTCGATCGCGAGCAGATTGTTCGGGCCGTCGAGCACCTTTGCGGTAGTTTCACCGAACTGCTCTGCAACCAGACTGCGGAGTGCGACGGGATAGGAGATCCCGTTTTTCAGAAGCTCCTGCAGCTTCGGCAGTTTTGCACAGGTCACAGTCGCCTTGACTGCTGCAGAAAGCGCGTTCAGATCGCCCGACTCGCTGCCGAATGAGAGTTCATCCACACAGCCCAGACTTCTGAGCAGAAATACCGCGCAGCGCGCATATAATTCTGCAGGGGCAAGCGAATAGGCAACGGGGAGTTCGATGATCAGATCCATCCCCGCATTTACAGCGGTTTTTGCGCGCTCCAGTTTGTTCAGAACGGCAATATCACCGCGCTGAACGAAGTTTCCGCTCATCACGCCGACCAGATGGGTCGCGCCGTTTTCACGCGTCTTTTGAATATGGTAGAGATGTCCGTTGTGGAATGGATTATATTCACAGATGATACCTGAAATTTTCATATCAAACCCTCCTGACATAATAAAAATCAGAATGACTCCGCCGTGTTTTGCGGCGAAAGTGAATAATTTCTCAAAACCGCTTGATTTTTTCCAAAAAAGGTATATAATAATAATGTTGCAGCTTTCGCGGTATTTTCAGCGAAAGCACCCGATTTTCGGGGATTTATATTGGAAAGGACAGGTAAACAAATTATGATGATTCTCGTAGTAAACGCCGGCAGCTCCTCGCTGAAGTATCAGCTGATCAATATGGAGGACGAATCCGTACTCGCAAAGGGCAACTGTGACAGAATCGGAATCGACGGTCACATCAGCCACAAGACCTTTGACGGAAGAACCGTTGACGCAGACGTTACATTTCCGACCCACACCGAAGCATTCATGAAGCTCGTTGAGGTTCTCACCACCGGCGACGCATCTGTGCTGAAGTCGATGGATGAGATCTCCGCAGTCGGTCACAGAATCGTGCAGGGCGCGGAAGTGTTTGACCGCACCACACTCGTAACTGACGAAGTAATCCAGAAGATCGACGATCTCCAGGAGCTTGCTCCCGTACATAACCATCCGCACGCACTTGCTCTGTGGGCTTGCAAGAAGGTAATTCCCGCAAACGTTCCGCAGGTTGTTGTGTTTGATACCGCATTCCACCAGACGATGCCCGCAAAGGCGTTCATGTTCGGTCTGCCGTATGAGGATTATGAGAAGTACAGCGTGCGTAAGTACGGCTTCCACGGTACCTCCCACAGATTCGTTTCCGCAGCACTCGCTGAGGCAATGGGCAAGGACATCAAGGATCTCAAGATCGTATCCTGCCACCTCGGAAACGGTTCTTCGATCACTGCTGTGGACGGCGGAAAGTCTGTGGATACTTCGATGGGCTTTACTCCCCTCGACGGTATTCTGATGGGAACCAGAACCGGTGCTGTTGACCCGTCTGCTGTTACTTTTGTTGCAAACAAGCACGGCTTTACGCCGTCTGAGATGAGCGATTATATGAACAAGAAGTCCGGCTTTCTCGGAATTTCCGGAATTTCCTCTGACAACCGCGACATCACTGCTGCTGCACAGAACGGCGACAAGCGCGCACAGCTCGCAAGAGAGATGCTGATTTATCAGATCAAGAAGTACATCGGTGCATATGCCGCTGCAATGAACGGTCTGGACGCTGTCCTCTTCACCGGCGGTATCGGAGAGAACTCTGACGATGTCCGCAAGGAAGTCTGCGAGAATATGGAATTCCTCGGACTGAAGCTCGACAACGCCGCAAACGACGGTGTACGCGGTCAGCTCAAGAAGATCTCCGCAGCAGATTCCAAGGTGGAAGCGTGGATTGTTCCGACCAACGAAGAACTCCTGATCGCAAGAGATACACTCGCGCTGGTACAGGGCCTCTGATTGTCGGTACTTCATCCATTATACCATTGATTACTGACGAAAATCAACCCTTATTTTTTAGTGTATTTAAACAAATTTCAACAACCGTAAGGAACAGAAAAAAGGAGCGTTGCTGCTATGCCGATCAAAGTCGGAATGGTATCACTCGGCTGTGCAAAGAATCTGGTCGATTCTGAGCGTATGCTGCATAAGCTGCGTGAGCGGGGCTATACTCTTGTTACAGAGCCCGGACTTGCGGATATCGCAATTGTAAATACCTGCGGATTTATCCAGTCCGCAAAGGAGGAAGCGATCGAAACCATCCTGGAGCTGATTACGCTCAAGGAAGAGGGTACGATCCGCAAGATCATTCTCACAGGCTGTCTGACCGAACGCTACCGCGAACAGGTTGCAGAGGAATTTCCTGAGGTGGACGCTGTCTGCGGCATCGGGGATGAGGGCGATATCATCGACATCATCGACCGCGTGCTGGCGAATGAAACTTATGTTCATTTCGCGCCGAAGGACGCAGTTCCGATGACCGGCCGCAGAGTGATTTCGACGCTCCCGTTTTTTGCATATCTCAAGGTTGCAGAGGGCTGCGACAACCGCTGCACCTATTGTGCAATCCCCGACATCCGCGGAAAATTCCGCTCTGTCCCGATGGAGGATGTTCTGGAGGAGGCGAAGTGGCTCGCGGAAAACGGCGTGACGGAGCTGATCGTCATCGCGCAGGATACCACCCGCTATGGAGAGGATCTGTACGGTGAATCCAGACTGCCGGAACTGTTGGAGGCGCTGTGTCAGATTGACGGACTGCGCTGGATCCGTGTGCTCTACTGCTATCCCGAACGTATCACCGACAAGCTGCTTGCCGTAATGGCGCGGGAGGAAAAGATCGTGAAATATCTCGATCTGCCCATCCAGCACTGCGACCAGGATGTCTTAAAGCGTATGAACCGCCGCGGCGATCAGGAATCGCTCAGCGCACTGCTGAAAAAGATCCGTAAGACGGTGCCAAATATTACTTTGCGTACCACGCTTATCACCGGCTTTCCTGGCGAGACCGAGGAGCAGTTTACCGCCCTTGCCGAATTTGTGCAGGCGGAGCGGTTTGATCACCTCGGCTGCTTTGCATATTCCGCGGAGGAAGGCACGCCTGCGGCAGAATTCGACGGACAGCTCGACGACGACATCAAACAGCACCGCGCTGATCTGATTATGGAACAGCAGCAGCGGATTGTTGAGGAAAACAACGAGAAAAAACTCGGCACCGAATGCACAGCCGTTGTCGAGGGCTTTGACAAATATGCCGAGTGCTATTTCGGACGCACTGCGGCAGACGCACCTGATATTGACGGAAAAATTTTCTTCCGGAGCGAAGAGAAACGTGCAATCGGCGAATATGTGAATGTACGCCTGACTGACGTTTTAGACTACGATTTCCTTGGGGAGGTGACGCCTGTATGAATCTGCCGAACAGACTGACCGTGCTGCGTGTTCTGCTCGTACCGGTATTTCTTGTCTGCTTCTGCGTGGATGCAATCCCGTTTCATTATCTTCTGTCGATGATTTTCTTCGTTGCCGCGTCGATTACCGACGCATTCGACGGATATCTCGCACGGAAACATAATATGGTCACCAACTTCGGAAAGTTTCTGGATCCCCTTGCGGATAAGATTCTCGTGATGACTGCGCTTGCGTGTTTTGTGGAGATTGGTCTGATGGGAATCGTCCCGTTTGCGATCATCATGGCGCGTGAATTTATGGTCTCCGGACTCCGCCTTGTGGTTGCGAACAGCGGAACCGTTGTTCCTGCAGGCATCTGGGGCAAGCTCAAGACTGCGTTCACGATGGTCACCATCATCGCCGCACTGGTCGTGCTGAGCTTTACACAGGATTTCGACAGCTTTGGTCTGTCCTTTGCAAACGTCATCACCACTGTTTCAGATATCATCATCCAGATTCTGATCTGGATTTCCACCGTTCTGACGATTATCTCCGGCGGGATCTATCTTTACGGCTACCGTAAGCATATCAATCCGGCGGAATGATCTTCCGGGTCTTGACAAAATCCTGCGGACGGCATATAATGAAACTATATGAAAACGGCGTATCAGCAAGAGTACGCCGCCACACTCCGACTTCAGAGAGCGCCTGATTACGCTGCGAGGGCGCGTCGGACGGCGGCTGAAGTGCGGCTGCCAGCCCGGAACGGGAACCGCCATTCGGCGCAGTATCGTTCCGCGTTTCCCGCGTTAAGGGATTTCAAGTCAGAAACCGGAGTGGAACCGCGGTCTTTCGCCTCCGAATGTCTTTTGGGCATTCGGAGGCGTTTTTTTGTTTCACGTGGAACACTTCATCAGAACAAAAGGAGGCGTTCGCTTTGTTATTCCGACAGCTGCGTGAGGATATTGCTCTGATCAAATCGCGCGATCCTGCGGCGAGAAATGCGCTTGAGATTATTCTCACCTATTCAGGACTCCACGCAATCCACAGCTATCGGCGTGCCAACTGGTTTTACCGCCATGGATTCTTTACGATTGCACGCATCATTTCCCAGCGGAGCAGAAAGCGCACAGGAATTGAGATTCATCCAGGCGCAACAATCGGCAAGGGACTGTTCATCGACCACGGCATGGGTGTTGTGATTGGTGAAACGACGA
>SVNN01000028.1 GCA_015066905.1 Ruminococcus sp.
CCGATCTACGCTGTTTGATCACTTTCTCGCCGCGCTGTCAGAGCTGAAGCAAAAGGCATTCATCATCAGCGGCAACCACGACGGCGCAGAACGTCTTGCATTCGGCGCATCGCTGATGCAGCACAGCGGAATCTATTTCTCAAAGGTCTATTCCGGACATATTACACCGATTACGCTGGAAGATACATACGGTGCGGTAAAACTCTGGCTTCTGCCATTCCTCAAGCCAGCCAACGTGCGCCGATTTTTCCCCGACCAAACACTTGAAACCTACACAGACGCACTTGCTGCGGCAATCAACGAAATGGACATCGACACCGCACAGCGGAATGTGCTCATTACACATCAGTTTGTAACAGGTGCGGTCTGCTGCGACTCAGAGGAACGCTCTGTCGGCGGCACCGACAACGTGGACGCCGCTGTATTCGATCCGTTCGACTATGTTGCCCTCGGACACATCCATGGACCGCAGCGCGTTTGCCGTGATACCATCCGCTACTGCGGTTCTCCGTTGAAATATTCCTTTTCTGAGGCGAATCATAAAAAATCTGTCACAATTGTGGAGTTTGAAGAAAAGGGAACCATCACGCTCCGCACGATTCCGCTGATTCCCAAGCGCGATCTGCGTGAGATCAAGGGCACCTATGCCGAGCTGACAGAACGCGCTTTCTACCACGGGACAAGCCTGAACGAGGATTATCTGCACATCACACTCACAGACGAAGAAGATGTACCGGATGCAATCACAAAGCTTCGTATCATCTATCCTTATCTGATGAAGCTGGATTACGACAACTGCCGCACGCGCTCTGACCGTGCTGTGACAGCGACTGAGGACGCTGAGAACAAATCACCGCTGGAATTATTCTCAGCGTTTTATGAAATGCAGAACAATCAGCCGATGAGCGAGGCGCAGACCAGTTTTCTTTCTGCGCTGATTACTGAGATCTGGGAGGGAGAAGAATGAGACCGATCCGACTTGAACTATCCGCATTCGGGCCATATGCAGGCAAAACCGTTCTTCCGCTCAGCCAGCTTGGAACGGGCGGACTCTATCTGATTACCGGTGATACGGGCGCCGGGAAAACCACAATTTTTGACGCGATCGCCTTCGCTTTATATGGCGAACCCAGCGGCGCAAATCGAAAAGCCGGAATGCTGCGCTCGAAATATGCTGCACCCGAAACACCGACTGCAGTAACACTGACGTTTCTGTATCGCGACAAGGAATATACCATCCGCCGTGTGCCGGATTATCTGCGTCCTTCCAAACGCGGAGACGGCTTTACTCCGCAGAAAGCGGAGGCAGAGCTGACGCTCCCTGATGGTACAGTCATCAGCAAAAACAGAGACGTTGACGCAAAAATCAAAGAGATCCTGGGTGTTGACCGCAGTCAGTTCACACAGATCGCAATGATCGCGCAGGGTGATTTTCTCAAACTCCTGCTCGCTCCGACAGAGGAACGCAAGGAGATCTTCCGTAAAATCTTCCGTACAGGAAAATTCAATCAGCTACAGGAACGTCTGCGCACAAAGGCGAATGATCTGAATAAACAGTGTGAGGATCTGCGTGCGTCAATCATGCAGTATATTCGTGATATTTCCTGTGACATCAGCGATGAACGGTTTGCTGATCTGGAACGTGCAAAACAAAATGCACTTCCTGTCGCAGAACTGCTCCCGATGCTGGATCACTTTCTCGCACACGACACACAAATGAGCGAACAACTCCACGGGAAACTGGAACAGCTTGATCAATCGCTCGCAGAGATCAACACCCTCCTCGGAAAAGAGGCAGAACGCGAAAAAACCAAACGCAGTCTGGAACTGGCACAAAAGCAGTATGAAGCACAGTCTGCACTGGAAACCCAGCTGCTTGGAAAACTTGCCGAAGAGGAAGCAATGCAGTCAGACTGTACACGTCTGCGTGAAGAAATTACAATCCAGGCACAGATGCTGTCGCAGTATGACACACTCGAATTGCTTTGCAGACAAGAAACGGAAAAAAATAATAAGATCACACGGGCAAAGAGCGAATTTCAGACGCAAAGCGCACAATGCGAACAGCTCAGCCAACTGATCCAGGCAGATCAGACAAAACAAACCGAATTGCAGGATGCCGGCACCGAACGTGAAAAGCTGATCGCACAGCAGGAACGATGTGCAGCATACAGCAAACAGCTCATCAATCTGAAAACTGCCGCAACCGCGCTGAAACAAGCTGAGTCCGCATATGCGCAGGCACAGCAGGCATATTGCGAAGCACAGGAATCTGCAGATCGGCTCAGTGCGGAATATCAGACGCAGAACCGCGCCTTTCTAAACGAACAGGCAGGCATCCTCGCACAGCTTCTGACCGAAGGACAAGCCTGCCCTGTATGTGGATCTACCAGCCATCCGATGCCGGCGGTGAAATCGGATTATGCTCCGACCGAAGCGGAACTGGAACAGCTGAAAGCACACAGCGACCGTGCCGCAGCGGATGCCGCTGAACGAAGCAAAACCGCCGGCATTCTGCTCGGCAAAGTCACCGAACAAAAAAACGCACTGGAATCTGCCTGCAGCTCCCTGCTCGGTACCGATCAACCGGACGGAATTGACGCGGCACTTGCAGCAGCCGCACAGGAACAGCAGCAGACCACACTGCTGATCCGCACAGAGGATGCCAAGCTCCGCGAAAAGGAAGAGATTGAGAAACGGCTGCCGCAGATGGAAGAAAAACTGGAACAGGCGCAGCATGCGCGTAATGAAGCCGATCGGCTGATTCTGGCTTCAGAAACAGAGCTTGCATCCATTCGCGAACAGATCGCCGCAGCGCGCAGTACACTCCCCTTTGCATCCAAAGCACTGGCACAGGCAGAGCTTGCAAAACAGGAAGAGAAGCTGAAATCGATGCAGGCTGCGTATGAAGCTGCAAAGAAGAACCATCAGGCAGCACTGCAAAAATGCAACGAACTCGCAGGACAAATTGCTGCTTTGGAAGAACAGCTTAACTCCAGTGAACCGATCGACGCGCCGATGCTCTGTGCAGAACGCGATGCAGCAATGAAGCAGAAAACCGAGATGCAGGAATATCTTTCCCAGATTGCAGCGCGTCTCAGTCGCAACCAGCAGGCAAAAACGGGAATTGAGATCCAGAGCAATGTCTGCGCAGAAACCGAAGAAAAACTGATCCGCATCAAAGCGCTGTCGGACACTGCAAACGGCGCTCTGACAGCAAAGGATAAGATCGTGCTGGAAACCTATATCCAGATGCATTATTTCAACCGCGTGATCAATAAAGCAAACACCAGACTGATGATGATGTCCGGCGGTCAGTATGAGCTGACGCGTGCTGCCGAGTCGGAGGACAAGCGAAGCAAAACGGGTCTGGAACTGAACGTCATCGACCATTACAATGGTTCAGAGCGTAGTGTAAAAACGCTTTCAGGCGGCGAATCGTTTCAGGCGTCGCTCTCTCTGGCACTGGGGCTCTCTGATGTCATCCAGTCCTCCTGCGGCGGCATACAGCTTGACACGATGTTCGTGGATGAAGGCTTCGGTTCTCTCGACGAAGAATCACTCCGCCTGGCGATCCGTGCACTTTCCGATCTCAGCGACGGAAATCGTCTTGTGGGAATCATCTCTCACGTTGCGGAATTAAAAGAGCGGATCGAAAAACAGATTGTCGTCAGAAAGATGCCCAGCGGCGGAAGCAGTGCAGAGATTATTGTTTGAATATTTATCTCATAATTCAAGCCGCTTCAAGGATGATTTAATACAAACAGTTGAATATAAAGCTATTTTTAATTTTTTTCGTGAAAACCATTGAAATTTTGAAAAGAATATGGTACAATGTGGTTACAATAATATTAAGGAGGAACATTTCATGAGAATGCTCACGAAACAGCTTGGCTGTACGGCTACTGCACTCGCGTTTCTTTTAAGTATCAGTTCAGTAATGCCGGCAGACTCGCTTCAAACTGCGGTTGCATTAGAATCCCCTCTGTTTCACGCTGAGGCGGAAGACTGCACGATCACAGAAGGCGCTTCTGTTGAAACGACTGTCTACGGAACCGAATATCCCGGATATACCGGTGATGGCTTTGTCTGGGCTGGAAATGCAGGCGGCGTTTCCTTTGATATCACCCTCGAAGAAAGCGCAATGTATGAATTCTCCACAAAATGCTGGATGTACCTCGGCGATCCCGGCAGTACCAGACTCCAGACGCTCGCAGTCGACGGTGAGGTAATCAGCTCCCAGTACATCCCCAACAACGGCGCTTGGGAAGACTTCAGCTTCGGCTACTTCTATCTCGAAGCAGGCACCCACACAATTGAGCTGGGCGCATCCGGCAGCTGGGGCTTTATCCTCTATGATACCGTTACCTTTACCTTTGCTGATATGCCTGATCTGAACATCACGCCTGATCTGATCGATCCTGACGCAACTGCTGAAACCAAGGCACTGATGCAGTATCTGACCGAGAATTACGGCAATCACATCATCTCCGGTCAGCAGGAGATTTACGGCGGCGGTAATGACGGCGACACTGAGCTGGAGTTTGAATACATCTACAACAACACCGGCAAATATCCCGTTATCCGCGGCTTTGACCTGATGAACTACAACCCCCTGTACGGCTGGGAAGATGGCTCCACAGGCCGTATGATCCAGTGGGTTACACAGCGCGGTGGTATCGCAACTGCTTCCTGGCACATCAACGTTCCGATCGACTTTGAAAACTATGAAGTCGGCGACTTCGTTGACTGGAAGGAATGTACTTATAAGAACTATCAGGCATCCAACAGTACATTCAATACCGCAAATATTCTCGTTGAGGATTCCAAGGAGCGCGCTTATTTCGACGCAGCAGTAGAAATGCTCGCTGAACAGCTTCTCATCCTCCAGGACGCAAAGGTTCCTGTCATCTTCCGTCCGCTGCATGAAGCACAGGGTAACTACGGCAGATATGGCGACGGTACCGCATGGTTCTGGTGGGGCGATCGCGGTCCGGAGGTTTACAAGGAACTCTGGAAACTGCTCTACACCAAGCTGACCGAAGAATATGGCGTTCACAACTGTATCTGGGAACTGAACCTCTATGAGCTGGACAACTCCATCGAATGGTATCCCGGCGACGAATATGTTGACATGGTCGCATATGACAAGTACGAGGGCTCTCCCTACAAGTGGGGCTTTGATCCTGCAACCTCCGTTTTCCTCTCTCTCGTGAATGCTACCAACGACACCAAGATGGTTGCACTGGCTGAGAATGACGTCATCCCCGATATCGACGGCATGGTCAACGAAGGCGCATGGTGGTCTTATTTCTGCCCGTGGTACGGCAGCTTCCTGACTGATGGCACCACCAACCCGGTAGACCATCTGGACAAGATCTACAACAGCGAATATGTCATCACCCTGGACGAAGTACCGAGCGATCTTTACGGCTATGAACGCGGCAACGGCGGCGTCTGGGATGTTGCAGGTGCATATGAGTGCGAGGAAGGCACCATTCAGCGCAATGAAGGCACCAACATCATCGACTATAAGTATTGCTCCGGCTCCGGTTATGTTTATCTCCAGGGCGCAGGTGATTATATTGAGCAGACTGTTACCGTCAAGGAAGCAGGCACCTACTATCTGATCTACGGCTATCAGCAGAACTTTGAAAAGTCCGGCAAAACACAGAATCTTTATGTAAACGGTGAATCCGTCGGCACAGCATTCTTCCCCTACTCCATCCTCTTCGGTGAAGCAGAGGGTATTGCGGTAGAACTGAAGGCAGGCGAAAATACCATTAAGCTTGAAAGTGAAGAAGGCTGGACCTACCTCGACTATCTCCGTGTTGTATCTGAGAACGAAATCGGTGAAACAACAACCGCAACCACTGCAACTACGGAAGAAACCACCACTACAACAACCACAACCAAGCTCTACGGCGACGTAGACTGCGACGCTTCTATCACCATCGTCGATGTTGTAATGCTCGCTCGTTACATCTCTCAGGATGAGGATCTTTCCATCACAACTGAAGGTGTTGCAAATGCAGACTGCAACGGCGACAAGGAAGTTTCCGCAGATGATATCACACTCCTCTCCCTCTATCTCGCAGGACTTGCAGATTCCAGCCAGATGGGCGGCTGATGAAGTGAATTGATCAGGCAACAAAAACCGCTTTGATGAAAATCAAAGCGGTTTCTTTTTCTATACGTAACAAAAAGATCCGGAAAGAAGCATCTTTCCGGATCTGAAATATGTGATGTTTACTGCGGACCGAGCGTGACCGCCATGCCTGCAAGATACATCTGCAGTGCGCCGGCATCATCCGCATCAATGCTGGAATCATATGCGCAATCTGCATTTGCGATGCCTGCCGTGTCTACACTGACAGAATCATCCTGGGAGATGTAACGTGCAAGAAGCACGATATCCGCAACATTGACCATGCCATCCACATTAACGTCGCCGTAAAGCGTCTTGATAGGTTCAGAAGCTGCGCCTCCCGGCGGCTCAATGCCCCAGACAAGCTCGCCGTCTACATACATACAGATCAGCTCAGTTGAGGTGATCTCATCAATCAGCAGACCCTGACGGCTATAGTCGTTGGTATGATCCCAGTTGGTCTGATAGTTTGCGTCCATATCGCCGATCAGTGCCCAGTGGAATACACGGCTGCCATAGAACATACAATCCTGCCAGCTGACTTCAACATAATAGATGTTGTTCTCTTCATCCCACGGAAGCGGTTCGGAGAGAACTGCAAAGCTTTCGCCGTTGGTGTTGGATTTCTCAGCATCGTAACAGATATCCAGCGAGATATCATCCACCGTCTGTCCGGCAGCAACCATCTCAGAGATATCAAAGAAATAGCGGATCTTCATATCATCCTCATAGCGCGGCGGAAGCGAAGTATCGTTGTAGATTGTAACCTCAACCTGGGAACGTGCGGTATTTTCCTGACGGATACAAGCCTCGACATAGAATTCGTTGATCTCACCCTTCATCGATTCCTCAGACGGCGGGAAGTTCTCTTCAGACTTCATATCCTCAGTGCCGCAGTAGGAATATAAACCTGCGCAAGCACCAACGAAGGCAGCGTTATAGTCCACAGCAACCTCGTTGTAGATATAGTCCTTGGTGATATCGCGGTGCCAGTCATCGGAGTCCGGACCGCCGACCAGTGCACCCCACAGAACGTGCGTCTGATCAGCAGGCTCGTCCATGTTCAGCGTCTTGGAGCCGTGTGCTGCACGATGATGCGGGTGAGAAGCCGCGGTCTCGGAATAGCCGACAATATACGGACGGTTCATCGGGTTTTTACCCATAATATATTCCATCTGGCCCTGTGCCCAGTCTACAAACGTTGTATCGCCTGTTTCCTTGGCATATACACAAGCACAAAGCTGTGCTGCGGTGTCATAACGCGCAGAGCCGTATTCGTTCAGCATAGAGAATCCTGCAGGTGTCTTTGCTAGAAATGCGCCATCCTCTGTCGGAAGATCAGCAATCTCTTCGGCGGTAATGGTGGTGTTCCATACCTGATCGTCCAGACCGAAATTCTTGTGGGCGGTTACGGCAGGAACATTGGTCGCCATCGTGATATTGTTTGCCTCAGCATGAGCCACAGCCTCAGCCGCCGCCTGTTCAGTCATACCCGACCAGTATTCGAGATTCCAGCGGAAGATGTACCAGTCGCGGGAAATGTTGGTGATCGGCGCGAGCTTTGCAAATACGCCGCCCCAGACGGTATCCCAGCAGTGAACCCAGATATTCTGCCAGCAGTTGCCGGTATCAGCGATGATACGCTTCAGATAGCCGGTGTAGGGATGTGCGCCCATGTCACCGCTGATCGTTTCATCCACGTGAATAATGTCGTCAATATAATCCCATTCGCCGGTACATTCATAGAGCCATACAGCCGCCCACGCCAGCTCGTCGTAGTCATAGCTGGAGGTATAGAAACCGCCGTCATAACCAAGGCTGGTTACTTTCATGCCTTCTTCCTCACTGTGGGTTTCAACCGCAAAGTCATACAGCGCGATTGCCTTCTGAAGGCTCTCTTCTGCATATTCCGGCTCTGTATCCTTGAAGTTCAGATAGTTGATCGCCAGAGATGCGGAAGTTCCTGCACACATATCAGAAGCAGGGGTCTCGACCGTGGCAAAATATGCGGGACGAGCAAAATCCAGCAGACTTTCATTCTGCAGCTCAGGTGCATTCCAGTAGTTATGGTCGATGTTGCCCTCGCCCACCTGATAGCAATAAGCAACAACCTTTCCGTCCTCATCGAGGTAGGTACTCTTCATATAGAAGTCGTTGAACCAGTGGAGAATGTCTTCGACATGCTCCTGATTGCCGGTTTCGGCATAAGCGTCGCGGAACTCATAATAGCCCCAGCCAAGTGTCGATGCCGCGTAGCTGCCGGGCAGACAGAATTTTACATGGTCACCTGCATCGTGCATACCGCCGGAGCAGTCAATCTCACCATTGCCGTCGGGATCCAGGAGCCAGCTGTATTCATCAATGAATTCCTCAGAGAGGTTGGTTCCTTTAAAATCCTCGCCGTACGGCTTAAGCGGAATGGTTGCATCTTCTGTATGGCAGTCACCGCGCCATTCCAGATTTCCGCCTGTAATTCCAGGTCCGCATTTGTTTGCGTCGTAGAAATAAAGCGAATACTGCAGTGCCTTTGCAAAATTGACCTCGACATCATCATAACTGAAGCTGTCGGGATCCGGGAAGACATATTCTTCCTCTGTAATCTCCGGTGGTGCTTCACCTGCATCTGCAAAAGCAGGTAAAGTGGCGGACGCCGCAACCGCTGTCATAACCGACAAGCTGAGCATAGACGTCAGCAGACGTTTGCTGAAATTAGACTTCATCTTACTCTCCTCCTTAAATGTTGAACGGATTCACACGCATACAGGATCTGTTTTCATCACTTCCAGACACATCCGACCGTTATGATACGGGCATTTCCAAGGACCTGCCATATCAAAAGAAAAGAGAGGCTCCCCTTGCTGCATTAATTCCGCATGCCACTCTCCTCCGTCGCGCCGGTCAATCTGATGTGTCTTAATATAAGACCACAAAGCGCAAGCAGTGTGATGAAAGCCGAGATTTCCCGTCCGGCAGAATGCATTCAGAAAGCCGACAACGCCTTCCGCCTGTACCCACCAGATCCGGGTTCCATCTAATTTCCCCTCCGCTGATTCATTCAGCAGTGCAGTGCCATCAAAAGCGATCTGCTGAATCTTTTCAGCTATTGTATTATTTATCTCTCTGTATCGGGCAGACAATGCCGCATTGCCGAGGACATCGCATGCGAGATCCATCAGCCAGGTTGCTTCAATGTCGTGTCCGTAGGAATAGACATCGCCCAGCTCATTCCACTGCTTGTCGAAGAAAACCTTCAGCGCACCGCGTTCTGCATCGTAAATCTTGTCCGCAGTTACTTCTAAAAGCCACTGCAGCCGCGCACCGACTGCCTCGGATTTTGTAATCCGATACAGCTGGGTGTACGCTTCGATCAGATGAAGCGTGGTATTCATCGTTTTCTCCGCCGGCAGTCCATGCTCGGAGAGATGTTCATTCCCAATCAGAGTCCAGCTGCGTGAAAATGCTTCCATATAGCCGTATGTATCACGCGTCCTGGACTCGATTGTTTCAAATAATTCGTTCGCCAGGGTCAGTGCCTCGTTGTCGCCGCAGGCATCATAATACGCGCACAGCCCATAGATTGCAAACGCTTGATTATAAGTGTGCTTCATAGAATCGTTCGGCGCGCCGTCGCAGGTCACAGACCAGAACATACCGCCGTTTTCGCGATCGTAACAGCAGTCGCGGAGAAAACGGTAGGCATGCGCCGCATATTCCAGAAGCGATTCATCCTTCAGTGCAAGATAGGCACTGGAGTAAAACCAGAGGATCCGGGCGTGCAGAATTGCACCTTTATCCGCATTCTCCTCCAGCTTTAACATAGGATCCATCCGTCCGAAGAAACCGCCGCGCGGATCGCGCATGCGGTTCCAGAACGGAATAATGTGTGTGATAAGCTCCTCACGGACCTCCTGCTGTAAGGTCTTCTGCGCCGATGCGCTTACTTCATCCCACAGCATTTTTTATACTTCTTGCCGCTGCCGCAGGGGCAGGGATCATTTGCGCCGATCTTCTTGGAGGATGCCTGGCTGGAGAAGCTGCCGTCACCTGCACCCGCATTCGGTGCATCCGGCTTTGCAACCTGCTCACGCTCCAGTGTTTCGTTCTTCTGAATCTTGACAGTCAGAAGCAGGCGAACCGTATCCTCACGGATGACTTCGATCATTGCGTCGAACATCTCAAAACCCTCGTAGCGATATTCTACGACAGGATTCTTCTGACCGATCGCACGCAGACCAATTCCCTTCTTCAGCTCGGACATATCGTCGATATGTGCCATCCACTTGGTGTCAACCACCTTGAGAAGGATTACGCGCTCAAGCTCTCTAAGGGTGTCGTGGCCATATTCTTCTTCCTTCGCCTCGTAACGCTCCAGCGTCCGGTCGGTGAGGAACTTGATGATCTGTTCCTTATCGATCTTTTCGATTTCCTTTTCGTCGTAATCGAAATCATCCGGCTCTGTGATCCAGCCCATGAAGTGATCACGCAGACCGATGAGGTTCCAGTCATCCTTGTTATCATCGTCGATCAGGTAGGTATCAACCGTGGTGGTGATCAGCTCCTTGATCATATTCAGAATATACTCGTGAATATCTTCTCCGTCGAGCACCTTTGCACGCTGCTCGTAGATGATCTCACGCTGCTTGTTCATAACGTCATCGTAGTTGAGGACGCTCTTACGGATTCCGAAGTTACGTCCCTCGACCTTCTTCTGAGAAGACTCGATGATCTTGGTGAGCATCTTGCTCTCGATCGGCATATTCTCCTCAACATTCAGGCTTGCCATCATGGTTTCCAGACGATCTCCTGCGAAAATACGCATCAGGTCATCCTCAACCGAAAGGAAGAAACGGCTTTCGCCATCGTCACCCTGACGGCCGGAACGTCCGCGGAGCTGGTTGTCGATACGGCGGGACTCGTGACGCTCTGTACCGATGATGAACAGACCGCCTGCTTCCTTGACCTTAATCGCCTTCTCCTTGACCTCAGCGTTGAACTTGTCGTAAAGCTCCTTATATACCGCTCTTGCAGCGAGGATCTCTTCATCTTCCGTATCAGCAAAACCGACTGCCTCAGTGATGAGATCTTCTTCATAACCGCGCTTTCTCAGCTCAGCCTTTGCGAGAAATTCCGCATTACCGCCGAGCATGATATCCGTACCACGGCCAGCCATATTGGTTGCGATGGTAACCGCGCCGTACTTACCGGCCTGTGCAACGATCTCTGCCTCTCTTGCGTGATGCTTTGCGTTGAGGACGTTGTGCTTAACGCCTCTGCGGCTCAGCAGTGCAGAAAGCAGCTCAGATTTTTCAATTGAGATTGTACCAACCAGAACAGGCTGTCCCTTTTCATGGCACTCGCAGATCTGATCGATGATCGCCTCAAACTTGCCCTTTTCTGTGCGGTAGATCTGATCCTGATGATCAATTCGTGCAACAGGCTTGTTGGTCGGGATCGCAATTACGTCAAGCTTGTAGATCTCCTTGAACTCGTCTTCCTCAGTCATAGCAGTACCGGTCATACCGGACAGCTTGTTGTAAAGGCGGAAGTAGTTCTGGAACGTGATGGTTGCAAGCGTCTTGGACTCATGCGCCACCTTTACGCCTTCCTTGGCTTCGATCGCCTGGTGCAGACCGTCATTAAAACGACGTCCGAGCATCAGACGGCCGGTAAATTCGTCAACGATGATGACTTCGCCGTCCTTGACAACGTAGTCGATGTCGTTCTTCATGATACCATGCGCCTTGAGTGCCTGGTTAATGTGATGCAGCAGCGTCATGTTCTCGGGATCCATCAGGTTCTCGACATTGAAGTGCTGCTCTGCCTTCTTCACACCGCGTCTTGTGATTGTTGCGGTCTTTGCCTTTTCGTCGATGATATAATCCGCAGATTCGTTCATCTCATCCTGATCCTGCTTGTCATCCATCTCAACGACGGTGATCGGCGTCAGAAGCTGTGCAAAACGGTCAACCACGCCGTACAGCTCGGTCGATTTGTCGCCTCTGCCCGAGATGATAAGCGGTGTTCTCGCCTCGTCGATGAGGATGGAGTCCACCTCGTCCACGATGGCAAAATTCGGCTGACGCTGTACACGGTCCTTTTTGTAGATGACCATGTTGTCACGCAGATAGTCGAATCCAAGCTCATTGTTGGTTGCATATGTAACGTCGCAGTTATATGCCTCACGACGTTCATCATTGTTCAGACCGTGCAGAATGCAGCCTACGGTCAGACCGAGGAAACGCAGTACCTTACCCATTTCGTCAGACTGGGTCTTTGCAAGGTAGTCATTTACGGTAACGACATGAACACCCTTGCCCTCCAGCGCATTCAGATAGGATGCAACACAGGCTACGAGCGTTTTACCTTCACCGGTCTTCATCTCAGCAATACGCCCCTGATGCAGAACGATCGCACCGATCAGCTGTACAGGAAACGGGCGCTTGCCCAGTACACGATCAGCCGCCTCGCGGACGGTTGCAAGTCCCTCAGGGAGAATGTCATCCAGCGTTTCACCATTCGCCAGACGCTCACGCAGTACCTTGGTCTGCTCCTTTAATGTCGCATCGGACATTCCTTTATACTCGTCCTCCAGATCCAGCACGCGATTCTTGATCGGCTCGATCCGCGCCAGCTCTTTTTTGCTGTAAGATCCGAAAATAGATTCAAAAATACCCATTTTAATAACTCCGCCCTTTAAGTATTTGCATTGAATAAACACATACTATTAGTTTACTTGATTTCGCCGGTTTTGTCAAGTGTTTTCCTGTTCTTTTTTAACAATTAAGAAAAAAATTCACGGTTTAAACACCCATCTGCGGACAGATCTCTCTCAGCGGGCAAGTGCCGCATTTCGGAGCACGCGCCGTGCAGAATTCCCGTCCGAACAAAACAATCCTGTGGCAGAAGTCTGACGACTCCTCCGGCGGGATCAGCTTCCACAGATCTGCCTCCACCTTCTGCGGTTCTTTGTTCTTGGTCAGTCCCAGCCGTCCGCAGATACGGATACAGTGCGTATCCGTCACGATCGCCGGTTTTCCGTGGATATCTCCCATCATCAGATTTGCCGTCTTGCGCCCGATGCCCGGCAGCGTCAGCAGCTCCTCCATCGTGTCGGGAATCTCTCCGCCGTAAGCCGTAAGCAGACGCTGTGCCATACCAATGATACTCTGCGCCTTGGTGTGATAGAATCCGCACGGACGGATCGCTGACTCCAGCTCCGCCAGATCTGCCTGTGCAAACGATTCCAGCGTCGGATACTGCACAAAAAGATCCTTCGTGACAATATTCACACGCGCGTCTGTGCACTGCGCCGAAAGCCGTGCAGCAATCATCAGCTCATAGGGCTTTTCATAGGTCAGAGAGCAAAGCGCGTCGGGATACTGTTGTTTCAGCAGATCGCACGCCGCCTTTGCGCGTTCTTTTTTATTCATCTTGCACCGCCTTTTCATTCCGTAATAAACTCCACAATCTCCTCTAAGATCCTTCTGGTATCCGTTCCAAAGGTCACATCGAGATATAAGAGTGATTTCGGCGTGAGGACAAAGCCGCCGGAAACAGTCCGCTGAATACACTCCAGCTGGGTAAGCTCCGCCAGAATATCCTCACGTTCTTTCTTTTTCATACGATGGATTCCGGGTATTTCTGAATAGAACCGTACCGAAAACCGCCTTGCATTCAGCTGCGTTATCCCTTCACGCCGCCGCTTCAGATAATACCAGAATGCACTGAGCAGAACCTGCTCCGCTTTTCCTGCAAGCGCCATATCCGCAATCCCTCCATGCTGTCACTGCGCCGCCTGTCCGGCAAACTGACTTCTATAAAGTCCTGCATAAAATCCGTCCTTGCGCACAAGCGCATCATGTGTGCCATGCTCGATGATATTTCCATCCTTCATGACCAGAATCAGATCCGCATTGCGGATCGTCGCCAGACGGTGTGCGATCATGATCGACGTTCTTCCCTCCGTCAGACGATCGAACGCCTGGCGGACGCGCACTTCAGTACGCAGGTCAATGCTGGAGGTCGCTTCATCCAGAATCAGGATCTCAGGATCCGTCAGCAGAACACGCGCAACCGAAAGGAGCTGACGCTGACCCTGTGAAAGACTGTCCATCGAAATCACAGTATCGTAACCCTGCGGCAGACGCTTGATAAAGCCATGCGCACGCACCTCCTTGGCGGCGGCGATAATCTCCTCGCGCGTTGCATTTTCACGTCCGTATGCGATATTCTCCGCAACCGTTCCGCCAAACAGCCAGGTGTCCTGCAAGACCATGCCATATGCCTCGCGGACAGAATCTCTGGTACATCCGGCAATCGGCTGTCCGCTGAGAGCGATCGTTCCGCTCTTCGGCTCATAAAACCGCAGAAGCAGATTGATCAGCGTGGTCTTTCCGCAGCCCGTCGGCCCGACAACAGCGACCTTCTGTCCGTCCGGAATAGAAAGTGTGATATTCTGCAGCAGCTTCTGTTCGGGTGTATAGGAGAACGAAACATCGTCAAATGCAATACTGCCGTCTGTATGTGACAGCACAGGAAGATCTTCGTCAGACGGCTCTGCCTCCGCTTCAATGACATCAAAGACGCGTTTAGCAGATGCCAGCGCATTCTGCAACTCTGCAATTACGCCGGAGATCTCATTGAACGGCTTGGTATATTGGTTGCAGTAGGTCAGAAATGCAGTCAGCTCACCGACTGTGATCACACCCAGTGCAGGAATCAGTTCCGCCGCCGCCAGTGCACCGACCGTTCCGACTGCGGCATACAGCAGACTGTTGACAAAACGCGTGGTCGGATTGACAAGCGCCGAAAAGAACGTCGCACGGATACCCGCATCACACAGCTGCTGTGAGATCTCTGCCTGTCGTTTCTGTGCCGTTTCTTCCCCACAGAATGCCTGTACCAGCTCCATATTGCCGATTTCCTCCTCAGCAAAGGAAGAAAGCGAACCGCGGAGTTTCGACTGCACCGCAAAGGAGTTGTGGCAGCGCTTTGCAATTCCGCCTGCCGCCAGCATCGAGATCGGTGTCAGCAGAACGACCAGAAGCGCGATCGGCACATTGATCGTCAGCATCATGACAAACGTACCGATGATCGTAACAATGCCGGAAAGCAGGGATGCAAGTCCCTGAATCAATCCGTCGGAGATCAGCTCAGCGTCATTGACCGCAGTCTGCAGCACTTCACCACGCGGCTGACGGTCAATATAGGATACCGGCACCTTGCCCAGCTTTTCAAATACATAATAACGCAGTGTGCGTACCGTGCGGAGCGCCAGGCGGTTTGCACAGCGGTGCATCCCCCACTGCATCAGCGCACCCGCTACAACCGCAATCGCAAGACGAAGGAGGATCTTCTGCAGCGGATCGAACGAAACCGCATCTGCGCCCAGTACACAATCCACGGCATCACCGATCAGGATCGGTACGAGCAGAGAGAGAATTCCACCCGCAACACCGAAGACAGCAGTCAGGATCAGATGGATGCGTGAATCGGAAAGCACGCTCCAGAGCTTCTGATAAATGCTTTTGGATTTCATACGTTCTCCTTTCCGCCGTCCATCTGTCCCAGATGGTAGATCGCAAGATATTCTTCGCAGGATTTCAGCAGCTCTTCGTGCGTGCCGAGTCCCACCTGTTCACCGTCATCCAGTACCAGAATCCGGTCTGCATGCATCAGCGAAGTCGCGCGCTGTGACACCATCACCACTGCTGTATCAGAAAGATCCGTGCGGAGTGCGGCCCGAAGCGCGGCATCCGTCGCAAAGTCCAGCGCACTCATGCTGTCATCAAGCAGTAAAAGCCGCGGCTTTCTGACCAGTGCCCGCGCGATCGTCAGACGCTGGCGCTGTCCGCCGGAGAGATTTTTTCCGCCTTCGGCAAGCACAGAATCCAGCCCATCTGCCATCTTTTGCACAAACTCCTCTGCCTGCGCGGTGCGCAGCGCCGCCCAGATTTCTGCATCTGTCGCATCTGGATTTCCGCGCCGTAGATTATCCCGCACAGTTCCCATAAACAGCACAGACTGCTGCGGCACAACGCCGATCATCCCACGCAGTGCGCTGTAACGATATTCCGAAATCGGATTGCCCAACACGCTGATCTCACCAGAATCCGCCTCATAAAACCGCTGAAGCAGATGCAGAAACGTCGATTTTCCGCTTCCTGTTGTGCCGATGATACCAAGCGTTTCTCCAGCGCGGAGCGATACGGTAATATCTGACAGCGAAGGGGCATCCGAACCGGCATAGGTAAAGGTCACATTCTGAAAATCAAACAAGGGCGCGTCAGTCTGATCCGGCAAGGTACGTTCGCCCTCTGTGAAAGACGGCTCGGTATCCATCACAGCGTTCACTCGGCTGATCGAAGCCGCCGTCTTGGTAAACACGACAATCAGATTTGCAAGCGCAACAAGTGCAATGAGAATCTGGTTCATGTAATTCACAAAGGCGGTCAGTTCGCCCACCGTCAGTCTTCCCGTATCCACCTGCTTGCCGCCTGTCCACAGCACAGCGACAATTCCGAGATTCAGAATCAGAAACGTTCCGCCATTTAACAGCGCGGAAAATTTCCCTGCTGCCACACCGCAGTCAAAGAGATGATCGGCGTCCGCACGCAGCTTTCCTTCCGATTCCTTCTGGCGCGCAAACGCACGGATCACGCGTACACCATCCAGACTTTCGCGCATTCTGGTGTAAAGCTGTTCCAGCCCTGCCTGCAGCCGCTGATAGACAGGCACGCTTCCGTACATAATATAAGTAAGCAGCAGCGCAATGAGGATCGTTACAGGCAGAAAGATCAGTGATAATTTCAGATCGATCGAAAATGCCATCACGAGTGCGCCTGCAACCAGAAACGGCGAACGCATTGCCAGACGCAGGAACATATTCACACCCGTCTGCATCTGCGTGATGTCATTCGTCAGACAGGTCGCCAGCTTGGCTGTGCCGATCCGGTCCAGTTCAGCATGTGTAAAGCGGCTGATATGCTTGTGGAACGCCGCGCGGAAATCACGTCCGAAACGAAACGCAGTCTGCGCGGACAGATACTGACAGATCACTGCAAAGGTCAGTCCGCAGAGGGCAAGCACGCCAAGCACCAGACACATTTTTAAAATATAGCTCTTGTCCTGGTCGCGGATTCCGACGTCAATGATCTTCGCCATGACCAGCGGAACGATCAGTTCAAAGATCGCCTCCAGCAGCTTGAAAAACGGACCGATGATACAGCCCGCGCGATAAGGCTTCAGAAAGTGCAATACTCTTTTCATAATTCCGACTCCTCTCTATCCTTTCTATTTTACACCATTTTTTCATTTTTAGCAATACGAATAAATCACAGAAATCCGTTCAAACTATTCACAGAATCTGTTGAGCAGAATGGAAACCGCCGTATATGTCAAAACAATCGGCGGAGAAGAGGAGAAAAACGTATGAAACAGAAAAAATCAAATTCCGCTCTGGCGGGCAAAGGATTCTATATTGCACTGTCTGTATGCATGGCTATGGTCGGCATCGCCTGCTATTTCGCCTACACACAGACAAGTTCTCAGCTGAGCGAACAGCTCGACTCCATTACCGAACAGCAGTCCCCCGTGGACAAGCAGGAAACAGGGGTCACCAAGACAACCACAACCACTGCACGCACAACCACTTCCCCGCGTGCAGCCTCAACCTATACCACAACGGTAACAACCACAACAGCACCGCAGACCACTGCACCGAAGAAAACGGTTCCCGTGGTCGTGATCCCCGAAGACACACAGACCAATGCTCCCGCGTTGGTAATGCCGCTGGACGGTGAGATCCTGAACGAATTTTCAGGCGACACACTGGTAAAATCCAAGACCACCGGTGCATGGCAGACGCATAACGGCGTGGATCTCAAGGCAAATCTCGGCGATGCGGTCAAGGCGATCGGCGCAGGCAAAGTTATCTCTGTCGGAGAAGA
>SVNN01000029.1 GCA_015066905.1 Ruminococcus sp.
AATAGATTTCTGAAATTTAGACAATTTGTGAATAAACTTTGACAAAACGGGGCTGACACCCTGTAAAAACAAATATCGTTTTCGGCGATTTGCACAACAAACGGCTCGTGTTTTACAAAAATAGAGAGAGAGCAACCGAATTTCTCCAGTTACTCTCCGTAGAATATGAACAAATTATTAAAGTGCGTTTAAATATCTATAAAATTCTGCCTTATCCTGGCAACGGTCAAGCGCATCTGCCTCGTAGATGATATTCTGCTTGGTCATACGCGCCAGCTCCTGGTCAAGACACATCATACCGCTTGACTTACCGGTCTGGATTGCAGACTGGATCAGGTGAACCTTGTTGTCACGGATCATAGCTGCGCAGGCGTCGGTTACGTTCAGAATCTCCATTGCTGCGATTCGGCCTGTGCCGTCACGCTTCGGAAGAAGGGTCTGAGAGATGATGCCGACGAGGGTATTCGCAAGCTGGGTACGGATCTGCACCTGCTGGTGCTCCGGATATACGTCGATGATACGGTTGATGGTATCAGCCGCAGAGGTGGTATGCAGGGTGGAAAGGACAAGGTGTCCGGTCTCCGCTGCGGTTACTGCTGCAGATACGGTCTCAAAGTCACGCATTTCTCCGACGAGGATAACGTCCGGGTCTTCACGAAGTGCAGCACGGAGCGCACCTGCGAAGTCAGGAACGTCTGCACCGACCTCACGCTGGTTTACCATACAGCGCTTGTGCTCGTGCACATACTCGATCGGGTCCTCAACGGTAATAACGTGTGCGCTGCGGCTTACGTTGATGTAGTCGATCATACCAGCCAATGTGGTGGATTTACCGGAACCGGTCGGGCCGGTTACAAGCACGAGTCCACGCGGACGCATTGCAAATTCGCCCAGGATCGGCGGGAGGTAAAGATCCTCCAGTGTCGGGATATCGTTACGGAGCAGACGGATCGCAATCGCGGTATGACCGCGCTGGAAGAATACGTTGACACGGTGACGGTATCCGCTTCTGGTCATATAGGAAAAGTCAGTATCTTTGTGCTGTGCAATGCTCTTTCTCTGTATTTCGTTGGTCATCTGCTCAACGATATCGAGAATTCCCTCTTCGGTCATTTCCTCGTAGCCGCTCAGCTTACGGAGCTGACCGTTCAAACGAACGACAGGGTTGATACCATTGGTGAAGTGCAAGTCGGAGCAGCCGAGCACACGGACCTCATCAAGAATACGGTTGATCTGGATGGACATATTGGGGGCACCTTCTTTCTATTATAATAAGTATTATACTGCGTAGGTTACACGAACAAGCTCGTCGATAGAGGTAACGCCCTGCTGTACCAGCTGCGATACGTTATCACGCAGCAGCTTTGTACCATGCTGCTTTGCACACTCTTCGATTTCTTCCTTGCCTGCGCCGGATGCGATCAGAGTAGAAACGCCTGCGGTACAGTGAATGATCTCGTGGATCGCGGTACGTCCCTTATATCCGGTGTTATTGCACTCAGGGCAGCCGCAAGCCTCGTGGATCTGGACAGGCTGTGTTACCTTCATCAGCTTGTCTTCATCCGGTGTGGACATACGCGGTCTCTTGCACTTCGGGCAAAGCACCTTAACGAGTCGCTGTGCGATAACGCCGATCAGCGAGGAAGCAACCATGTAGGACGGGATACCCATATCAATCAGACGAACGATGGTAGATGCAGCGTCGTTGGTATGGAGGGTGGAAAGCACCAAGTGACCTGTGATAGCGGCACGGATACCGATTTCTGCGGTTTCCGAGTCACGCATCTCACCGATCATGACGATATCCGGGTCCTGACGGAGGATGGAACGGAGGGCTGCCGAGAAGGTCATACCCGCCTTGCTGTTAACCTGTACCTGGTTGATGCCGTCGATCTGTTTCTCGACCGGGTCCTCAACGGTGATTACGTTTACGTTCGGTTTTGCGAGCTCGCCGAGTGCCGCATACAGAGTTGTGGTTTTACCGGAACCGGTAGGTCCTGTTACGAGGATAACGCCGTGCGGGCACTTGATCATGCTCTCGAACATGTTGTAGTTATAGTCAGACATACCGAGGTCAGTAATCTTACGCAGTGCGATCTGACCGGTGGAAAGGATACGGATAACGATCTTCTCACCGTTTACAGTCGGAAGCGAAGATACACGGACGTCAAGCGTGGTGCCGTCAACGACCTGTGTGAAACGGCCGTCCTGCGGGATACGCTTCTCGGCGATGTTCATGCCGGAAATGAGCTTCAGACGGGTGGTCAGGGAGTTGTGAACCTGGTTCGCAACGTTCATCAGTTCAACCATATCGCCATTGACACGGATACGGATTCTGGTGTAGGTCTTGAACGGCTCGATATGAATATCCGTCGCGTCTGCGCGGAAGGAGTTTTCAACGATTGTAGTAGCCAGCTTAACGATCGGCGCACTCTCAACACGGTCCTTGGATCCGTCGTCATCGTCCTCCATATCGCCGAACTGGGATACGCCCTCAAGCACGCTGTCAACGTTCTGCATCGAGTAGTGCTTACCAATCATTTTCTTGATTGCAGAGCGAGTTGCAAGTACCGGAACGGTATCCATACCGGTAGAAACCTTGATGTCCTCGAGAATATTGAAGTTGATCGGGTCATCGGTAGCAACGGTGAGTCGACGGCCCTGCGTATTGATTGCAATAATGGTATGCTTCTGTGCAAGTGCCTCAGGAACCTTTCTGACTGCTTCTCCGTCAATTTCGATATTCGCCAGGTCAACATATGCAACCTTCAGTTTTCCGGCAAGTGCCTGGGCAAACTTTACCTCAGACATATAGCCGAGTTCGACGATTACTTCGCCGAAACGCTTGGAACCCTGTGCCTCACGCTGTGCGGCAAGAACATTTTCGAGCTGTTCCTGTGAGATCAGACCTTGTTCTACAAGGTAATCACCAATTCGGATATTTCTCATCTAGCCAAACCTCCATTAACAAAATATTAAAGCTTGTAATTGCGCGAAAAATATGATAGAATATAAATAATTCGTCCCTTTCAATCAACACTTTTAAGGAGGACCTCAAAAATGACTCAACTGATTGGCAGTGAATTTCTCGACTGGCAGTTCTACGCCCTGTTCATCCCCGTGCTGTTTCTGTACGGAATCTGCATCGGAAGCTTTCTGAACGTGGTAATCTTCCGGCTGCCGAAAAACGAATCCCTGATCAAGCGGTCATCCCATTGTATGACCTGCGGAACAAAGATCCGCAAACGGGATCTGATCCCCGTATTCAGCTGGATTTTCCTGCGCGGAAAATGCCATGCCTGCGGTGAAAAGATCTCTTCCCGCTATCCGATCGTCGAAACGCTGAACGGGCTGCTTTACATTGCTGCTTTTCTCAGCTTCGACATTTCCGCTGAGGCGGTCGTGTTCTGTCTGTTCTATTCTCTGCTGATCGTAATCGGTTTCATGGACTGGGACACACTGGAGATGGATCTCCGCATTCTCGGACTGATCGCTCTCCTGACGATTCCGTCCATTCTGCTTGCACTCCCCGGTTATGCATTCACAAGTGCATCGGCACTTCTGGAAGCACTGCCCAAGGAACTGATCCCGCGCTTAATCGGCGGACTCTGCGTCAGTATCCCGTTTTTCCTGATCGGTGAGATCAGCGGGTATATCATCAAGCAGCGCACCGGCGAAAAGGTTCGCGGAATTGAGATCGGTGACACACTGCTGATGCTTGCAGGCGGTCTGCTGCTTGGCTGGAAGCCGGTCGTAGCCGCAGCTTTCATCGGAATCTTCCTCGCTGCTGTCTGCGGTATGATTATGAAGGCGATTACCGGTGAATCGAAGATTCCGTTCGGACCGTTTCTGGCTGTCGGACTCTTCATCGGTTCGATCTTCGGTGAATCGATGATCGACTGGTATCTCTCCTTCCTTGCCGCACAGACAACTGCATAAATCCAGCGCAAGGATAGGCAGTCGGAGCAATCGTTCCGACTGCCTTTTTTGTTACATAATCGGGTAAGAGAAGACCATATAGATCTCATCCGGAATGCTGTCGCTGTTGGAGTCAGCAGCTCCGCCGACCTCAGGAGATCCCATTGCATTATACATAATGAACGGGGTTTCCTTCAGCTCAACCTTCTCAACAGCACCGCTGTCGGGGTTCTTTGCAGTGTACCAGCCGACTGCAAGAACGTTGGAACGCATCATCGGCGTTACGCCGTCAGCCTCGTACATGATGTCGCCGTTTGTATCCAGACGAACCGTTGTAGAAGCATCCTTCTTGCCGTAGGTTGCAACAACGTTACTCAGACCGATCGAAGCGATCGTCTCAGCAGATTCTGACATCTGCATACCGTGCTGTGTCACGGTCTTGGGACGTGCTGTAATTGTGTAGGTGAAGTTGTCATAGGTTGCAAGTACACCATTCTGACCCAGAATGATCTCGTAGGTGTAGTTGTCAAAGTATGTTCTGTTCAGCGCGTACGATGCGCTGTCAATTCCTGCGGCAGTGATGGTCGGCTGATATGCACTCAGACTGGAATCCCATGTACCCTCAGTATTGACGGTATAAGTTGTTTTGGAAATGATACCGCCGCTTGTGTTGTCAATCTTGATGACGTGTACATCGACATCTGCATATCTGCAGCTATCAGGCGTCGTCAGGGTCGAACCGTTGTGCACAACGCGGTTGACGTGATAGTGACGGATGAACTTCTCAACCGCCTCTTTCTCGGTGATTACCTGTGCAGTACCGGATTCATTTCCGTACAGCGTACCGTTGTAAACATGCAGGAACTCAACCGGGCCGACATTGCCTTCCAGATAGGTTCTCATATTATCCACGGCAGTTGCTGTACTCTCATAGTTGTTTGTACGAAGATACAGCTCACGTACGGGTTCAATCAGCTGCAATGCACCGAACATGATGATCGAAAAAATCGCCATAACGATCACCAGTTCAAGCAGCGTAAAACCGCGGACGGACTGCTTCCGTTCACTGTTCATGCTGATCCCTCCTTACTTGATAAGGCTTGGTATGCCCGCGGATACGGGCATACCCTTATTTCGCGTTACGGTTTTGCTCCGCCCTTTCCGCCGACCAGATCCATATCAAAGACCATGTAGTGCAGATGCGCACCGTCCTGATGTTCGTCGGTCGAAGCAAGTGCGGAATAGGTATCCGCATAAACCAGTACGGAACCGTTGATCGGCAGACCGTTTTTGTCAGTCACACTGTAGTCAAACTGCAAAGAAGCCTGATCACGCACAGAAGGATCGGTAATACCGAGTTTGCTGGGAGTAACACCTGCGCCGGTTTCCTTCGACTGTGCGCGGGGTGCCTCTACACAAAGCTTCTCCTGTGTGTGGATCGCATTCTTTACCTGATCGTTCAGCGTCTGGCCGATGACAGCCAGAACATTTGCTCCGATTGCGAATACGCAGAGCGCGATCATACATTCAACGAGGGTAAAGCCTTTGACTTTTTTCTTCTTGGATACTTTTTTCATCATAGCTCAGCCTCCTCATCAATATGCATCGTAGCTGTTCTGCTGATATTCCTCGAACCACTGGAGCTTGTTGTCCTGTACAATACCTGCGCTGCCGGGGATGATCGTCGGATCAGACGGATAGTAGATGATGGTAGGCTTACCGGCACCGCCGACGCTGCTTTCTGCGAGAAGCAGACCGCCGATTACGCTGACACCGCCGCAGTTGTTTGCCTTGGTGCTGGTATTCACAACAGGAGAGCCGTTGTAATACAGAACATTGTCAGTCAGCGATCCATTATTCGCCTTGTTGATGTTCATCTGCAGACCGGGGGCGAATGCATAAGCCGATACGAAGAAGGTGTCGTTGGTTTGCATCGTGAAGCTTGCGTAATCCACGCCTGCCTTCATCGATACGGTACCATCTGCATTTTCAACATACGGGAATACATCAGAATAGATGTAGATGTTCGGCTTCTTCAGCTCGGTTGCTGCAACCGGACAAGCTACACCGGTCGGGATGTAGAAGTTGCCGCCCTTGTTGATAAAGTTCTGCTGATAATACTTGGTGAAGAATCCCTGGAACTGGCTGTCTGCACCGGAATCGCCGGTGAAGAGGATATTCAGCACCTTATTTTCCATATACTGACCACTTGCATCAAGATCGTTCATCACAATGCAGAACGGTTTGTTCTGGAAGTATACACCGTCTTCGATTACAATCCAGGCTTCGTCCAGTACACTGTTCGCAAGATCAATTACAATCTCATAACCGGTTGTCGCATCAGCTTCAGTGTTTGCAGTCCAGTTCGTAGAGGTCCAGTCGCCCCAATCTTCATGATGGAGGGTTTCCTTGGTAATTGTCATATACGGATGCTCCACAGTCGGAACGTAAGTGCCGGGCTTATCAATAATGATCGGATCTACACTTGCGAACGCGTCCGGAAGCGAAGTAATGCAAGCGGACTTGATGGAATCATACTGAGACTTTGCAACGTCGGTTGCAATGTCTACAAACTGACGAGGAACGGTATTATACTCGGAAAATGCCTTGATGTCTACGGTTGCATCATCGTACAGACCGAGCATCCAGGTTTTCTGCATATACCACGGATAAACGTTGTAAGCAATGGAGGTAGCGGTCTTGTTGGTCATATTCTTACGCAGACCATTCCATACAGCCGCATTACCGCTGTACTTCGCAGCAAGGCTGTCATAAACTGCCTTGTTGGATGTATAGCACGCAGAGGTGGTGTAATCTGCAGAATCGTTGATGTCTACGTCATCCGGATCAACACCGGTCAGCGCGCCTTCTGCTGTGTTGTAGTACAGAGTACCATTTACCTTCAGCGTATGCGCGTCGTTTTCCTTGATGATGTTGCCCATTACGATCAGGTCGCTGTTGCAGACAATGCTCTGCTTCAGTGTCAGATCGCCGTCGATGACAACGTCACCGTTGAAGGTCAGTGTGCCTGTTCCTTCCATCGACAGAGAACCGGGAGAATAGTAACCGCCGCAGTGGTAATCCAGATCATTGTTGGTGCCGTTTACCAGGTTGCCGGTCCATGCATTCAGGATGCTGCTCTCGTTAAAGCGGAGCGTAGTCGTACCGGTATCCATGCAATATACATCACCAGGGATTCTGTAATTTGCACTGCTGGACTGCTCGATGCCGCCCACGACAAACATCAGCGGGAAATCACCGCCGGTCATCTGGCAGGTGTTTGCATTGTTGTTGTAGAACTTCATCTTGCCCTCGACATAAACGAAAGGCATTTCAGAATAGTTCACTGCGGTTGCAGTTTTCAGCGAATTGTTTCCGCTCCCGAACACACAACCGTTCTGGAAGCCAAGATCGCCCCAGATTGTCATGCCGGTTCCCACACTCGGGAAAATGATTTTTGTGGTATCACTACCATTCAATTCAAAAGAGCCATATACAGAGAAGGGTGCTTCAATTACGTTACTGTCGTTTGCGTTACCACTGCTCACCTGTGTGGGATCAAAGGTATAGGTGTAAGGATCCACAGCAGTGTTCAGCAGCTTGGTGATATCAAAGCCGACAGCGGCGCCGCCGTACATACTGACATTCGCGCCGACCGACAGGGACGGAGTCGAAATTGCAGCAGTACCGCCGGAAAGCACGCGGTCTCCGCTCGGAGGAATGACTGTTTCTTTCGCCTCGAGTGCGGAAGTGATGTATGTAGAGTAGCTGCTTACTTCCTTACCGGAGCGAACGGTTGCAGTAACCTTCAGGACATTAACTTCTGTCCAGAGCTGCTTTGTCTCGTCAAAACTATACTGCGAAGGCTGACGCGCCACTTCTACTTCCTGAACAGTACCATAGTGCTGGTCAGTCGGAAGTGTGACCTGGCTGCCATCCATGATCATTTTGCTCTTGTCAGGATCAGCTGCATCGTAGTCCGGCAGTGCGTCGATTGCTTTCTTGAAGTCTTCGACGTTCTGCATCGCAACAACCACACCATCAACAACGGAACGTGCGGTATACTGCGCCTGTGAACTCGTGAATGCATTCTGAGCACGTCGGTTTGCAGCAGTTGCAATGCCGAGCGTTCCGACCAGGAAAACGATCAGGACCATCAGAACAACAAGAACTGTAAACAAAACGCTTCCCTTTACGCGTTTTGTCTTATGTTCTTTCAGACTGTCGAGCGTCATAAGCAAAACCACCTTTCTATAAATTTTGTTTCATGCGTCTGCAACGAAGGGATTACTGTTCGAGCTTCGGCTCGGTAGGCTGCTGGATGGAGTAGAAGTCGATCGTAATGGTTACATCAGAGTGATCAATCTGCTCTTCCGCCTCTTCACGCTCTGCAGGATCCATTTCAGTCATGTCAATGGAATCCTCCGGGCAGAAGGTATAGTCACTCACAGAAACAGATGTTGCAAGAATTGTGGTGTCAAGTGCCTTGATGTCAGCGAGGAAGTTCATCAGATCAGCCTTTTCTGCACTTGCAGTAAAGCTTACGGTGCGGGTCTCAACTTCCTGAGCGGTACGAGCGGAGAGAACAGTTGCGTCCTTCATCTTCTCCTCCAGTTCCTTCTTCAAGGAACCGTCCAGATCTGCAGTCTCATAGAGAGAGTAGGTCAGGACATTGGGGGTGTAGTAGTAGAAGCTCAGCTCAGCGACCATCGGATCGTTGATTGTCATACCGCTTACAAGCTTCAGATCATGCTTGTCGATATACTGCTGCAGGAACTGGTCGAGCTTGTAGGATTCAAGCGGCTCAGTGAAATATATGGTCTTTTCCTTTGCCTCTGCGTGCAGAGTCTTGATCTTTTCCTGGAGCTTGGGGATCTCAGCGATCTCCTTCTCAATTTCAGCCCAGCTTTTTTCAGCGTTAGCCAGTGCTGCCTTGTTTGTAGAAATATCGCTGATTCTCGGCTTGATCAGAACAAAAATTCCGATTGCAAGAATTACAATTACGGCTGCGACAATTAAAATAATACGATCTCTGTAGTTCAGTTTCATTCAGCTGCACTCTCCTCTCCGGTCTTGTTAGCATCTTCAGTATCCACTACAACGTAGTCACCCTTGATCGTGATCTCAAGAGCATAGTTTGCATATTCCAGCAGCTCCGGATCCTCACTCTTATCATCAGGATCTTCTTCCTCGGAAATGGTGTATCCGATATACTTAACCTCGTGGAAACTGTCGGTCTGTGCAGCAAGCTTTTCTGCGATGAGAGCAGGCAGCGTCTGTGCGGGATCTTCATCCGCCAGGCACTTCAGCGTGATGGTTACCTTACCGGCAACGTAGTCCCAGTTCAGGATGTCTGTTTCAAGGCGAAGCTCATCGGATGCAGCCTTTACGGTATCATCCACAGTCTTGAAGGTCTTTTCTACCAGATAAGGACGGGTCTGGAATGCATCATATGCATCCATAACCGAGCTGCGGTAGGATGTAACCTGTGTCAGAAGATTGTCGAGCATCTTCTTCTGCTCACGCTTTGCCTTGGTCTCAGCACTGTTGATCTTTGCGTTGACATCAGCAATGTCGCTCTCGATTGATGCGTTGTAAGCGGTCAGACCTGCCCATGTGCCGAGTACCAGCACTGCAGAAACCGCAACCGCACCGACGAGCATGCCGACATAAGACTTATCCGACTTGATCTTGTTGTTGTTGACAGTATCAGTCTGGAGAAGGTTGATGCGCTCTGTTTCGCGGTTACGCTTGAACATCGCGCCGATCGCGTTTGCATATACAGAGAACTCCAGGTTTTCATAACCATGGATCTGCGGCGGAACGTTGATGATGCTGGTTCTGACGCCCATCTGCTCCAGCGAGTTGGTCAGACGGACAAACTCGTGGGTATCACCGTAGAATACAACGTTTTCAATCGGCTCGTTGGGGTTCTTACTCTTCTGGAACTGCATCATACGGAAGATATTCTCGTTGACTGCCTCAAATACGTAGTCAGCGGAATTACCGTAGTCCTCAGCGGAAATGCTTGCAAAACGAGAGAATGCAAGCTGGTTGTTCTCGTAGAGGTTCAGGCTGATGAAGTTGTTGTCGATCTGTACAGCGAGGAGCGGCATCTTTGCCTTGATCTTTGCATCAGAAAGCAGCACCTTGGTGATACAGTTACAACCGATCATAACAGAACGGAGGCTGATCGTGAGCATCGAGAACACACGCTTGTAGCAGTCAACGACCTCATACGGGCAGGCAGTTGCAAGCACCTTGACAGCGTCTGCGCCATTCTCACCCTCGACATCTCCTACGATGATGTAGGAGACGGAGTAGGAGTCGTCGATGTTGAGCGCAGACTGCATCTCTGCGCGGACCATCTTGACGAAGTCCTGTTCCTTTGCTTTCGGAACATGGAGCTCCTTGAAGATTGTCAGGTTGGAGGAGATGCTGACGATCGCTTCCTTGTCAGCCATCTTGTTTGTCTTGAGCACCTGGTTGATCAGTGTTGCCAGACGCGGTACGTCTCTGACGTGACCGTTTACAATAACCTCTTCCTCCAGGTTCAGGGTTGCAGCAGAATGAATACGGATCTTACCGTTGTTCTCAACACCCTTGATGATTCTTATGTTTCTGTCGGTAATATCAAATGAAAGCATAATTCTTATTCCACCTCTCTGTTATTCGATGTTTTCGAAGGCGCCGTACAGTGCCGGGAGTACAGATGCAATGATCAGAGCTACGCCGACACCCAGGATGATGATCATCACAGGCTCGAGCAAGCCGACCAGACGCTGAATAGCGGAATCCGCTTCTTCGTCGTAGTAGTCCGAAGTTTTTACGAGAATGTCATCCAGCGCGCCGGATTCTTCACCGACGTAGATGATGGAGCAGAACATGGATTCAAAGATCTCCGTACGCTGGATTGCAGCGGAAAGGGTTTCGCCCTGCTTGACTTCATCCACGACAGTAACAAACTTCTCGTCGATGTAGGAGTTGCCGAGGATCGCGGAAGAACGCTGGATACACTCAACAAGCGGAATACCACTGGAGTAAAGCGAAGAAAGCGTTCTTGCGAAACGGGCTGTATAAACCTTGACAACCAGAGGACCGAATGCCGGGCCCTTGATCATCAGTTTGTCGAATTTCTTACGCGTACCGGGCATCTTCATCGCATAGCGGAACGCCAGAACTGCAATGACAACAAATCCGACACATATGTACCACTGGTTTCTCAGGAAGTCACTGAATCCCATCATAACCTTGGTGAGCGGCGGCATCGCAGACGGATCCTCGTACATGCCCGCGAACGTCGGCATGATAAAGGTGAACATACCGATGATGATGACGATACAGAGGATCAGAAGAATGATCGGGTACATCATCGCACTCTTGACGGTGTTGTTCATTTTGTTTTCTTTTGCGTAGTGATCAGACATACGCTGCATGATGACATCAAGTGAACCACTCGTTTCGCCGGCAGCGACCATCGAGATCAGGAACTGCGGGAAAACGCCGCCGAACATCTGCAGCGAGTCAGAAAAACTTTCACCCTTCTGCACGTTCTCATAGATCTCACGCCAGATCTGTTTTGCGGCCTCAGTCTCCTGCTCACGGCAAAGAATGTCGAGAGCCTTTACAAGCGTCAGTCCCGAAGTAAGCATTGCCGCAAGCTGACGGGTATTATAAGCAAGATCTTTCGTCTTGAACTTTTTCAGTGTTTTGGACCCCGCAGCCTGAACTTCTTTGTGCTCGCTAACGAACAAGCCCTTTTCGTGAATCTTCACGAGAAAATCCTGCTCATCCTCCGCAAACATTGTGCCTTTTCGGATATTTCCTGCCACATCCTTCGCTGTGTAGGAATAACTCGGCATATAACCACCTCCAAATTTTTATGCAGCTTCTGTCGCGCGATTTTTTGCATTTATGTACTCGCTTTAAAATGACATTAAGCCACAATACCCTAATATAAAACATTATATCATTTTCGCCGTCGTTTTGCAATCGTTTTTTTACATAAATCCGTTTCTGCTTTTTATTGAATTTCACCAAGTTTTTCAAAAATTCGCTCATTTTATCCTCTGAGTATAATTGTTTCAGCGACAGAAACCCATTTGTGTGAAAAATGCTGAAAAAAACAATGCGCGAACGCATACGGATCCAACGGATTCAGTTAAAACTCTGTACCACGGCGGACAGAGTTGCTGATTTTTGTTGAAAGTTTAATAGAACCTCCTTTATCCAGACAGTCACGGATGTGCGTATATGCACCGATCCGCCGCACACACGAAGCTCATCAGCCGACACTTCGCCCTGTCATCTTTTGCCGTGTACATTGTACCATATCCAGAGAGAAAAGTCAACACATTTCCTTGCTTTTGTTTTAGAAATTTGTGCTTTTCATACAAGATTATATTCAAAAAAACGCGCGCACCGACCGCTGCCGATGCGCGCTGTATATCCAAAAGCGGAAAAGCAGGCGGTTTTCCATGATTCCGGGGCATTTCAAGAGCGTTCGCGCCGCCACCCCAGGAAGAATCCGCCGTCTGTTCCGCTGCTTTAGAATATGCATCACCGTTCCTGTTCGTCACTGTCTATATACTATTTAAAATGTATACAGCAGTCCACAGAGGATCCCGAAGACGGCGAAATATGAAAAAATAAGCGGTTTTACTTGACATTGCTGCATAAAATACGATATAATAAGTTAGCTGTAAAACATTTTCCAGGAAAGGAGGCAGAAAGATGAATAAATATGTTGACATACATACACACATTCTTCCGCGTACCCCGCTCGGCCCGTCGGACGTAGAAACCGCGCTGGAAATGCTTCAGGCACTCGGCACACACGGGATCAAAACCGCTGTTGCAACCCCGTTGTTTGATGCAGCCTGTAAATCGCTGGATGACTTTCTGCAATCGCGCGACGACGCGTTCCGCGCGCTCCTTCCGTTGATTCCGCCGACCGCACCCAATGTTGTCTGCGGCGCCTGTGTGCTGCTCTGCCCTGAGGTGCTGAAATGCCGCCAACTGGATCGCCTGCGCATCTCCGAAACGGATTTTGCGCTGGTCAAGATTCCCGACAACGCAGAGATCTCTGAGGAACTGCTCTCTTTGCTGGAACATTTCCGCACCGCAAGTCAGCTCACGCCCATCATCTGCGAAGCGGACACCCTGTTTGCACACACAAATATCGAAGATCTGCTCGCACTGCAGGAAAACGGCGCACTGCTGCAGATTTCCTGCGGCGGCATCCTCTCGCAGGAAACCCGTAAATTGTGTCTGTATCTCCTCGGCAACCACATCGCGCAGTTTGTCAGCTCAGGATTCCGCGAAACCGCCGAAAGCCCCCAGCTGATCGAAGCAATCCGCGTGCTCAAGCGTTCTTTGCCGCTGGAAAAATACAAGCGTATCAAAAACAACGCAGGCATGCTGCTTTCGGGCGCCGAACGCAGTACGCTGATCGGAGGCTGATTTTATATGGCATGGTTGATCTGGGTTCTGATTTTCACCGTCCTGATGAGTGCCACGATACTCGGATGCGGTGTCATGCTCATCAAATCGCCGCCAACAGACATCAACTCTGTATTCGGATACCGAACCAAACGCTCTATGGCTGACCAGAAACACTGGGATTTTGCACAACAGTATGCAGGCCGCGTCTGGGTCCGCAGCGGAATTGCAAATGCGGTGGTCTTTCTGACACTGACGATTCTTTGTCATCTGCTGGGTGATCTGCCCGAAGAAAAAGAAACCATCGTCGGACTGGTCCTCACCTATGCGCAGCTTATCCCCCTGTTGATCGTAATTCCGATGACGGAACATGCGCTGAAGCGGAGGTTTGAGGATTGATAATCCGAACATCGGAAACCGAAGCGCAGACACCGATAAAAACAACAACCGGGTGGAGAATCGTCAATGCGCTCATCCTGCTTGCGCACATCGTGTTTCCTGTCTGGGCCGCGGCGCTCATGTACACATTTGCGATTACCCCGATTCTGTTCGCTGTTGCGTTTTTTTCGTCTCTCACACTCGGTGCGGTCTATAACGAAGTGAAGTTCGGAAACAAAGACAGGAGAATCCTGTATGCAGCAAGAATATTTGCTGTCTCCGCGTGCATCCTGTCCTATCTGCCGACAGCGGTACTGCTGAATTTTGAACAGACAGAGCTGATGTATCCGATGAAACGAATCTGCTATACACGCGGTGTCTGCGGCTCGAATGGCGCATATTATGAATCCCTGCTCCCCGCCTCACTGCCCGACCGCTGTGAGGACTATTCCTTCCGCACGCAAGGGAGTATGGTCGCACAGGACTATCACGCGTCATCTTATCTGACTCTGTATACCGATACCGAAACGCTGGATTCCTTTGCCGCATATTACGATACGCTTGACTGCGAGCGATTTCGGAGCGACGCAGATGACGCGGACATACAACGGAATTTCCTCTGGTTCTGCGGCCAGATGCGGCTGGAGGATACAGTTTTTGATGGAAATATAAACGCTGTGCTGTACTGGTTTGATGACTCTTATCCCAAAGCCATACTGCTCGACTATGACAGTGGATTGTTTGCTGTCCTTACATGAATAAAAGCCTGAGAAGGAATCGTATCTTCTCAGGCTTTAATTTTTGCCAAAAGCCAAAAAATCCGTCAAAATCTCTTGTATTTCTGTGTTTATCATGTTATACTGATAATATGGCTGTTTGTGCGCTGTTGCACAAAAAACGCAAATCTGAATGCAGGAAAGGGCTTTGACCTATGAATCATACAAACTCTGAAAACGATCTGCTGATTGGACGCAACCCCGTGCTGGAAGCACTGAAGGCAGAGCGTCCGATCGATACGATATATCTCGCCTCCAAGGGCGGCAGTCTCGGAAAAATCGCCGCAATCGCGCGTCAGCGCGGCATCGTCGTGAAGGAGGTTTCCGACCAGAAGCTCTCGCAGATGGCGCAGGGCGCGTCCCATCAGGGTGTTGTCGCCACAGGCGCCTGTGCGTCCTATGTATCGCTGGAGGAGCTGCTCGAACGCTCCAGAGAAAAGGGCACCGCACCGTTTCTCATTATCTGTGACGAGATCGAAGACCCCCACAACCTCGGCGCGATCATCCGTACCGCCGAAGCGGCAGGCGCTGATGGCATCATCATCCCCAAGCGCAGAAGTGCCTCGCTGAGCCAGACAGTACACAAAACCTCTGCCGGTGCAGCAAGCTGGCTGCCTGTGGCACGCGTATCCAACCTCGCTGCTGCAATTGATACGCTGAAAGAAAACGGCATCTGGATCTACGGCACCGACGCTTCCGGACAGCCTTATGACGGTGTGGATTTTACCGGTCCCGTCGGACTGGTCATCGGTTCTGAGGGCTTCGGAATGGGTCGTCTGATCCGTAAAAAATGTGACTTTCTCCTCCGCCTGCCGATGCTCGGCAAGATTACCTCGCTGAATGCATCCGTTGCGGCAGGCATCTTCATGTACGAAACCGTGCGTCAGAGACAGAAATAAACGCAGAAGAAATCCGAAGGAGGAACGATATGGCAAAGCAAGACCTCTCACTTGATGAGATTTTAGATAAATATGAAAAATCAGAAACCCACAGCAAAGCATCCGACGCAAAGCTGGATGAAATTCTGAGCGAACCGGTACGCCCCGCAGAGGCACCCACACAGGCGCAGACTGCCGCAGTGCCGACCGTACCGAAAAAGAATCCCGCTCCTGAAAAGCCATATAAAACCGATCAATACGGCAATCCCATCCGCAAACGCTCCAAAAGCAGCAATCTCCGCAGGAAAAAGGCGGCAGATGCCGTAAAACCCGCGGACATCAAGCGTCCCGAGGTCTCCTTTATGAATTCCGTGGCGGCGATCGAAGCTGTGGAACACGCAAAAAATGCTGCGCCGAGCCATGAAAAGCAATATGAACCCGAAACCGACGGCAGAGCGGAGGAATATCAGCCGAACATCCGCAGAATGAGTGATTCCACCCGCGCCAAGGAGCTGCGTGCAAAACGCCGCGGCAGACGGAATCAGCCCGAATTTACCTATGAACGAGAAACGCCCGCAGTTGCTGCGCCCCGCCGATCCAGAGGCATCGAAGAGGACGGAACACAAAAGCCCAAAACCCGTTTCATCATCGAGGATCTGACCGACAACGGCAAGGCGGCGATCCCGAAAACCTTCCTCGAAACCGAATATGAACCCGAAGAACCGATCGAATATGTCCGTGTTGCCAAGCAGACAAGCATCGACCTGTCCACACCCTCGATGGAAACTCCGGAGGATATCGACATCAAGGTACAGACCGAGCGCAAGCCGCTTCCCGGCAATCCGAAACGCGTGCGCGACCTGGACAAGCCCGAAGACATCCAGACGATCCGCCGTGAGATGCAGGAGCTGCATGGCACCATCACAATCCGCATCCTGATCGTGGCAATTGTTACGCTTCTGAGCTGCTACCTCGCAATCGGCGAAACCTACGGACTCCCCTACCCCGAATTTCTTTCTGTCACGGAATATCCCAAGGCACATATGATTGTCCAGCTGATTCTCGGACTGATTGGTGCAGCCAGCTCGTTCAGTGTGATCCTCAACGGAATCCGCCAGTTTTTCCAGCTTCGTGCTGACTGCGATTCTATGGCTTCCATTTCCGCCTGCTCGGCGATTTTCGCGACATTTCTTGCCGTCTTTGCACCAAATATGGCGGCTGACGGCATCCTGCACACCTATGTCCCCGTTGCGCTGCTTTCTCTGCTGGGAAATGCAATCGGCAAACTGCTGATCGTCACACGTGCCAGCCGTAATTTCCGCCTGCTTTCCGGCAGTTTTGACCGTCACGCAATCGTCTGCGTGGAGAATGAAAAACGTGCGGAGGATCTTACCAGAGGTGTTCTGGGTGACTTTCCGATCCTCGCAACCATGCGCAAGGCAAACACCCTCAGCGACTTCCTGCGCTATACATTTTCGTCTGATATTGCGGACAAATTCTGCCGCATTGCCGCACCTGCGACCGTTGTGCTCGGACTGATCGTTTCGATCTCACTGACGCTGCTCCGTGCCGCATCGCTGGAAAATCAGCTTGCGTTCGGCGCGTCCGTCTTTGCAATCTGCTTTGCGGCCTGCGCATGCATCCCTGTCAATCTGATCACCAATCTGCCGCTCGCTGCCGGCAGCAAGAAATTCGTCAAGAACAAGGCTGTCATGCTCGGCTATCAGAGCGTGGATGACTGCTACGACGTCAACTCGATGATGGTAGACGCGAAGAAGCTGTTCCCCGACGGAACCATCAATCTTTCAGCGATCAAGATCTTCTCCGACACCAAGATCGACGACGCGATTCTCGATGCTGCAAGCCTCTGTCAGCACGCAAACAGCATTCTGCAGGGTCTCTTCCGCGACACCATCGTCGGAAAAGAATCCATGCTCCGCACGGTCGAGAATTTTGCATATGAAGAATCTATGGGACTCTGCGGCTGGATCAACAACAAGCGCGTGCTGTTCGGCAGCCGCGAGATGATGACCAGCCACAACATCGAAGGCATCCCCACCCGCTCCAAGGAAAAGGAACTGACAACAGGCGGAAAGGACGCGGTATATCTCTCTGTTTCGGGCAATCTTGCTGCGATGTTTGTGGTAGATATGCAAGCAAGTCCCGCTGTCCGCTACTGGCTGGAGGAGCTGGAGCATAAAGGCATCTGCCTGATTCTCAAGAGCAACGACGCTCTGCTGTCCCTCAGCCGCATTGCCGAACTGTTCGGCGTTACCGCAGACGGCATCAAGCTGCTGCCTCTGCGCCTGCACAATGACTTCGACGCGGAAACCGCGCCCTTAAAACGCGCCAGCGCCGCGCTCGCCTGCTCCGGACGTTTTTCCGGTATGGCACAGCTGCTGCTCGGTGCAAAGTCCATCCGTGCATCCGCCACCCTCGGCGTCATCCTTCAGACCGCTGCGTGCGTCCTCGGTATACTAATTGCGCTGGCATACCTCGTCATGCAGGCATATGCCTCGCTGAACGCCTCCCTGTTCCTGATCT
>SVNN01000030.1 GCA_015066905.1 Ruminococcus sp.
CCGTAACGCCACGGTAATACTGTTCGGTGTGCAGTCGTGTGATGAGGATCTCATCGGCGATTTCTTCGGACAGTATTACCGTGGCGTTACGGACATTCCGAAGCTGATTCTGGTCGAACAGCTCCCCGCGGATGTACAGCTTCTGCGGGAATGGCTGACCAAGCTGGCAGGGCACGCGGTGAAGATTGAAACCAGACAGCGCGGCGAGGGATATCAGCGGCTGCAGATGGCGAAGAGCAATGCAGCAGAAACGATCTGTCTGCGCACCTCGGGGACGGCAAAGGATGTCATCGCGCTGGAGGAATTCGGCAAAGCGCTGGGAATGGAGAAACCGCCCGTCTATATTGAAGCGTATGATATATCCAACCTTTCCTCTACTGCGATGGTGGCAGGGATGGTGGTGTTTGAAAACGGCAGGCCGCTCAAAAAGGCATATAAGCGATTCTCGATCCGTGATACTGCGATCCAGAACGATTACGCCTGTATGGCTGAGGTGCTGCGGCGCAGGTTTGAAGAATATCACGCTGCAAAAGACGAGGGATTTGCCCGTTTGCCTGATCTGATCCTGCTCGACGGCGGAAAAGGACAGGTCGGTGCTGTATTGCCTGAGCTGAATAAACTTGGCATCACCGTGCCTGTGTTCGGTATGGTCAAGGATAACCGTCACCGCACACGGGCGATCGCAACAGGCGGCGGAGAGATCTCACTCAGCAGCCGACAGGAGGCGTTCCGCCTTGTTACACGGATCCAGGACGAGGTGCATCGTTTTTCCGTGGCATATATGCACAGCAAGCACAAAAAGAGCAGTTATACGATGGCGCTGACTGAGGTGCGGGGCATCGGGGAGAAAAAGGCGCAGAAGCTGCTGCTGCGCTATAAAACAAAGGTCGATCTGCAGGCGGCATCGGTGGAAGAGCTTGCCGCAGCCGCAGGTGTATCGCAGGAGATCGCCGCGGCGCTGTATCAGAAAATTCAGGAGCTTTAGAAAGGAACTGATGATATGCGAGTCATTACGGGAACTGCAAGAGGCAGACGCCTCAGAACGCTGGAGGGAAACGATGTCCGTCCGACGACAGAAAAGGTCAAGGAGGCAATGTTCTCTGCGATTCAGTTTGATCTGGATGGGGCGCGTGTGCTGGATCTGTTTGCAGGCAGCGGACAGCTTGGCATCGAGGCGCTCAGCCGCGGCGCAGAGCACGCTGTTTTTGTGGACGCATCGACCCAGGCGGCGGCAATTGTCCGCGAAAATCTGGAGAATACACAGCTGAGCGATCGTGCGCTGGTCGTGAACCGCCGCGCGGAGGATTATCTCCGCACCTGCACCGCAGAGTTCGATTTTGCGTTTCTCGATCCGCCCTACCGCAACGGGATTTTAGAGGAACTTCTGCCGATTCTGGCGAAAAAGCTGTCAAATGGCGGAAAAATCTTCTGTGAACATGAGTCTGATTTGGTACTTCCGGAGAAAATTTGTGGTTTGGTCTTGAAAAAAGTCTATAAATATGGTAAGATAAAATTAGCATTGTATTGCAAAACGGAGGAGTCGGACGAGCAGTAACGCTTGGCGGCAGAAAGGGGAATTTATGCGTCGGATTGCAGTTTGTCCGGGTAGTTTTGATCCGGTCACGCTCGGTCATCTGGATATCATCCAGCGTGCGTCCAAGCTGTTTGACAAAGTAATCGTCCTGATTTCTGTCAATGCGGCGAAAACCCCCAGTTTTTCGGCGACAGAGCGTATGCTGATGATCCAGTCTGTGACAGAAAATCTCGACAATGTCGTGATTGACATTCTGGACGGACTGCTTGCGGATTACGTCCGCGATGTCGGCGCAATCGCAATCGTCAAGGGACTCCGTGCGGTGAGCGACTTTGAATATGAATTTCAGATGGCGCTCGCAAACAAGAAGCTGTATGCCGGTGCCGAAACCGTTTTTTTAACCACGAGTGCGGAGAATATGTACCTCAGCTCGAGCGTGGTCAAGCAGATCGCAAGCTTCGGCGGTGACATTAGTCATTTTGTTCCGGCAGAGATTCTTACAGACATTCAGGATCGTTTGGTAAAGGAGTAAGCCATTATGAATATTGATGAAATTTTAGAAGAGATGGACGACCTGCTGGACAGCGCACATTCTGTTCCGCTGGCGTCGCACAAGAGCATCATTGACGGCGAGCGTATGCGTGAGCTGATTAATGATATCCGCCTGAACATTCCGCAGGAGATCAAGCGTGCAAAGCTGATCGACTTTGACTGCGACCGCATCATGAAGGACGCAGAGGCAAAGGCTGAGTCGATTGTCCGCCGCGCAGAGGAGCGTGCAAAGGCGATCGTATCCGAAGAGGAGATTGTCAAGGAAGCAAAGAAGCAGGCTTCTGAGATCGTTCTGAAGGCAAAGCAGAAGTCGAACGAGATCAAGAAGGCAGTCAACGGCTATGTTGAAACCCGTCTGAATGATGCGGAGACCTATTTCTCCAACAGCCTGCAGGATGTCAAGCAAACCAAGCAGCAGCTGAGCTCGCTCAATAAGTAAATGATCAGAAAGCCGTCTTCGTTCTTGTGAGGACGGCTTGTTTGTTGGAGGTCGGATTATGTCGAAGCATGAATTCGGACTGATGCCGTGTCTGCCGGAAAAAGGAAAGCGGTATGATGCGTATACGCCGGAGAAGTATGTGCTGATTGCGGTCGAGGACGATGATCTGAACGAGGCGATCGCACAGCAGGAATGCTTGTGCAGGATTCCGTGCTATTGGCATACGACAGATCATTTGGAGCATGGTCTGGCATATTATGGCGTCACATTGATTCCCCCGCAGTCGGCGGAATTATTCTGCACCGCACTTGACGGTCTGCCGCGGATGGAAAAACTTTGTGCATTGTTTGCAGAAGCGGCGCGGAAGGAATGTTACATCATCCATTTCGGGATATGAAAAAGCCTGAGAAGACTCAAACTTCTCAGGCTATTTGTTATGCTGTCAGTTCTTCAGACTATGCATCGGTGCGGGGATGCGTCCGCCGCGGTTGATAAACTTCGCAGAGGACTTGCGATTGATCGGCATAACGGGTGCGCGACCGAACAGTCCGCCGAAATCCAGCTCCTCGCCCTCGGATTTTCCGATTGCAGGGATGACACGAACCGCGGTGGTCTTGTTGTTGACCATACCGATTGCCGCCTCGTCCGCGATGATTGCAGAGATGGTCTCAGCAGGCGTGTCGCCGGGGATGACGATCATATCCAGACCGACGGAGCATACCGCGGTCATCGCTTCCAGCTTTTCGAGCGTCAGAACGCCCTGTTCCGCAGCCGCGATCATGCCTGCATCCTCAGAAACGGGGATGAATGCACCGGACAGACCGCCGACGTTGGAGGATGCCATTACGCCGCCCTTCTTGACTGCGTCGTTGAGCAGGGCAAGCGCAGCAGTGGTGCCGTGGGTGCCGCAGCATTCAAGTCCCATCCCCTCAAGGATGTGGGCGACGGAGTCACCGACAGCAGGCGTGGGTGCGAGGGAGAGATCGACGATACCGAACGGAATATCCAGCATCTTGGACGCGCGTGAGCCGACCAGCTGACCCATACGGGTGATTTTGAACGCGGTCTTTTTGATGACGTCCGCGATTTCGTTCAGCGTTGCGTCGGGGTATCTTGTGATGACCGAACGGACAACACCGGGGCCGGATACACCGACGTTGAGCACGCAGTCTGCCTCGCCGACGCCGTGGAATGCACCCGCCATAAAGGGATTATCCTCAGGCGCGTTGCAAAATACGACCAGCTTGGACGGGCCGTTGCACTGGCGGTCAACAGTAAGCTTTGCGGATTCGATGATGATGCCGCCCAGTTCCTTGACTGCGTCCATGTTGATGCCGGCGCGGGTCGAGCCGATGTTGACAGACGAACAGATGTTCGTGGTGACATCCAGTGCCTCGGGAATCGAGCGGATCAGCTCCAGATCGCCGCCGCTGAAGCCCTTCTGGACGAGTGCGGAGTAGCCGCCGATGAAGTTGACGCCGCAGGTATCCGCCGCGCGTTGGAGTGCCTTTGCGAATTTAACGGGGTTTCTGCCCTTGCAGGCACTTGCGAGCATCGCGATCGGGGTGACGGAGATGCGCTTGTTGATGATCGGGATGCCGTACTCGGTTTCGATCTGCTCACCGACCTTGACGAGATTGCGCGCAGAGAAGGTAATCTTGTCGTAGACCTTTTCGCAGGCGCGGTCGATGTCGGAATCAATGCAGTCGAGCAGGGAAATGCCCATGGTGATGGTGCGGATGTCCAGACATTCGTCCTGGATCATCCGTATGGTTTCAAGAATATCAGATGTATTCAGCATAGCGTAACGTCCTTTCCGCTCAGATTCTGTGCATCGAGTTGAAGATATCCTCGTGCATCGTGTGGATGGAAAGGGAAAGCTCATCGCCCAGTGCGGTCAGACGCTCGGACAGGATGGAAAACTCCACATTCAGCGTCGAGATATCGACCATCATAATCATCGCGAACATATCCTGCAGGACGTTCTGGGTCACCTCTGTGACGTTTGCGTGATATTCCGCACAGATGCCGCTGACGCGGTGCAGAATGCCGACGTTATCCTTGCCGATTACAGTAATGACTGCTCTCATATTAAAACTCCTCCAAATCTGTAATTGTTCACCTATCAGTATAACATAGTTTTGCAAAAAAAGAAAGACCTTTGTGAAAAAAAGAACGATCGGTTTTTACCGATCGTTCTTTGGTGCTGTACGGTATTATTCCTCGGCGGAATCGGTCTGATAGGACTGCTCCCACTCATCAAACCGCTTCATGATCTCATCATAGGTCTGATGTGTGATCTCAGGCATATCCTCCAGATCTCTGCCGAATGTTTCCGCAGCCAGTCCGAACCCCTTCTGGACAGACTCACGGAGCAGGTCGATCTTTGTGGGATCGCCGCCTGCAAGCGCCATTGCGAAGTCCATGATTCTGGTTGCAACAGCGTCAACGGAATATTCGCCCCCCTCGGAGATCGAAGCGGTTGCGGCGTCAAGATCTTCCTGTGTGAAGTTCTGACGAATCGCCTCGTTCAGCTCCATTTCGGAGATTACGGCATTCTCACCCTGTCTGCCGAGCATTTTCTGGAGCATATTGACAAACGTCTGTGCTCTGCGCTCTTCAGCGGATTCGATTGCCTGAGAAATGGTTTCCTTGGAGTAGATTCCCGTATCCTCAGCGTTGGTTTCGTTTGATTTGACATACCCGTCCTGACGCGGCTGTGTCACTGCGCCGGATTCAGATTGTGCTGCTGCCGCTGCTGCGGGCTGTGCGGATTCCGCTTTTGCTGCGGTGCCGATCTGCATGGTACCTGCAGAAGAGATGCTGCTGATCTGAGTGGTATCCATAAATAATCCCTCCGTTCTTCATGTTTTTTGCATGAGCCCCAATATCATATTATATATATCGGCACGGATCGGGGAAATTCAAGTGTGGATGACAGGATGCGGCGGATTTGTCCGTGTCTGCATGATTGCCTGGATGATGCAGGAGATCACAGCGGAGCTGTCGAGACGCGAAACCACGTCCTTTGCGGCGGCTTCTGTGGCGTAAAGATAGTTGGGAGAAAGCGTGTTCAGGGCGTGCAGGACGATCGCCTGGCGGCACGCCTCGCACTTGCAGCATTTGAATTTTTCGATCATGCCGTCGAGCTTTTCGAACACCAGCATCTCGGTAAGGTTGATATAGCGCGGCTGATCCGCAGTGCGGACGGGGGCTGCCTTGGGTGCTTCCAGTTCATGCAGCAGATCGTCGATATCCGCGGGCTTGGATTCCGCTTTGGGCGGTGCAGGCTCCACAGCGGGCTTTTCAGGCGCAGGGGGCGGGCCGGGAATCTCTTCCTCCGGCGGAAATACAGGTGCAGCAGGCTTTTTCGGTTCCTTGGGTTCTTCGCCGGGCTTGACGATCACTTTCTGCACGGTTTCGGCGCGGATGTCCTCCTCGTCAGAGGCGGGATCCAGCAGATAGGTCGGCATGATCTTGTTGAACATCGTTTCCTTGTCGATGTCGCGGCGTTTTTTCTGGTCGAACATTCTGATCCTCCTAACGCTTTGCGGCGTTTTCTTCGATTTCTGCGACAAGGTCGCGGTAGTCCTTGGCACCCGAGCAGCGCGGCGCATATTCCATCAGATCTGCCTGCAGCGACTGTGCCTCGGAGAGGGAAACGCAGCTGCGGATCACGGTCTTGAACAGCGGGATCTCCAGCTTTTCGGAGATCATTTCTGCGGTGCCGTAGACCTCCTTGTGAAGGTGGGAGCGGCGGCTGTATTTGTTGATCAGAATTCCCGCGATTTCCAGATCAGGATTACAGGATTTGCGGACGTGTTCGATCGTTTCGTAGATGAGGGCGATACCCTGCAGGCTGAAGATGTCGGGGAGCATCGGGAGAATGACGCGGTTGCTTGCGGAGAGGGCATTGACTGTGAGCAGGTTCAGACTCGGCGGAGAGTCGATCAGGATGTAGTCGTAGAGATCCTTGATCGGAGCGAGCGCATTTTTCAGCAGAAACTCACGGTTCTTTCCCGGAAATTCAAGGTCGATTCCGCTGAGGAGAATGTTGGAGGGAATGATGTCCGCCATCGAGCAGCGCTGGATCGCGTCGCGCGCCTTGAGGTCGCCGCGCAGCACGTTGTAGATGGTCGGGCCGCTTTCAAACTCAGAGCCTGTGCTGAACGAGAGGTTGCCTTGCGGGTCCATGTCGATCAGCAGAACGCGCTTGTGCTGCTTGTTGAGGACGCAGGCGATAGAGTTGATCGTCGTGGTTTTTCCCACGCCGCCTTTCTGCGTGATAACGCAAATGATGTTGTTCATATAACACCTCTGTACAAAGTTGAGCCGGCTTGTCCGCCGGAAATTGCCTATATAAAAACAGCTATATAGTAGTATAGCAGATTTTCCGACAGATTTCAAGTTTTCCGCACACAGATTTCAGAAAAAATTGCGCGCCGTGCTCTTGAATCTGCTTGATAAGTGCCGATATGTTACTTGAAGGGCATAGAGTCCGGTGTTTGTGGTAAAACATCAGACAAATACAAAATTTTGTCATCAATTGCCCACGTGAAACTTCTTTTGAGGAAGGAGCGAATGCTATGAATATTAACTTCGGAATTTTCAACAACTACATCAAGGCGCAGGAATACGGCAGCTTTGCAAAAAGTACCGATACTGCTGCAGAACGTCCGGCTGACAAGAAGCAGGATCACGTTCGCATCAGTGCTGACGCTGCAGCATATTGCCACGCAGGGGCCGCTGCAAAGACTGCTGCTGCTGAGATCGACCGCGCAAGCAGTGCAAAGATCGAAGCACTCCGCGAGGCTGTCAGGAACGGCACCTATTCCGTTCCTGCTGAGGATGTCGCTGGTGCGATCCTCAACCGCATGATCTGATTCTTTTTTCAGGATCCCTGTCGGCAGATCAGCCGCTGCAGACAGATACAGTTTCGGCTGGGAAATGAGGCATTCACTTGAACGGGTATCAGGAATTCTACGATTTCATGGAAGAATACACCTGCTTTTTTCAGGACGCTGCAGATCTGGAGGAAGAAAAGCTGGCGGCACTGCTGTCGGATGATCTGCACCGCATCGAGCGCGCTCTGATGGAACATCAGCGTGTCACCAAGCAGATCGAACAATATGAGCTTCGCCGCGCACAGCTGCAGGAACGGCTGGGGATCGGCGGCAAGACCTTCCGCGAGATCATCGACCTTACAGACGGTGCAGAGCGGCAGGATCTGAAATTCCTGTTCAGTGCCTTTGAGGCGGCGATTCAGTGCATCAAGCATGCCAACGCACGTTCTCTGGATATTGCACGGCTGAATTTACGGATTTTAGACGAGATCAGTCCTGTGGGTATTACCGATCCGCAGCTTTACGATCAGCACGGTGTTTCGGCGGATACAATGGGCAAAAGCGTCAATCTGCTGCACAAGCAGGTCTGATTTTTCGTATTACCATATAAGGGGTTGTTAGATTATGAGATCAACGTTTGCAGGATTTGAAGCGTCCAAGGCTGCGTTATTTACCAGCCAGAAGTCGCTGGATATTACAGGACACAACCTGTCCAACATCACAACAGAGGGTTACACCCGTCAGCGTGCCGATCAGGATTCGGTCTCCATCGCAGGAAATCCGACCCGACTGATGCCCACGCAGGTGGACGCAAGTGCGATGGGCACCAAGATCAATGGTGTATCCCAGCTCCGCGATGAGCGCCTGGATGCAGCGTTCCGCACGGAATATGCCACCACGGGCTATTACAGCCAGACCTCCACGATGCTCGGCGATATTGAGAGCATCCTGCAGGAGCTGGATGAGGGTACCGCAGAAAACGGCTATAACCTCAGCCACTACATCAAGGAGATGTACAACGCGCTGGAGGAATTCTCGCACAACGCGAGCAGCCCGGCACAGGCAGGCATCTTCTCCAACTCGATCATGAACGTAACCACAGCGCTGAATGAGATGTCCGAGGATCTGACTGAGTGCGCTGAGCAGTACAAGGAAGAGCTTTACACCAATGTCGGCCGTGTGAACACCATTCTCGCAGGTATTGCGGAATATAATTACAGCATCCGTGACTGCATCGTCGGCGGCAGCTACTCCGAGCAGTACGGTCCGAACGAGCTGCAGGACAAGCGCAATCTGCTTCTGGATGAGCTTGCCGGCTTCGGTGAACTCAAGGTGCAGGCAGAGTCGGACGGTACTGTTACCGTAACGCTGAACGGACAGACCTGTGTTGAAGGTGATGTCTGCGACCGCATTAACTATCAGGACAACTCTAACGGCACAGTCAGCCTCTACTGGAAGACAAACGGCCAGGACGCGACGCTCGGAATCGGCACGCTGAAGGCGGTCACCGATATCCTCAACGGCCGCGGCAAGAATGCATACAGCGCGACAGAGTCTACGGAGGAGGGCTTCCTGTACTACCAGGATAAGCTCGACGTATTTGCCGAGCAGCTGGCAAACGTGCTGAACAATACGATTCCCGCAACCTTCAACGAGGACGGCACACCTGCTACCTACCGCAAGCTGGTCGGTGAACTGCAGGCGAATGATGACGGCACCTTTACGGTATATCCGGATATGCTCGTTACGGCGGATCATATTTCTGTGACCGACGCAGTGCTGGAGAATCCCGGCTACGTCATCTACGACAAGGAAAGCACCGACAACACCTACATCCTTGAAATGATTGACAAGCTGACCAATCAGAAGATTGCATTCTCCACAGGTACCGAAACCTTTACCGGCACCTTTGCGGAATATGTAACCGACTACACCAGTACACTGGGAAGCGACGTTGCATATGCAGAGACCCGTTATCAGGCATCCTACACCTCTCTGAGTGAGATCCTGGATAACCGGGATTCCGTTTCCGGCGTCAGCGAGACGGAAGAAACCGTAAATATGATGACCTTCAACAAAGCGTTCCAGGCAGCCGCAAGAATGATGACCGTCATGGACGATATGCTGGACGTAATCATCAACCAGATGGCAGTATAAGGAACGTGATAGAAAAGGAGGATGATGGCGCATGAGAATTACAATGAATTCGATGAACAGACGCTATCTGACCAATGTCAATAAAAACCTCTCCGATGTTGCATCTTCCAACAACAAGATCGCAAGCGGACGAGCATTTACCAAGATGTCTGAGAACGTGACCAAGGGCACCCGCGCACTGGGCATCCGCTCGCAGCTTTACCGCAACGAGCAGATCCAGTCGAACGCAAAGACGGTCAGAGAGCAGTTCACCGTGGCGGAGGATAACCTCACTGCTGTGAATGATGTACTTCAGACCGTACACGGCAAGGTGATTGCGGCACTCAACGGCACCAACTCCCAGCAGGAGCTTGACATCTACGCGAATGAGTTTGATACGCTCCGCGAGGGCATCATGCAGTTTTCCAACTGCACCTACGACGACAAATACATCTTCGGCGGCACGAACGATGCCGGACAGCCCTACACACTGGCAGAAGATGGCGCACTGCTCTTCAACGGTGTTCCTGTGAGTGAAATCACCGAAGAAGGTGGGGTGTTCTATCAGGCGGACGGTTCTGTGGTCCCGTACAGCGAGGACATCTACCTCGACTGCGGACTGGGCATGCGCTTTTCCAATGGACAGATTGATACGCGTACTGTGCTGAATTCTTCCGTTTCCGGTCTGCGCTCGATGGGCTGCGGCACAACAGAGCTGGTATATGAACAGGACGGCGAGGAGGTTGCTTTTGAGGCACCGAATAACGTTTACGAGCTGATCGGTTCGATCTGCGATGCGCTGGAGGACGGCGATATGGAGCTGCTCGGTGCACTGTCTGATCATCTGGATGCCGCGATGAACAATACGGTTACCAGCATCACCGACATCGGTGTACGCTATCAGTTTGTGGAAAACAACATTGCCCGCCTGGAGACCGAGCATCTTTCCCTGACCGAGATGAAGGGCAATCTGGAGGGAATCAGCGACACGGACGAGATTATCAACTACGAGTCCTATGTATATGCATATTCGCTGACGCTTCAGTTCGGAAGTCAGGTTGTTCCGCAGTCGCTGATGGATTATATCCGCTGATTATATAATTTGTGATAGAAAAGGGGTGTTTTTATGCAGCTTTTGAAAATTACAACCAAACCGATTGAATATAAAATCGAAGTAGAACATGCCAGTCTGAAGGTTGCAGAAAATAAACCTGCCGACGTGCTGACGCAGAATGCCGTAAAGGCTGTTGCGCCGCAGACATCGCAGGAAACTGCACGTCAGGTGCGGCGGGATCCGGGCTTTGTGCATCATGTGCAGGCAACAGCCCCTGAAACTGCAGCCAATCTGCAGGCATATAACGCAAGCATGGGTACGCACGCATCCACCGCGGCAACCGCGGAATATGTAGCACAGCAGCCGGAATCGGCGGCATACAGCCAGAATCTTGACGCCGCGCTTGCACAGATCCCACAGGCGATCGATCCTTCGTGGGAGCCGAAAAATGCAAACGGCGTAAAGGATGGCAAGGCACTGGAGAATGCAAAGCGCCAGATGGAATATACGCCCGGCAAGGTAAGCATTGAGGTGGAGTCAAGGGCAGAAGTGGAGATCGAATACCTCGGATCTCCCCGCTATGTTCCGCCAAGCTCCGCGCCGGACTACGAGCCGCCTGAAGAAGAATAAATGAAGCCGGAAGGGGACTGCTGCAAAGGACAAGATCGGTTGTCGCTCTGCGCGGTCCCCTTTTTAAGAAATCTGAAAGGAACAGACGATTATGAAGATTATGACAAGAGATTTCGGCGAGATCGCCGTAGAAGAGCAGGACCTGATCACCTTTGCTGCGCCGATCTTCGGCTTTGAGCATCTGACGAAATTCGCAGTGCTGATGGATGACACGCTTGACGGTGAATTTGTCTGGCTGCAGTCGGCAGAGGACAGCGATGTGTGCTTCGTGCTGGCATCGCCCGCAAGACTGATTCCCGGCTATGCACCGACGCTGCCGGATGAAGTCGTGCAGACGCTCGGCGAGGGAACCTATGAGCTGTGGAATGTGATGGTCGTTGCCGAGGATTTCAGAGCTTCCACTGTAAACCTGAAAAGCCCGGTTGTGTTCAATCTGACCTCCAACCAGGCGATGCAGACAATTTTAGAGGACAGCTTCCCCATCCGTTATCCGCTGTTTCAGGCTGAAAAGGAGGGTGCGGTATGCTGATTCTGACGAGAAAAGCAGGGGAATCCCTGATTGTGAACGAGAATATTGAAATCAAGGTTGTCGAAGTCAACGGCGACAAGATCAAGCTTGGAATCAGCGCGCCGAAGGATGTGCCGATCCTCCGCGCAGAGCTGTGCCAGACGGTCGAGAGCAATAAAGAAGCAGCGACCGGCATGTCACCGTCGCTGCTGAAGTCGATGCTTTCCACACTCAAAGAGCCGGAGCAGAAGGATTAAACCGTATCCCGCAGGATGCGGATAGAAAAGCTGCGGATATAGTCGCTGATCCGTGCGGTCTGTCTGGTTGAAAGACCGCCGTAGCGGCATTCATATTTCGCCTGTTTTCCGAACAGGATGCCCTTTCCGTTGATGTTGAGCGTTACCTCGGTGAGTTCATCAAAAAGCGGATGGGTCAGGCGGACGCGCACCTGTCCGACATATTCGTCAGGCAGACGCTTGCAGCGAAGCTGGATGGTGTCAGCAGAAACGCCGAGGATCGTACAGGACTGCCAGGTGTAGATGAATTTCTTGCCGAGAAAATCTGTGTTGAAAACGGGGAGATAGATCTCCGCCGGGATTTCTTCATTGGTAGCAAGCACATTTTCAGCATTCGGCAGAAGCGTGCACTTGATTTCGATCAGACGCAGCAGTTTATCTGAGGAAAGATAAACTTTTCCCGTAATCACATGGGTTGCGATATTCTGATGGGTACAGATGATCTTTGCTTCGTCGCCAAGCTTTACAAGCGGAACGAACGGAGCAACAAAGTCAGCGCTGCGGTTGGTGATTGACACGGTTGCGGTGCCGACCTCAAGCGTCTGGTTTTTATGGTTTTTGAGAACAGCGTCACAGCTGGTCGGAAACATTCGGAAACCCCCTCTGTATATCCCTGATAGTTACTATTATTATACAGGATTGCAAATATAATGTCAAGGAGGACGGAACATGAAACAACAGCTTTTGGATCAGCTTTCAGTTTTGCTGGAAGAAGCAGAGCTGGATCTGCTGGATTTGGAACTTGCGACGCAGGAGATGACCGTCGTCCGCGCGGACGGTGTTGCATCGTGTCTGCGCCAGAGGAGCGAGTGCTATCAGCGCCTTCGTGAAACAATGGAGGAGGCAGACAGGATCGCGGAGGAGGACGAAAGCGGCGCACTGAAGCTTGCGATGAATCCCGCCGTGAACTTTGACGACGTTCCGGAGGAGGTGCAGCCGCTGTTTGAGCAGCGCCTGGCACTGAATGCGATCATCTGCCGGATTCTGGCACTCGAAAAACAAGCGGTCGGACACATCGAGCTGGAGCGTGAAAAACTCCTGCGTCAGATCCGCGAAAACAATGAGGGGCAAAGCGCCAAGGCGTCCAGATTCCTCGGCGCGGTCAAAAACGACGGCGACCGTGTATTTTTTCCTGCAAAATCAAAACAAATCTGACACAAGCGCTTGAATTTAAGAATGGACGGACGATATATATTTTGGAGTGCTAGTTTTTTGAATGATGATAGAAGGAGGAATCCGCTATGAATGTAAATTCGACTGATAGCAGCTATACAAACGCCAGCTATAGCAATAAAGGCGTATCAGGTATGATGTCGGGCATTGATACCGAAAGTCTTGTCAAAAGTATGCTTTCGGGCATCCAGACAAAAATTGACCGCAAGACACAGGAACAGCAGCAGATCGAATGGAAGCAGGAGGCTTATCGTGACGTAATTGACAAGATCAATTCGTTCCAGAATAAGTTCTTCAGCCTGACCTCGGATACCTGTATCCGTTCTTCCTCTTTGTTCGGATCCAAATCCACAGAGAGCAATTCGTCCGCAGTCAGCGTATCTGCATCAAGCAGCGCGGTTGTCGGCGAACGCAAGATTGATGTTGCACAGCTTGCAACATCCACCAGAATCGAAAGCGCGGCTGTCACCAGCGGCGTGGTTACCCTCGGTGCAAGCACCTATGACACATCTGCAACCGTAACCCTCTCTGTCGGTGATGTATCCATCGACGCAGACCTGACGGGCTGCACAGATGACGAAGCAATCTGCAACGCCCTCAATGACGCACTCGCGGCAGAGGATCTGAGCGGCAGCTTTGCACTTGAGGACGGCAAGCTCAGCTTTACAGGCGCTGATGAGCTGAAGATCGACGGAAATGCAACAGGACTGAAAAAGCTTGGTCTGAGTAAGGCCGTTACAGCAACCAAGGGAGAGGACGAGACAGATTATAGCCTCACCACCGGAAAGCTGAACGCAGAGGCTGCTGCGGCAACTACCGCAACACTGAGCCTGACCCTCGACGGTATAAAAAAGGAGTTTACAGTTTCCACCGGCGGAATTGATGACGCGTTTATCGCAGACGTGAAAAAAGCATTCGGCAGCGGTGTTACATTTACACAGACAGCAGACGGCTATGCGCTTTCGACAGGCGCAGGACGCAGCCTGAGCGTAGGCGGCAGCAAGGATGCGCTGAATATGGTCGGACTGGAAGAATCTACATCCACAACCGTAAATACGACTGCAAGCATCAACTCTCTCAGCTTTGCAGGCGGCGTTACACTGGATGCTGAGAGCTATGCGTTCTCGATCAACGGCACCGAATTTACCTTTGACGGAACCGAGTCGGTTTCCGATCTGATGAATAAGATCAACGACAGCGAAGCAGGCGTAACGATGTCCTACAACTCGATGAGCAATACGTTCACGATGGTTTCCAACACCACCGGCGCGGGCTATGACATCGACATTCAGGACGACAGCGGTCTGTTCAGTGCGCTCGGATTCAACTCCGGTGCAGTCAAGACCGAAGGTCAGAACGCAATTGTCGCTGTGGACGGCGTTGTAACCGAGCGCAGCAACAATTCCTTCACCTTTGACGGACTGACTGTAACGCTGCACGATGTAACCGGCGATTATACCGTCGGTACCGATGCGTCCGGCAAGCAGACACTGACCGCCAACGGCGCAACGAATGCAGCAACAATTTCTACCACATCCAACACCGAGAAGATCTACAACACCGTTGTGGACTTCGTCAACGGATATAATGACCTGATCAAAGAACTCAACGATATGATCCACGAGAAGGCGACATATAAGGACTATGCACCGCTGACCGAGGATCAGGAGGACGAGATGTCCGAGAAGGAAATCGAAAAGTGGAATGAAAAGTCCAAGGAAGGCTTGCTCCACAACGATGCAGACATCTCCAGCTTCCTGCGTGATATGAGAAGTGCGCTGTACAGCGTCTACGGCGAAGATATGCTTGCAAATTTCGGTATTGATACCAGCACCGATTATAAGGATTACGGCAAACTCTCGATCGACTCTACCAAGCTGAAGAGTGCGATCGAAACAGACGCTGAATCGATCCGCAAGCTGTTCGTCGGTGAGGACGGACTCGGCGCGCGCCTGAATGAAATCTGCAACAACACCGCAAGCACCTCTTCCGGTTCGCCCGGTTCTCTGGTTCAGCTTGCAGGTGTTGAGGGTAAGGCAACTGAAAAGAATAATACACTGACCAAGCGCCTTGACAGTATCGAAGAACGGATTGAGGTTCTGAAAGCGCTCTATGAAACAAGAAAAGAACGCTACTGGAACCAGTTCAACGCGATGGAAACTGCGCTTGCCAATATCAACTCTACAAGTATGTATCTGTCCGGTATGATCTCAGGCTGATCGCCGGATTGATAGAAATCGGATTGGGGGAACACATAAATGGCACAGGCAAATCCTTATAAACAGTATCAGCAGCAATCAATTCTGACAATGACACCCGGTGAGCTGGTTGTGCGGTTGTATGACGAGTGCCTGAAGTGCCTGAATGCCGCCCTGTACTACTTTGACGAGAAACAGCCTGACGAGGCGGAAACGCGCATCAAAAAAGCACAGCGGATTGTACATTATTTAGATGTATCGCTGGATCGCAATGTTGAGATGGCGGGCAATCTGCATATGTTGTATGATTATTTCATCCGTTCGATGGTGCAGGCAACCGCGGGCAAACGCAAGGAAAAGATTGAAGAGCTGATTCCGATGTTCCAGAGCCTGAGGGATTCTTTTGTAGAGGCAGAAAAGGCAATGCACAAGCGATAATGCGATGCGGACGGCAGGTGGAACATCATCTGCCGTCTGTTTTCCGTGCAATCCATCATATCAAGAAGACAGAACAAAAAACTGATTGGGACAAAACCCAGGGACGGGGGTGACGTTGTGAACGAAAAGCGAATTGTTTCAGAAGTAGCACACGGAAAATGCAAGGTGCTGCTGGATAACAGTCTGAAATTGATCTGGTCGGACGAAGGCTTTGAACGGCTGACCGGGTATGCTCCGGAAGACATTGCAAACGGCACGGTTTCTTTTCCGCAGCTGTTTCCGCAGGGGGATTTTCTTACCTATGTACGCACACTGCGGATCATCTTCAGTGAGAAGGCTGACGCATATCTGGAGCATCGCATCCGCTGCAAGGACGGGCGGGTTCTGCCGGTTTACTGCTATGGCTTTCAGGCATATGACGATGATAACCAGCTGGTTGCAGATATCGTCATGACGGATATTTCCGAGATCAAGCATATGCAGGAGCGTTACCACGAAACGGAGCATGAGCTTGAGCTGATCATCAACAGCATTCCCGGCGGCGTCGCCATTATGGAATGTGGTGAACAGATTATACTCCGCAGTGCAACGGATGAGTTTTATCGTCTGCTCGGACACACAAGTGAATCCTATTTTGCACAGACAAACAATATCGTCGGTTCGCTGATGGTGCAGGAGGATTTCCGCGCACTGCACGAAGCAATGAAGCTTGCTTCTACGGAAAATCGGCCGTTTTGTCTGCAGACACGGCTATATAATACAACAGGTGAGATCGTCTGGTTTGAATTCCGCGGCTGCCTGCTGCAGATGCAGGATAATGTGCCGCTGATCTATACTACGATCTTCGATGTGACAGAGTCCAAACACCGTGATGAAGCGCTCAGAATGCAAACGGAGCAGTTCCAGATCATCACCGACTACACCAACGAGCTGCTGTTCGATTATAACGTTGTGACAGATACGCTCGCACTGCCGCGCAAGTATGACGCAGAGCTGAGTGAGGATGAGCGAAAGGCAATGTCGCAGCTGCTGAAGTCGGACTTCTTGCAGAATGTAACCCATCCGGAAGACTACGATCGTCTGCTGCGTGAGGTGGAAAACTGCATGAATACACCGAAGAAGACATCGGTGGATCTGCGTATGCGCCTGTTCAGCGGCGATGATTTTGTCTGGCACCGCATCCTTTGCTGTAGCGTAGAGGATGAAATGGGCAAGGTCAGCCGTGTATTCGGCAGAGTGCAGGATATTGACAAGGAAAAGAAGCTTAAGCGAACGGTACATGAAGACCGCGAGATCATCGAACGGCTTTCGACGACGGATTCTGTAACGGGACTTCTGAACCGTGCCGCATTCAAGGATAAGGCAAAGGCACATCTAGCCGAAGCAACAGAGGACAAGGTTTTCGCGATCGTCTACTCTGACATCAACGACTTTTCTTATGTCAACGATAACTTCGGCTATGATTCGGGCAACACGATGCTCTTTGAGATGGCTGACATCATCAAGAAACGACCTGCAACGGTCTGCTGCAGTCGTATCAATTCCGACTTTTTTGTCGCGCTGGTGGAAGGCAGCTCCAGAGAAGAGATTGAGCAGGAGATCCACGCGCGTGACAGCGAGTTTTATGAGAGTCAGCGCAAAAAATATCCCGCAAGCGAGCTGATGGTCTGCACGGGAATCTGTTTTGTCAAGGCGCTCGACTGCGACATCACCGTTGAGATCGACAACGCGAATCTTGCGCGCCGCAAGGCAAAGCAGAGCAAGGGTACACCTTGCTGCGTCTATTATGACGATCTCCGCATCACCCGTACCAGAGAAAAGATCATTGCGGCAGAGCTGCACGGTGCAATCGCCAACCGTAATATTGAGCTGTTTTTGCAGCCGAAGTTCCTCATGGATTCGCGCGAGGTCATCGGCGCAGAGGCGCTGGTGCGCTGGCGGAATGCCGACGGCACATATCGTATGCCGGTGGATGTCAGCGAGGTACTGGAGAAGGTCGGATATATCGTCGAGCTGGACTTCTTCATGTATGA
>SVNN01000031.1 GCA_015066905.1 Ruminococcus sp.
ATGCTGATCCGGACGCTACCAAATCAGAAGGTCAGGAAAGCACAGAATTAACCGATGCAAAGACAACCACAGCGACTACAACCGCTGCACAAACAACAGTTTCTGAGCAGGATGCTGATCCGCATGCCACCAAAACAGAAGGTCAGGAAAGCACAGAATTAACCGATGCAAAAACAACCACAGCGACTACAACACTGCTCAAAGAGCCGACAATCGACCGCAACGGCTCATATACCACCAAGGAGGACGTCGCGCTGTATATTCACACCTACGGCTGTCTGCCCTCCAATTTCATCACAAAGAAGGAAGCACAGGCACTCGGCTGGGAGGGCGGTTCCCTGGAGCCTTATGCGCCCGGCAAGTGTATCGGCGGCAACTACTTTGGCAACTATGAAGGTCTGCTTCCCGAAAAGAGCGGACGAACTTATACGGAATGTGACATCGACACACTGGGTGCAAAGTCCAGAGGTGCAAAGCGGATCGTCTTTTCCAACGACGGACTGATCTACTACACCGCAGATCACTATGAAACATTCGAACTACTCTACGGCGAGGAGGATTCTTAATATATGCAGATCAGAATCAACTGTAAGGAAGTCAGCGAAAAATCGCAGCTGCATCAGATTTTTGCACAGGCGCTACGTTTTCCCGACTGGTACGGCGGAAATCTGGACGCGCTGTTTGATATGCTCACAGGTATCTGCGAGCCGACTGAGATCATCGTGACCGACTTCGACGCGCTTACCGCTTCGCTCGGAAGCTATGCGAATGCATTCCGCAGAGTGCTCAGCCGCGCGGATGAGGAAAACGAATTCATCACCTTCAAAATCTGACAGAAAAGCAGGTAGAACAAATCTACCTGCTTTTCTTTTTCATCGTTTTCTGCGGAATCTGCCAAGAAAAAGTATGGCACCAAGCAGTGTGATCAGACTTACGCTGAACAGGATCACATTGCTTTGCACCGCATCCTCTGCGGAAAATCGCAGATCCAGCTCCTGCGCTTCCGGAGCACTCATATCAGCCGGAGGAAGATCAAATACAGTCCCCATCTGTGCAATATCAATATTTGCCCCCTCAATCAGTGCAGACTGGTTCTGATCCTGCAGTGCGTGCGTTGCCGGAATAGAACCATCCAACTGGCCGCGGACGCTTTCAGCACGCAGCGTGATGACCTCATTCAACGTCTGTACCGCGGCATCATACTGCGCGTATGAATAGAACGCAGTCGGATCCTGACTGACAAGCAAATCAATCTTTTCACGGATCTGCCGTGTTGTTTCACAGATGTTTCCGTTCCCATACGCTTCGGAAAGCTGACGGAGATACGCGTGATAGCGCGCGCGATATGCCGCATCCTCCAGCAATCCATCAAAAAATGAAGTCAGAAGAAACGGCGAGTCGATCGGAAAATTGATAATCTGTGCGGCAGACTGCTGTTTCTGCGTTCCGCCGAATGCGAGGTTATAATCCCACGGCACAAGATTCAGTTTTCCGCGCTCCTCATAAAGATAATAATTGCGTACCGCTGCAGCACTCAGGCTGTCGTAATTGACTGCAAACGTATGCACCGCCATATATTTCAGCAGATTTTCCACATCCATATATTGTTCCTCGTCCGAACGATTGTGAATTGCACGGAGCGCACGGATCACACGCTGCTGATCGGAACGGCTTACAGAAGATACGGCACTCTCCCAGATTGCCGTATAGCTTTCCGCACGATCATCCTGATAATTGAGATCTGCACCCAGCACAGCATCCTCTCCGGTCTGTTCTTCGGGACGATACAGCTTTCCCGCAGTAGTACCGTAATTGCGGAGCAGAAAACTGTCTTCAACTGCTTCCAGCGCGAGATAGGTTCCGAACACAGAACCATTGACCGACACTGACGCATAATTATAAAGCGGTGCGTCCGCCTCCAGAAGTGCATACATATCGTAAACGACTGCTTCTTTCATATTCGTTGCGTCTGCGTAGTGATTGTTCAGCACCAGCTTATCCAGCCCAAAACAAGTCTGATGATCAACATAATGATCAAACTCCAGCTTGAAGCTGTAACGGTCATTCGCAGGATCGTTTGCAACCACAGAAAGACTGCTGTGTCCCTTCGGGCGGATCCCTACACTGTAAAAGAGTGTATCATTTACAGATACATCACACGGATAATACTGTTCATTCGTTGCCTGCGCGAGCATATCCGACCAGTCTGTTTCCGCGATCCGGATATCAATGTGAATCACCTCGTCCGATCCGAACAGCTCGTCAACATAGCCGAGTGATACACCGGAATGCTCCACGCGTGCGGCAAATCGGTCTGAAAAGGAAACCGCCAGCAGACAAACCAGGACAGCCGCCGCCATCAAAACGGCAATCACCTTCGGCAGATGCCTGTTTTCGATCATGACATATACTCTCCGTTGTAGCTGACCAGAGTCGTAGCGGATACGCCCTCAATTTCACTGATGCGGTTCACAAAAGCAGTAGACGCATCCTTTGTTCGGATCTCCACAGTCAGCTCCATCCCATTCTCATGAATCATCTTGGTTTTTACGCTGTATCGCTGCACCGAATCGGCAACCAGCTTCATCACAGCGGCTTCCGCGGTTTCATCGGTACAGTTGCATACAAGAATGTATGGGTTTTCGCGTATTTTTCGGTTTGCGGTAATGACCAGAACAGCGCCGATGATAAGCGAACCGATCACGGCGAGCGGAATCAGTCCTGCGCCGACTACAATGCCTGCCGCGATCGCCCAGAAGAGAAATACGATCTCGATCGGCTCCTTGATTGCAGCACGAAAACGCACGATCGACAGCGCACCAACCATACCGAGCGACAGAACAACATTCGAAGTGACCGCCATAATCACCAGAGTTGTCACCAGTGAAAGCCCGATCAGAGAGAGAGAAAAGCTGCTTGAATACATCACACCACTGAAGCTTTTTTTATACACCAGAAAAATAAACAATCCGATGATCATGGAAAAGAGCATTCCGATCAGCACATCAATCACAGAAAACTGCGTCACGCTCTCTAAAAAACTGGATTTGAAAATATCATTCATCGTAAACTGATTTGCCGTGTTATAGAATATAGTAAGCATATGCATGTTCACTTCCTCCGAATTTTCTAACCGAATCTGCGGCAGATGCCGTATTTTGAAAAGGATTGCTGACGAAGCCCCTCCTGCTGGATCAGGTGAGAAATCACCTCCGGCAGAAACGCATCATACTTCACCTCAAGGATCCGCATACCGCGGCTGTCTGCCGTTTCAATATCCTGTACCTGCGGCTCTAAAAATGTGCGGTGAAACAGCCCTGTGCGGATTTCACGATCAAAAGTAATGCGTACATTCCCAGGCGCATACACATACGGCTCGCGGATGTAGGACACAAGAATTCTTGGGCGCAGAAGCTGTGTTTTCATCTTCACATATAATTCTGAAATAAGCGGATCAGCGCGATACAGCATCCAGGCAGTGTCACCGCGGAGCAGACTGCGGCATTCCTCTTCTGTCAGAAGCGCAAAAGTTTTGCAGGTCAGTGTATTTTCCTTCGCCTTTTTTTCCAGCATGATGTGGGAAAGATCATCGTTATAGTAACGGATGCGGAATTTCTCACGGTTGGCTGTGCCATTGATACGTTCCCAGAGTGCTTTGTCATGAAAATTGTCAAAATAGATACTACGAATCAGATAGGTTCCGTCCGCACGGACATTTTCATCCGGCTGCATTACCGCTTTCAGACGGTGTCGAAGCGCCAGATACTGCGCGGTGCCGATCTCATATTTCAGCTCGTGACGATAGCGCGGTGATGCATACATCGGAAAACACTCCTTTCGTTGCAGATAAAGCAAAAGCGGTATCCGGAGCGGACACCGCTGACGCTCATTTTTTCCAGGTTGCAGGTGTGAATAACAGCAGCATCGGGAATAATTCCAGACGTCCCGCAAGCATGTCGAAAATCAGAACCAGCTTTGCAGGATCAGAAAAGAAAGCAAAATTCGCAGTCGGGCCGACCAGCTCCAAACCAGGACCGATGTTGTTGATTGTCGCAGTGACTGCGGTGAAGTTCGTGACCATGTCGTGATCATCAAACGAGATGACAAGCAAAGACAGGACGAAAATCAGGACATAGCAGACCATGTAGACATTCACAGAGCGGACCGTTTCGTGGTCGATTGAGTGAGAGTCGATCTGAATCTTACTCACCTGCCGCGGATGAATCATCACCTTGATCTCCTTTGCAAGTCCCTTGAAGAGAATCACGATTCTTGATACCTTGATGCCTCCGCCCGTGCTTCCAGCGCATGCACCAACAAACATAACAAGCACCAAAAGCGCGCGTGAAATCTCAGGCCACTGGTTGAAATCGACTGTGGAATAGCCTGTTGTGGAGATCAGTGAGGCAACAGAAAACGCAGAATATCGAAGCGCATCTTCTGTTGTATAGATTCCGGTAATATTGATTGTGATCAGCAGAATCGTCAGAAAGACGATCAGTAAAAACACGCGGACTTCTGTTGTGAACGCTTCTCTCAGCTTACCCTTTATCAAAAAGTAATAGGAGTTAAAGTTGATGGAGAACAAAAGCATAAAGATCGTTACAATGATCTGGATATAGGGCGAGAAACTTCCTATACTCGTGTTCAGGACTCCGAATCCGCCGGTACCTGCTGTTGCAAAGGCAGTATTTAATGCCTGGAATACAGACATACCGCCGCAGAGCAGGAGTACGAATTCAACCAGCGTCAGCACAAAGTAGATCGAATAGAGCAAAGACGCAGTCTTTTTCACGCGCGGAACCAGCTTACTCACCGAAGGACCCGGGCTTTCCGCCTTCATGATGTGCATGTTAGTTGCACCGGAAAGCGGCAGAAAGACCATGATAAAAACCAAAACGCCCATACCGCCGATCCAGTGCGTAAAGCTTCTCCAGATCAAGGTGGCATGCGAAAGCGCTTCTACATCTGCAACCACGCTGGCGCCTGTGGTGGTAAAGCCCGACACAGACTCAAACAGCGCGTCAATGAAACTCGGAATCTCGCCAGTCAGAAACAGCGGCAAGGCACCTGAAATACTGAGCGTGATCCAGCTGAGTGCAGCGATCACATGCCCCTCGCGCGCATACAAAGTCTTATTTTCAGGCCGTTTTCGTGTAATGATAAAACCGGCAAGCAGACAGATCAGCGACACACAGCAATAAATCCAGAATACTGACTCGCTGTATATGAGCGCGGTTATGTCCGGAACAAAGAGAAATAATGCAACAAAAAACAGGATCCAACCGAGGACATAGAAAATCATTCTGTAATTCATAACAGTTCCTCTACTCCAGAATATCCATGATGTCGTGCAATGCGAGATGGTTAGAAACGATGACAACGGCGTCACCCAGCTGAATCATATCGTTACCGCGCGGAATAATGACCTTACGATCCCGCAGAATCGCAGCAATCAGAACACCGGAACGGAACCGTAACTGATGCAGCGGAACACCGACCACAGGTGAGCGCTCGCGGATGATAAATTCAGCCGCCTCCACCTTTCCCTTGATGATGTTATACAATGTTTCGACGTTACTGCCGATGGTGTTGCCCATCGCGCGGACATAACGGATGATCGTATCTGCTGTGATATTCTTCGGGTAGATGATCGTGTCCAGATCCAGGTGGTTGATCACCTTGCCGAAGTCGATCCGGTTGATCTTCGTGACAAGCTTTCCGTCCATCGAACTTTTTGCAAAAAGTGAAAGCAGAATATTCTCCTCGTCCAGATTCGTCAGTGAAACAAAGGCAGAAGCCTGTGTAAGACCTTCTTCCAGCAACACAGACTGATCCGACGCGTCACCGTGAATGACGGTTACATCCGGAAAGGCGGTACAAAGCTCTTCGCAGCGTTTTTCATCACGCTCAAGCACCTTGACGTCAATTCCGTCACGGAGGAGAATCTCACAAAGATAATGCGTAATTTCTCCGCCGCCGACAATCATCGTATCCTTTACAGAATTCACCTTATATTTGATCTTTTTGAAGAAGTGGTTGGCATTTCGCGGCGATGCGACGATTGAGATGACATCCTTTTCCTGGAACACGAAATCGCCGTTCGCAATATAGGCATCCTCATCCCGCTCAACTGTGCAGACCAGGACATCACAGTGAAGCTTTGTTGTGATTTCCTTGACAGAACAGCCGACCAGCGGCGAATTTTCAGGCAGCTTGAACTTCAGCAGCTCTACCCTGCCGCGCGCAAAGGTATCAATCTTCAGAGCGGACGGGAAATGGAGCACGCGCGCAATTTCCGCTGCCGCTGCCTGTTCGGGATTGATGACCATTGCAAGCCCCAGTTCTTCCTTGAGATAAGGCGCTTCTGAGCTGTACTGAGGATTCCGCACACGTGCGATTGTCTGGCAGTTGCCGGCTTTTTTGGCAATCAGACAGCAAAGCAGATTCAGCTCATCCGAGCCTGTTACAGCAATCAGCAGATCCGCGTCCTGAATTCCGGCCTCCTGCTGTGTTGCATGTGTTGCGCCGTTTCCGACTACGCCGAGTACGTCATATTTGGTGGCGACCTCATTCACCTTTGCGGGAACAGGATCGATCACAGTAAGATTGTTGCCTTCTTCGTTGAGCTGTTCGGCAAGTGCATCTCCGACCTTGCCGCATCCGACAATGATAATATTCATACAATCTCCCTTTGCAGACTGGATATGATGTTTACCCTATCATACACTATTTCAGCAATAAAGTCAAGGATTGGTTAAATTGTTTCTACTCAGATAATCTTCGTTGTCCACTGCTCAAGATCCCAGATATCATCCGCGACATCCATATAGAATTCCGGCTCATGGCTGACCATCAGAACTGTGCCGCGGAACGCCTTGATCGCACGCTTCAGTTCGTCCTTTGCATCAACATCAAGGTGATTCGTCGGCTCGTCAAGCACAAGAAGATTGATATTCTTCAGCATAATTTTACACAGGCGTACCTTTGCGTTCTCACCGCCCGAAAGCACACGCATCTGCGATGTGATATGCTCCGTTGTGAGTCCGCATCTTGCCAGCGCAGCACGGACTTCCGCATTCGTCAGCGCAGGATATTCGTCCCAGATCGTCTGAAGTGCCGTTTCGCTGGAAGCGTCCTCCTCCTGCTCGAAATATCCGACCTCGACAAACTGATCGTGTTCGACCGTACCGGAAACAGGCGGAATCAGCTTCAGAAGTGTCTTCAGCAGCGTGGATTTTCCGAGTCCGTTCACACCGCGTACCGCAATCTTCTGTCCGCATTCCAGCTTCAGCGAAATCGGCTTGGTCAGCGGTTCATCATATCCCAGAACCAGATCGCTGCACTCGATCACAACGCGGCCCGGCGTTCTGGCAGAATTAAACGAGAACGACGGTTTGATCTTTTCACGCGCCAGAGTGATCTTCTCCATCTTGTCCAGCTTCTTCTGACGGGATTTCGCCATATTCGTCGTGGCGACACGCGCTTTATTCCGCGCGACAAAATCCTCCAGATCTGCAATTTCCTTCTGCTGTTTTTCATACGCCTGTTCCAGCTGACGCTTTTTCAGCTCGTACATACGGACAAAGTTATCATAGTCGCCTGTATATCGGGTCAGAACGGCATTCTCCACGTGATAGATCACATTCACGACGCTGTTTAAGAACGGGATATCGTGTGAAACGAGGATAAATGCGTTCTCATAATTCTGGAGGAAGTTTTTCAGCCACGCGATATGATTCTCGTCCAGGAAGTTGGTCGGCTCGTCGAGAATCAGAATCATCGGGTTTTCCAGCAGCACTTTGGCAAGCAGCACCTTAGCACGCTGACCGCCCGAAAGCTCGGATACATCGCGGTCAAGACCGATTTCACCGAGTCCGAGACCATTTGCATATTCTGAGATGCGTGCGTCGATTGTATAGTAACCGCTGTAATCGAGAATGTTCTGGATCTCTCCGACATCCTCCATTGCCTCGTTCATCTCATCTTCTGAAAGATCCGCCATCTTGTCGTAGATTGCAATCATCTCAGCTTCCAGCGTTTCAAGATGTGAAAACGCTTCTCTCAGCACTTCGCGGATCGTTTTCCCCTTGGTCAGCGTGCTGTACTGATCCAGATAGCCTGTGGTAATGTGGCGGCACCATTCTACAGTTCCCTCATCCGGCATCAGCTTGCCCGTGATGATATTCAGAAAGGTGGATTTTCCCTCACCGTTTGCACCGACCAGTCCGACATGTTCGCCCTTCAGCAGACGAAACGATGCATTATTCAGAATCTGTCTTGCACCAAAGCCGTGCGTGACATTCTCAACATTCAGTATACTCATTTTACTTCTCCTTTGCTGTGCGATCCAGTTTATTATACCAAAAATATGTCTGTATTGCAAGCAAAAACCGCTTCGTCATCCATATAATGACGAAGCGGTCAGAATTATTCCTCAAAGCGGAAGGAATGGAAGTCAAAATCACATCCGGGCAGGAAAAGAAACGAGATTTCGCATCTTCCGCGGATCGCAGGCAGAGGGAATCTGCGCTCTGTATATGCGTCCGAGCCTGTAAATTCAATCAGAACTCGTTCTTCGGTTTCACCGGTTACGATAAGATGCAGACTGTTCACCGGCAGCGCTGATTTTCCGCAGACCATAATATGGCCCGGCTGCTTATCAGTGAAATCAAATGCACCGAAGCCGATGATGACATTATTGCCGATTCCTGTTACTGCATCCGCTTCACAGGTAAATTTATCACCGTATATCGTTTCATGCGTCGTCGCATTCAACCGTGCAAATTCTTTCTCCGGTCGGTCAAAGACAAAGCCCTTGAACTCGTAACGATCCTTCGATTTCAGCACAATCGTGTGCACGCCCTTGAGTTTTTTTGTAAGCGTAAACCGTTCACTCTGATAGGTCAGCCAGACCGGCGGCTTGTGGTAGACAAATTCGCCGATCAATTCGCCGCCTTCGTCAGGAATGCCGTCATAGATCGAAAGCGCCACAGGTGTTGTACAATTTGCGTAAATCGGAATCTCAACCGTATCACTGCCGATCGGGCCGAAATCTACGTTTTCAAAGCCGATCCAGCAGTCGTCACTGGCAAACGCTGCACCGCGCTCGATTCCTGTTCCTGCATCGCCGCGAGAAATGGTATGCAGTCCGCCCATAACCATTTCATATGGGTCAAACGACGCCGAACCAAGTCCTTCACCGCGCATTGCAAAGGTCGCAAGAATATGATATTTCTCTGTACCGTTCTTACAGAGCGCACGGAGATAGAATTCACCGTCTCCCTTGCATGTTACAGTGACTACACCCTGCTGTGTATGAACAATCTCCGCAAGATTGGTGTCAATGCCGTGTACATCCGTCAGACGGAACTCAATTTCCTTTGCGTAGGTCGCATTCGACGGGTGCGCAACAGCTGTAAAGGTAAGCGTATCGCAAGCCTTTGTGAACACACGGTGTTCTTCGGCAAGTGTAATCTTCCGCACAGGAATGTCATTGTATCCATCGCCGCATTCAGCAGCAGTGTCTGTATTCTCTGTCAGCGCGGATACACCATCCGGCACCGGACAGGATACTGCGTGCAGCTTCAGTACAGCATCCGGCAATCCCGGCGAGGATGCAGTCACATGAATCTCTCCGCCCTCGGTCCGTGCCGCAATCATCGCGAGCAGTCTTCCGGAAAACAGGCGTCTGGAACGGCCTTTGTACTGATCATAATCAGTGGAATCGCCGTTATCGAGCCCCACCAGTCTGCCGGCGCCCGAAACGCTGACGAACACACGATTGTTTGCGTTTGCAACAAAGGTACCATTTTCATCCTCTGCGGAGATTTCTACGAAGATCATATCCGTTCCGTTGCCCTGCAGCTCTGTTTTGTCTGGAGAAAGCGAAAGTCTTGCCGTATCACCGAACGAACGCTGCATATCTCGCGCGATCTCCCGACCGGTTTCATCGTATGCAATCGCAAGCAGTTCACCCACGCTGTAAGGAAGCTGCGTGTCCAGCGTCAGTTCCTGACCGTGAAGCTGATCCATCTCCTTTTCAGCGATCTGTTCGCCGTTAAAGAACAAGACGACCTTTGGCGCATTTGTCGCAACGCGGATGTCGATCAGTTCACCCTCAGAAAAATCCCAGTAAGGGTAGATATGCACAAAGGGTGCTGTTTTATGATCTGTCCATGCACCGCGGAACAGATATGCGCTGTCTTTGGCAAAGCCTGCCGTGTCATACTGTCCGAAATAGCTGTTTTTCGTTGAATACGGTGTCGGCTCGCCGATATAGTCAAAGCCTGTCCAGATGAACTGGCCTGCACAGAATTCTGCGTCGCGGTCAGGAAGAATACACGCTTCTGTACATTTTGCCGCCCATGCCGGCGAGGAATTGCCAAGTGCGGAACATTGCTCATCATCGTCACAGAGAATTGCCAGGTTGCGCGGGAAATGGTAGATCCCGCGGCTCTGTACAACAGACGAAGTCTCACTTCCATAGATCATCCAGTCGGGATGCTCCGCGTGGTGAGCGTGATAAAGCGGTTCCGCATAGTTATATCCTGCAACCTTGACGATATCCGCGCATCGCTGCGCACCATCCCACTGCATATAGTTCGAACCGATGGTTACAACACCGTTTGCGCGGTCGTCATGCAGCCGAACCAGCCCCTTTAACAGGGAGATGATCTCCTGTCCGCGGTCGCTCGCATGCGTATCATAAATCTCATTACCCACACTCCAGCCGATCAGACACGCGTGATTGCGGTCGCGGCGCACCCAGGCTGCAACATCGCGCGCAACCCACTCCTTGAAATAGCGCGCATAGTCAAATTCTGTCTTGGAAAGCTCCCACATATCAAAGCCTTCAGAAAGCACAAGAAAGCCCATTTCATCGCAAAGCTCCATCAGTTCCCTGGCAGGCATATTATGACTGGTGCGGATCGCGTTGATGCCCATCTCACGAAGCTTTGTCAGCTTTCTTGCGAGTGCCGCGCGGTTCATTGCTGCGCCAAGCGCCCCAAGATCATGATGCTCACAGCAACCGTGCAGCTTCAAATGTCTGCCGTTTAAGAAGAAACCATGATCAGCTGTAAACACCGCATTTTTAAATCCGAATGTTTGTTCCGCAGTATCAATTACACGATCACCGCAGATCAGCTGTGTTTCCAGTGTATATAGCCGCGGCGTGTCAATGTCCCACAACACCGGATCGGTAACGAGGATCGTATCTGTATTACAGGTGTAACGGAATGAATCTGTCCGTACCTCCTGCGGGATCTGTGAAGCATCTGCCGCACAGCATCTTGATTCTGTCCGCGCAATTTCAGCACCATCCAGACGAACGATGTGACGCAGCTTCATCGTTTCCACCGTCTGATCTGCAGGTCGTGCCGTTTCCGTTGAAATAATCAGCGTTCCGTCCCCTTTTGCCGAGAGATAGACGCCGTCACGCAGCAGATGACAAAGCGGATATTCACACAGGTAGACATTGCGGTAGATGCCGGCGCCGGAATACCAGCGCGAATTCGGGCTCTGATGATCCACGCGGACTGTAATCAGATTTTCGCCGTCATGCAGCAGATCGGTAATATCAAACGCAAAGGAGGAATAGCCATATTTCCACTCCCCTGCGCAGACACCGTTGACATACACGCGGCTGTCCATATAAACGCCATCAAAGCAAATCTCGGTACGATGCGCCTCGTCTTTGCTGCAGATGAATTTCTTTCTGTACCATCCTGTCGAGGTTTCGTAAAGCTGCCTGGTGTCATAGATGAGCCAGTCGTGCGGAAGATCCACACGCGACCAGTTCAGGTCATCGGAATATGCGGTTCCGAGCGCCGTTTTGGCAAATTCCCAATGGTCGCAGAATAATCGTTTGATTCCCATAAAAGCCTGTTCCTTTCGGTAGTTTTCTCACATAATCAGTATATCACAAAACAAAGATAGAATCAATCCTTTACAAAAAGTTACTCCCGCCTGCAATGCTAACGATGCACACAGACGGGAGCATGATTCATTCGCAGCCTTCCGGCAGACGAAAATGCGTGACATAATCAAGAAAATCAGTGCCGCATACTGCCTTGGAGAAGTAGTATCCCTGGAAGTATTCGCAGTCAAGCGCACGCAAAATCCGGACGTGTTCGCTATTCTCCACGCCCTCGATGATCAGCTGCATATTCAGCCGTTTTGCCATCTCGACCGTATTTTTGAGAATAACATATGCCTTTTGATTTTCAGTCGCTGACCAGAGAATACACTTGTCAACCTTGATGTAGGAAAACGGAATATCGACCATATAGGAGATGTTGGAATAGCCCGTTCCGTAGTCATCCAGCGAAAGTGCTACACCATTTTTATTGAATACATCAATGTTGCTGCTGAGCGATTCGTTGGTGATGATCGCCGAAGTTTCAGTAATCTCCAGATTGATCTGCTCAGGCAAGATTCCGTAGCATTCCATAATCGAGAGGAATTCCTCCGCGAGATGATACTGCATACACTGTACCGCTGAGAGATTGACTTCAATATACTCAATTCCGTACTGGTCCAGCCGATTCTGGGAATAGAAGCGGCAAACCTCTTCAAAGACAAATTGACCGATTCGGAGGATATATCCTTCTTTTTCGGCAATCGGGATGAATTTATCAGGCGGAACAAAGCCGATTTCATCATCAAACAGACGGATCAGCGCCTCAGCAGCTGTAATCCGCTTCTTGGCAACCGAGTAGACCGGCTGATAATACACCTGAAAGCTCTTGTTCAGTACGGCTTTTTTGACCGCCGCAAGAATCTTCAGACCGTGTTCGATTTCGCCGAGATCAGAACCACAGACGAGTTCTCCGTTTTCTGCATCACAGCTGCAGAGTCCACTGAGATAGTCCAGCAGTGCAGTGACAGTGTGAACCTCTTCCGGGCAATGAATCAGTCCGGTATAGGAATTCAGATAGAACTTTGTGCTGTTGACATCCCACACACACTGCAATCGTGAGTTGATCTCTGCCGCCGTTTCATCTTCCTTTTCCCGATTACAGCTGAGACGGATTGCAAACGCATTCTCATCAATGCGGTAAACGATGCCGCAATCAGCATAAGTACCGAGAAAGCTGCGGACTGTCTGCAGAATATCGTCCATTGCAGACTCATTATAAATATCAGTGAGCTGGTCATAATTTGTAAGATGGACGGTAAAAATCGAAAAGCGTTCACTGCTTTCAAAATAATGCTGCATATTATCAAGCATCACAGCTTTTCGTGCAGAGTTTGTGCTGTCAAAAATCATCATCGGATTGAGTATCAGATAGTGAATCAGAATCAATCCGAGAGAGAAACCGAAATTAACAGTCAGGATCCGACTGGTCACATACTGCACAACGGCTGCAACCGTGACAATTGCAACGACACAGATGCTCACACACAGCTTTCTGTAACCGATATGGTTCCGGTGCCGCAGTGTGATCGCGATCAGCTGGAACACGTACAGTCCCAGAATCGCATAAAGCGAAAAATACAGAATACCGTGATGATATACAAGACCGTCAAAATAAAAGATCAGGTGTGTAAACGGTGTTGTAATGATCAGAAGTGCGGATATAATATAGGGCAGAACAGCCATAATCCGTCGTTTTTTCACTGGTACACGCGGCATGGATGTCTTAAGAATAAAGGCGGCATAAATCGGCAGAACGCCGTGCTGTGTCAGATAGAAAATCACGTTCAGCAGATAGAGCGACCACAAAGGAAAATGTTCCACGTAGTGAATCTGAAACGCCGATACTACATCCAGCAGTGTCATTGCAGCGGAATCCAGCAGCAGAAGAAAATACAGGTGATAAGCCGGTGTGACCTTATGATTATTTCTGCAGTGACGAATAATCAGAATCATGATAATTGCCAGTGCGACGAGGTCAAAACTGATGTTGTAGTACATGATGTCACTCCCCTCCGATTTCCGTTCGGGACTTCTGAATCTCGCACAAGGGGGAATGCACTGCGTCGCCTGTAATATAATCACAGCCCATATCCAGAGTCAGCGCAAACAGATTCTGCGAATCTGCGCCTGCCGCACCAACCTTCATTCCCATCTGGCGGATCAGGGATACACTGCTCTGCATCATAGCAGTTGCTTTTTCCTTCACAGCAGCAGCCGCAACGACAGCCTGATTGATGAATATCATCGTGAACGGAATGTCAAAGATGACAGAAACGTCGGAATATCCGGCACCGTAGTCAGCCAGATAAAGCTTGAGTCCGTTTTGATCCAGCGTCCGCAGGTTTTCAAGGAAATCTTCCGAAGCTGCTGCGATGCCAGATTCACGGACGACAGCACAGATCATATCGATATCCACGCCTTTACTGCGGACTGCGGAAAGAATACGGTCTGCCGCCCCCTTCTCCATGTAAGCAAACGGCAGGATCTCCTTGATCACATGACGGATTCCGTGCCTGCCAAGATCACTGCGGCTGATATAATCACACATTTTGTCAAAAATCTGGCGGTCAAGTTCTGCAGCCATACCACAGCGTTCCGCACAGAGCATAAATTCATCCTGTCCGACCACACCGAGCGTTTCATCCTGGAAATATGCAAACAAGCGCAGTGCTGTTACACACTGATCCGCCTTGCTGTATACCGGAAAGAACTGCAGTTCAATGCTGTTTTCGGCAGAAACTTTCGTCAACGCCGCTTCAATCAGCTGATCGCGTCTGACGCGGTCAAAGTCAAGATCCTTCGCAAAGGTTAGTTTCGGCGTCGATTTATCGCGGCGGATAAACGCAAGAATGTTGTCAAAGTCCTCTACGGTACCGCTGTCATCAGGGCACTCCACACAGCAGACCTTGACAGCAAGAAGGGTTTCGCTCTCGCCGATAAACCAGGGCGCTGCAAACCGCTGTATAATCCGTTTGGCAATGGCTTTGCAATCTGCGCCCTCATCCAGCAGCACGCAGAACGAATCATCCGCCGTACAGTAGATACACGGTGTAGCGCATTCATGTTTCAGATAACGCATGATCTCAGCCATAACGAGATCACTGCTGTTACCGCCGAATGTATGCTCGACCAGAGAAATATCAGGAAGCAGAACCGCAAGTGCCGTACATCTGCGGTTCACGATCGAACGGCTCAGCGCCTGTCGGTTGAACGCACCCGAAACCGGATGCATCATGAACATCGGATTCTGCACCTTGAAAAAGAGAATCATCAGGCACAGGGAAATGACACAGGTTTCAACAATCTGACGCGGCCAGAAAAACTGGATCATCGCCGCGATCACCGAAAACAACAGTGTATAAAGCACAGTAAAACGAACCGTATAATTCAGCCGCTCACGGTTTTGGTATTGATAAATGACCAGCAGAATAATAAAGTAAAGCGTGATCACATATCCGATGAAGATGATCGATCCGCGCTGATACATACCATTTTCATCAATACGGAAGATCAGTCCTGTAAATCCATTCGTCAGCAAAAGGAGTATGTATATGCCCGCAGGTATATTGACTGCGTACCGCAATCCCTTTGACGGAACGCTTCTGGTCGTGGCAAGACTGACCATGTACAGCATCAGGTACGGCACCGTGATCATATGCGTGAAAATATGAACCAGATTACAGATGTGCGCGGCGAGCACGTTGACGTGACCGTCGGTCACATAGATCAGAAGCTCATATACAACACTCGAAACCGATGCGAGCAGGTTTGTCATCACAAGTTCGGTAAATGTCTTGATTTCGTCCATACGAAGACGAAGTGCAGCACGCAGATTGAACAGAATCAGACAAGAAATCAGGATACTGCAGACCGCAAAACTGATGTTTCTCACAAACACACCCACCTTCCCCATTTTTAAGTAATTATACCATAAAATTTAAAAAATGACAATCGAATTTTTGAACAAACAGTGAATTTAATCTGAATTTTCTATACAAAAAAGACAGCCGCAGGCAATCTGCAGCTGTCAGTTTCAGTTAATGCAAAGTATCGCGCTGATAGATCAAAAGTTCAAATTCCGCCTGCGTTTCCAGTGAATCCAGCGCCATCAGCCGTTCCTGCTCGGTTCTGCCGGTTTTATAATAATAAGGCGTCATCGAGAATAAATTCCGGATATCCTCGGCACGACTCAGATGCAGCACACAGTGAATCTCTTCCTTGCGTTCCAGGCGAAATCCCTCCAGCGCATAAGGCTTGACCTCGTTGGGATACGGTGTGTCATACACCGCCTGTTTCAATTCCCACAGATGCTGCGCGCCAGGAATCGCAAGGATCATATATCCATTCGTGCGCAGTACGCGCTGAAACTCGCTGCCGCAATAGGGCGAAAAGAGCGAAAACAAAATATCACAGCTCTGTGTCAGCACTGGCAGATGAAAAACACTTGCCGCGCAGAAAGATATCGGCTTTTTGCGTTTTGCCGCAAATTCTACCGCAGTTTTTGAGATATCCACACCGAACAGCTGCACTGTCTTCCCTGATTTACAAAGCGAATCCGCAACCGCCGCAGTATAATAGCCCTCACCGCAGCCAGCGTCAAGAATCACGGCACCGCTGGTCGCATAAGCGCTGACTGCATGACAGAGTGCATCCTTCAGTGGTGCATAAAACCCCTGTTCCAGAAAATCGCGTCTTGCAGCAACCATCAGCTTATTGTCGCCATGCACCGCCTTCCCCTGCTGTTTTGTGTGCAGCAGATTCACATAGCCACTCCTGGCGATGTCATATGTATGCCGTTTTGCGCAGCAGTAGCTTTTATTCTCCTGCAGCAGCGGCGATCCGCATACGGGACATTGATAAACGCTCATATTCCGCCTCTCTTCTCCGAACATTCTTTTACCTCAATTATACCTGATTTCGGAAACCATGTCAAATTAAAAAGAGCGCAGGAAATATCTGCGCTCTTTATTATGGATATCAGTTTGCTCTGGTATATACTGTGCCGTCGTACATGGTCTGTCCGTTTGCCTTGAACAGCTCAGAAACCGTAACAACCTGCCAGCCGTTCTGCTTGAGATAGGGTACCAGATACTCCACTGCTTCTGCCGTGGAAGTATAGGTTTCGTGCATCAGAACAATGGAATTATCCAGCGAACCATCCTGCATCTTAGAGGTAATCTTGCTGATCATATCCTGTGCAGAAGCACCATCCCAGTCAGCAGAGTCGATCGCACAGCTGATCAGCGGTGCACCGCAGTTTTCCTGCAGCGTCGAATTCACTGCCAGATACGGCGGGCGAACAAGAAAATCAGTCCGACCGGTCAGACGATTCAGAATCCCTGCAGTCTGATAGATCTCATATTTGATCTCATCGGCAGTCAGTTCAGTCAGATTCGGATGTGAATAAGTGTGATTTGCAACCTCAAAGCCCAGTTCATGCGCACGCACAATCTCAGCTTCATTCGCAGAAGTAATGCGGTTGCCCCAGTAGAAGAAGGTCGCATGCGCGCCGTTTTGCGCGAGTGCGTTCTGAATACGGATTGAAGTTGCGGTATCAGCAGTGCCGACCGGA
>SVNN01000032.1 GCA_015066905.1 Ruminococcus sp.
TTCACCTCGCTGATGGCGTGCGGTTCAGAGCCGCAGCGCAGCCGTATTACAGAACGCTCTGCGCTGTTCGTCGAATGCGGTGTCGAGCGTTTTATCAATGATCTTCTGTTCCTGCGGATAGTAGATTGCAAGTCCGCCGAGAGAAATGGCAGGATCGGCGGTGATCTCACAGCCGCCGGCAAGCGACTGCAGCTCTGTGCGGTGCACCATATCCCGTTCGCACAGATGGAGAACTGCACCGCTGAGTGATTCGCCGCGCAGAAGCGCGCAGAGATAGTCGGGATATGCGTCGCTCGCGGTATATGCCGTCAGACGCGCGTGGATGGAGTCAAACAGCTCTGTGATAAGCGATTCGCGGTGCGCCAGCACTGCTCTGCGGCAGTCAAGCTCGGTCTGTGCGAGCTGTCTGCGGAACGCCGCTTCTGAATCCTCCAGTGCGCGGCGGATGCGTTCTTCGGCTTCCGCCTGTGCGGCTGCTATATGCTCTGAACACAGCTGTTCTCCCTGCTTCTTCGCGGCAAGGCGCATATCTTCAATCTGCACGTCAATGTCGCGGTTGATCGCGCGGACAAAGCTGTCGAGCTTTTTTTGTTGTTTTTCTTCCATAATTTACACTTCTCCTGTCGGGAATCAGGACATACGGATTCCGATCGCGTCGGCGATATAGCGGTCGATCGCGTCGCTGATATGGGTCGTGGCGTGGCGGTCGGGGATCTCCACGATCAGCGGAGCACGGCGGTTGAGCTTGATGTCATAGACCAGCTCAGCACACAGCTCCACCAGCTTTTCGGTCATGAGGATGATCGCTACATCGGGGTTTTCCATTGCGGATTCAAGCGCGTGGCGGACACCCGCTTCGTCGTGTACGACAACGCCCGGCACACCGGTCAGGCGCATCCCCATTGCCGTGTCGCTGTTGTCGCTGATGAGATAAAACTGCATAGCCCGTCAGATCTTGTTGAGGATCATGAAGGAGATCAGAAAGCCGTAGAGTGCAACGCCCTCGCCGAGTGCAACGAAGATCAGCGCCTTGGAGAATACCTTCGGTTCCTCCGCGACCGCGCCGATCGCCGCCGGTGCCGCGTTGCCGACTGCGATGCCGCAGCCGATGGAGCCGAGTCCGGTTGCGATCGCTGCTGCGAGGAAGCCGAGTCCTGCGCTGCCGGCAGATACCGCATTCGCAGCTGCTTCGGTTTCCTCAGCGCCGACAAAGCCGCCGATCGGAAGGATGACAGAGAGTGCAAGCACAGCAAAGAAGCTGCACAGATTCAGGATGAATGCATTCTTTGCCGCCTTCGGGGATCTTCTGCGGCGGATCACCGCAGCAACAGGCAGGATAAGCAGTGCCAGGATCAGAAGCGGCAGTAAAAAGAGTTCCAGATGTTCCATAGTAAAATCCTCCTAAATGTTCCGATTATTCGAGTACGGGTTCATAGCTGATCTTCACAGGTTCAAACGGGATGCCGTCGCCGTCGTAGAAGCGGGAGAAGATCTCATAGAATTCAAGGCGAAGAACCTGGATGCCGACGATCAGGCCTTCCATGCCCATGACAAAGATATTGCCGAGGACGATAATGACGGGCGACACGCCCTTTGCCGCGCCCTCCGCAAGCAGCATCACCACGGACATCATGCCTGCGTGCGAGAAAACGAAGCCGCCGATACGCACAAAGGAGAGCGTATTTGTCGCGTAGCCGAGCATGAATTCAAACACCTCAAAGAAGTTGGACGCAAAGAAGTCCACAGGGTTTTCGAGTCTGAATTTCTTTCCTGCGATCAGGCAGCCGAGCGGCTCGCGCAGGAACATGATGATCACAGGAACGATCAGCAGACCGATGATATACGGCGCGGTGAGGATCTTGATGTCAAGCAGCACCGTGCAGACGATTCCTGCAAGGAGTGCCGAGAAAAAGACAAGTCCTGCGATTCCGTTGTTGCCGAACAGGGCGTTTTCATAGTCGCGCTTTTTCAGATTCAGCACGATATTGATCAGAATCGAGATGAGGATCAGCAGCACGCCGATGGCGATTGCGCCGCCCAGGACGAGCATCATGTTGTCCATGACCTCCAGCGGCTTGTGCGGCAGTCCGACCGCGTGATAAAGCGGATCGAGCGCGTGTTCAAAGCCGAACACCGAGCCGAAGATCAGACCGAAAAAGGCGGACGAAATGCCGATCCGCGCAATGATCGCGCACAGGGCATTTTTGGTTTTCTTATAGAGCAGAAATCCGAACAGCGACAGTACAAGACCTTGTCCGAGGTCGCCGAACATGATGCCGAAGAGGATCGTGTAGGTGATTGCAACCAGATTGGTCGGGTTGAAGCCGTTATACCTCGGCAGGCCGTACATCTCCACAAACAGGGAGAAGGGGCGCGCAAAGCGGTTGCTGTGCAGCTTGACCGGTGTGGCGATCCCCTGTTCTGCGGCAGGCGGCTTGAAGAGAAGGGAGACGTCGGGAAGTCCTGAGAACAGTTCACGGAATCGTCCGGCATCCTTGGCGGGCACAAAGCCGACCAGATAGAAGTGATCGCCGCGGACGCAGGCATAGCTGCGGAGCCGGAAGGTGTCGTGCTGTCGCTTCAGCAGGCTGAAGAGCGCGTTGAGCTTGTCTGACTCGCGTCTGAGCAGATCCTCGCGCTGCTGCGACGACTTTGCAAGCATATCATATGCGGCAGCAATGCAGTCTTCCAGCGCGTGCGCCGCTTCCTCGGGGGTGCCTTCGATAAAGTCAGGCATCCAGATGCGTTCAAAGAACAGCGAACGCATGATCTCATCCGCTTCGGCGATCGCGTCAAAGGGGGCAAAGTAGAAGCCCCAGTGATATTCGCTGTCGGAGTCGAACGGCACGAACAAAAAGGTTTTATCATCGTAGTAGGACAGCTTCTGATAGCTGTCAGCAGGAATCCGTCCGAAACGGATCGAGATGTGGCTGCATCGGAACAAGCGGGAAAGATCAACCTGGAGGCCGCGCAGATGCGTCAGCAGACGCAGCGCCTGCATACGTTCAGCGATGAAGGTGTTCTGTTCGGATATCGCGGTGGAAAGCGCAGAAAACTGCTGTTCCATATCGGTGAGATAAGCGTGGATTTCTTCCGCAGCGAGGGCGGATACGTTGTCGGTTGCAGTCTCGCGGAATTGATATCCTCCCAGCTGGAGCGAAAGCAGCTGTTTGAGCAGCGGCTTGTAGGGATTGCTCTCCTGCAACGCGGTAAACCGCAGATCCGAGCCGGAAACGATCTTGCTGTATGGTTCGATGTGGAAACAGCCGCTTTGGATACAGACGCGGAGTGTGCTGTCCAGATCAGTCAGACGGCCGATGAGGTTCACAAGCTCCATTTTTTCAATTGACATGGCTGTTGACAGAGGACGGGTGACGCCGTCCTGCACTCCTTTCCGGGAAAATGACGGTGATCAGGCGATCACCAGCAGGGACTGGATGTAGGGTACGTTCTTTTCATAACGCACGCCTTCGATGATGGTGATGATATTATTCAGCTCGTTTTCGAGCAGGAACATCATTGAGTAGATGCTGACCGCGGCATTCTGCGAGGTGCTGATCGCGCGGCGCGCCAGATTGCAGCGCAGTCGGGTGAGGGCGCGTTCGAGTTCGGCAGGTGTCAGTTCAGGGAGCTGTTCGGGAAGCTGTCTGCCGTAGATCGTGTCGCTCAGAAGCCGCATATAGGTTTCGGTATCCGCCGCGTGATAGAGCGCCTGCATCCGCTTTTGCGAGAGCCGCCCGTAGAAAGGGAGCATACAGCGGTTCAGCTCCTCAGGTCCCGCGTGGAAGAAGGTTTTCATACGGTACGCGTTGATGATATTGATCAGGTCGGTCTGCATATGGATCTGTTCCAGCAGCGCGTCACGGTCTTTTCCGCGGAAGTTCCGCTCGACCAGATCGTGCAGCCATTTCAGGTAATACGTGCGCAGCTGCAGCTCGCACTGGGTATAATCCGCCCTGCCGTCCGCACTGACGGGAATGTGCTCCAGCACCTGCCGATAGGGGGTGTGACCGATCAGCTTCAGCACAGCGGAGAAGTCCTTTGCCTTGCCCAGCTCCAGAATCGGGAAGGACGCGCGCGAGAGCAGATAGGCGGGTACAGCGGCGATGAAGTCGTCGCCGGAGCCTGCGTTCATATACAGGATGCCGCGCAGAAGCTCGCGGATTTCATAATAGACCAGCTGAAAGCGGAAGAATTCCACGCGGTCAAGCTGCTGGAATTTACAGAAGCGTTCATAGGTTTCAAACAGATTGCGCCGCAGGATCAGCTCCAGATAGCCACGGTGGATCGTTCCTGTTTCCACGTTTGCAAGCGCGCTGCGGTAATAGGTTGCGTGCTTGAGATAGTCTGCGATCTCCGAAACGGATTTTTTCGTGACCAGTGCGTCATAATCCTCGATGCGCAGACGTTTTCCATATACAGCGCGAAGCTTTGCCGTGGTTGCATTCAGCTGGCTGCTTGTCATCATCGACATGGATGTTCCGCCTTTCTGCGATCAGCCGCCGAGTATGGTGCGGAAGATGTCCTCCGCAAGCTGTTCACGCTGCTGCAAAAATGTGTGGTCGAGTGCGTGGATTGCCTCATCCCGTTGTGCGGTCAGCCCACTGATGTTCCGGTCCAGCTCGGCTTTTTTCGCCTCTTCCGCCTGCGCGATCTGTTTGTCTGCGTCGGCAAAGATCCGGTCGCGCTGTTTTGCGGCAGTCGCTTTTGCGTCGGCGAGGATCTGCCGCTGCTGTGTTTCGGCGGCTGCCAGCTTGTCCTCCGCCTGCTGGTCGATCTCGATGATGCGGTTTACAATCGATTCCATAAATTCGGGCTGCTCCTTCCGTGCGGGATATGCCGCGCTTCCGAAGATTTGTGGCAGAAGCGCACTAATAATTTCATTATACTCCAATCCGAATCAAAAAGTCAATCGTTTTTTTGTCGGAAATGAAAATATTTCCGCTGTCGGCGTACAGAGAACTGCTGCGGTTGATTTTAGGCATGATTTATGGTATGATGATAGCGGAAAAAACGAACATGGAGGGAGAGAAACCGACAATGGGAAAGGTGTTCTGGGAGGGGAGTGTGCTGCTTGCCCCTGTGCCGCCTGCGCTTGTGACCTGCGGAACGGTAGAACAGCCCAATATTCTGACAATCGGCTGGACGGGCATCCTTTGCACCCACCCGCCGATGACCTATATTTCCGTGCGTCCGTCGCGCTACTCCTACGGTCTGATCCGTGAGTCGGGCTGTTTTGCGGTAAATCTGCCGACGGCGTCGCTGGTGCGTGCGGTGGATTTCTGCGGTGTGAAAAGCGGCGAAAAGGTGGATAAATTCAAAGAATGCGGTCTGCACGCATTGCCTGCACAGCGGATCTCCGCGCCGATTCTTGAGGAGTGCCCCGTTTCGCTGGAATGCCGCGTGACCGAGGTGCGTCCGCTCGGCACACATGATATGTTCCTGGCGGAGATCGTCGGGGTGAATGCAGACGAGCGCTTTCTGGACGAAAACGGACGGCTGGATCTGGAAAAGAGCGGACTGCTGGCATATGCCCACGGAGAATATTTTGCACTGGGTAAAAAACTCGGCAGCTTCGGATATTCCGTCCGCCGCCGCAAGCCGAAAACCGGCGGTGCTGAACATCGCCGCCGAAAGAAGTGACATCACGCGCGGGAATGCTGATGCATTTGCACAAAAACCGAAAAACCACTTGATTTTTTCCTCAATTTGATGTATTATAAAATAGTGTTTTTATCAGCGGAAAGAATCGCACTTCCGCTGGAGTTTCAGTACAAGGAGGGTTCGCGTGAAAAAGCTATCCATCATCGTCCCGTGCTATAACGAGGAAGAGGTGCTTCCGCTGTTTTATGAGGAGATCACCCGCGTTATGGCTGAGATGAAACGCGCCCACGATGAACTTTGCTTTGAGCTTCTGTTTGTAGATGACGGCTCAAAGGACAAGACGCTCGAAGGGCTTCGTGCGCTTGCCAAGCAGGATCCGCAGGTGCGCTATATTTCCTTCTCCCGCAACTTTGGCAAAGAGGCCGGTATGTTTGCCGGGCTGCAGAATTCCACAGGCGACTACGTTGTCGTCATGGACGCAGATCTCCAGCATCCGCCTTCCTATCTGCCGCAGATGTACGACTACGTCCGCACAGGAGAATATGACTGTGCGACAACGCGCCGCGTCAACCGCACGGGCGAGTCAAAGGTGCGTTCGTTCTTTGCGATGCAGTTTTACAAGATCATGAACCGTATCTCCCAGACCGAGATTGTAGACGGTGCACAGGATTTCCGCTTTATGACCCGTCAGATGGTCGATGCGATCCTCGACATGCACGAATATAACCGCTTCTCCAAGGGCATCTTCAGCTGGGTCGGATTCCGCACCAAGTACATAGAGATCGAAAATGTCGAGCGCGCCGCAGGCACGACGGCATGGTCGTTCTGGAGTCTGTTCCGCTACTCGCTGGAGGGCATCTTCGCCTTTTCGACAGCACCGCTCTCGATCGCTGCGTTCCTGGGCGTGTTCAGCTGTATCATTTCCTTTATCCTGATGATCTTCGTGATCATCCGCACCATTTTCTTCGGAGAGCCGGTTGCCGGATTCCCGAGTATCATGTGTGCGGTGTTCCTGCTCGGCGGTCTGCAGCTGTTCTGTACCGGCGTGCTGGGACAATACCTTGCAAAGACCTATCTTGAAACCAAAAACCGTCCGATCTATCTCGTCCGCGAAACCGAAACCATCCAGCGCGGCAGGGAGCAGGACAACTGAATTAAACGCAACACAGAAAGGAGGGCGTCATGAGCCGCAGAGTCAGACCGCTTGTGATCGTTCTTCTCCTTCTGATTATTCTGCTCGTGTTCGGGATCTTCCGTGCACGTTCGACAGAATCGTTCGTCGGTGGAGAGCTGCCGAGTACCGCAAGCAGCACCGACCTTACCTACGCGGTTTACCGCGATCCCGAAACGGGACTGTATGGCGTGCGTGACAGCACAGGGCGGGTTCGTATCGCGCCGGAGTGGGAGATGCTCAACAGCGTTTCCGCTGACCGCTATATTGCAGGCGGCAGGATCGGCAGGACGATGCTTTACGGCATGATCGACCTGGAAGAAAAGCTCATCATTCCGCAGGTCTGCCGTTCGATCAACTCGCTCGGATACGGCGTGCTCGCCGCAGAGCTTGCCGCAGACGGCACCTATCTCTTCTACAACCGCAGCGGTGCGCTGATCTTTCCGGACAGCTGGGATACCTACACGCTGACCGGCAAAACGCTCCGTCTGTTTGATACGCAGCGCTATCTGACGGGAACGCTTGTTTCCGACGATATTGCCGTTTCTGCCGTGCGGCTTACGGTTCCGATGCTGAACCGCAGGCTCTCCCTCTCGCTGGAGGAGGACGTACTGGCTGAGATACAAGGATATTCCGCAGCAGAGGACGTGCTTACCGTCAGTGCTGTATATCTCGGCGCAATGCTGCGTGACGATTACGCCGCCGCCTATCCGCTGATCCGCTCTGATGCATATCGTGAAGCGGTGCACAGCGGTCTGTTTGCCGGCTGCAGTCTGCAGGATCTGACCGCGACAGGCTGTTCTGTCTTTGCAGACACAGAAAGCGGATATCGGCTGGACTTTACCGTTACCTATACCCGCGTGATCACCCCGTCCGTCGGAGAGATCCCTGCGGTGACTGAAACCTGTGCAAGGGACCTCACGCTGGAGCTGACGCAGAGCGCGGAGGGGAATCCGGTCCTGCGGCGGGTGACATACAGCGAAGAATATGATTCTGATCTACCGAAAGGAGAAACTGAAAATGAAGAAAGTAGCAGTCATCATGGGCAGTGACAGCGACCTCCCCGTAGTCAAGGAGGCGATTACCACCCTCAAGGAATTCGGCATTCCTGTGGAGGCGCACGTTATGTCCGCGCACCGCACCCCCGCAGCAGCGGCTGAATTTGCAAAGAATGCCGCATCCAACGGATTCGGCGTCATCATCGCCGCGGCAGGCAAGGCTGCACACCTTGCCGGCGTGCTCGCAGGACACACCACGCTGCCTGTCATCGGAATTCCGATCAAATCCTCTACGCTGGACGGACTGGATGCACTCCTCGCGACTGTTCAGATGCCGATGGGCATTCCCGTTGCGACCGTTGCAATCGACGGTGCGGGCAATGCGGCAATCTTAGCGGCACAGATGCTGGCGCTTTCTGATGAAGGCCTGGCGCAGCAGCTGCTGGATCGCAAAAAGAAAATGGAAGAAGGCGTCAAGGCAAAGGACGCAAAGCTTCAGGAGGCGGTTGCGGCGCTCTGATCCTGCCGCACGCATACGCAAGGCGCGCGTCCGGCGCACAAGGATACGCACTCCGTATCAACGAACAGGTTTCCCAAGGACACCTTTGCCGGCTGACCGGCAGGGCGTCATACCCCAAAATGCCTGACCGCAAATCAGCACGGCGGCGCGGCAGAATCTGAATTTAAGTGAAATGGAGAAATCAGCATATGGCAAGAAAAATCAATGAGGAATGCGGTGTATTCGGCATCTATTCAAAAGCAACCTGTGATGTTGCCACCCAGACCTACTACGCACTGTATGCGCTGCAGCACAGAGGACAGGAAAGCTGCGGTATCGTCGTGAACGATCAGGGTGTATTTTCTCACCATAAGGATATGGGACTTGTTCCCGATGTGTTCAACATCGACCAGCTGGAAAAACTCGGACAGGGCAATATTGCAGTCGGCCATGTACGCGCCGCGACGGTTGCAAATGCAAACCGCCAGAACGCACAGCCGCTGGTTGTCCGTCACGTCAAGGGACCGATGGCGATTGCGCTCAGCGGTGTTCTGCTGAATGCCGCAGAGCTGAGAGAGCAGTTTGAGCTTGGCGGCGCGATCTTCCACACGACCAACGCGACGGAGGTCATCGCCTATACGATCACCCAGCAGCGTCTGAAGCATCCGTCCATCGAAAAGGCGGTGGAGGAGGCGATTGCACACTTCAAAGGCTCCTATTCCTTTGTCGTGATGTCGCCCACCAAGCTGATTGCCGCGCGTGATCCGTACGGTATGCGCCCGCTCTGTATGGGACAGTGTGAAGACGGCTCGGTCGTTTTTGCATCAGAAAGCGTGGCACTCGACAGCATCGGTGCTGAGTTCATCCGTGACATTGATCCCGGTGAGATTGTGGTTGCCGACGGCGAAGGCGTCCGTTCCATCCGCACACACTGCGGTAGAAAATGCTCGATGTGTGTGTTTGAATATGTCTACACAGCCCGTCCCGATTCCGTGATCGAGGGCGTGAGTGTGCATAAAGCGCGGCTGCGCGCAGGAGAATTCCTCTGGAAGGAGCATCCCGTTGACGCGGATGTGGTCATCGGTGTTCCCGACAGCGGCTTAGATGCTGCCCTCGGTCTTGCGAATGCTGCAGGACTTCCCTACGGCGTCGGATTCATCAAGAACCGCTACGTCGGAAGAACCTTTATTCTCCCGACCCAGAAACAGCGTGTGAACGCGGTGCGGATCAAGCTGAACGTCGTGAAGGATACCGTCAAGGGCAAGCGCGTCATTCTTGTGGATGACAGCATCGTCCGCGGTACGACCTCCGCGCGTATCGTCAATCTGATCCGTGAGGCAGGCGCAACGGAGGTTCATGTACGTATCTCCAGCCCGCCGTTTACGAACCCCTGTTATTTCGGCACGGACATCGACAGCCGCGACAAGCTGATCGCCTGCAAGATGTCCCACGATGAGATCTGCAAGGAGATCGGCGCAGATTCTCTTGGTTATTTAAGCATCGACGGCATCCGTCAGATCGCAGCGAGCGATCACTGCGACTACTGCGTCGGATGCTTTACGGGTGAATATCCGATGCCCGTACCTGAAACGATGCCGAAGGATAAATTTGAAACGAAGATTGGAGCGAAAACAGATGAATAACAGTTTTTCTGAGAGCTATAAGAAGGCAGGCGTTGACGTAACCGCAGGTTACCGCGCTGTTGAATTGATGAAGGCACACGTTGCACGCACCAAGACCCCGGGCGTTCTGTCCGGAATCGGCGGCTTCGGCGGTCTGTTCGCACTGGATATGACCGGAATCACCAAGCCGGTGCTGGTTTCCGGTACCGACGGTGTCGGCACCAAGCTGAAGATCGCATTTTTAATGGATAAGCACAACACGGTCGGCATCGACTGTGTGGCAATGTGCGTCAACGACATTATCTGCTGCGGCGCAAAGCCTCAGTTCTTCCTTGACTACATCGCAATCGGCAAGAATATCCCCGAAAAGGTTGCTGATATCGTTTCCGGTGTTGCAGAGGGCTGTGTACAGTCCGGCTGCGCCCTCGTCGGCGGTGAAACTGCGGAGATGCCCGGCTTCTACCCGGAGGATGAGTACGACCTCGCAGGCTTCTCTGTGGGTGTTGTGGATCAGGACAAGATTCTGAAGCCCGAGACCCAGAAGGCGGGCGATGTGATGATCGCAATCAAGTCCAGTGGCGTACATTCCAACGGATTTTCTCTCGTCAGAAAGGTATTTACCGTAAATGAGCAGACGCTGGGCCGTCACTTTGATGACCTCGGTGCAACGCTGGGCGATACCCTGCTGACCCCGACAAAGATCTACGTCAAGCCCATCCTCGCCCTGCTGGAGCAGGTTACAGTCAAGTCTATCGCACACATCACAGGCGGCGGCTTCTATGAGAACATTCCGCGCAGCCTGCCTGAGGGACTTTCTGCGAAGATTGCAAGAAACGATGTCCGTGTACTGCCGATCTTCGATCTGATCGCAAGAACCGGCAGAATTCCGGAGCGCGATATGTTCAACACCTTCAACATGGGTGTCGGCATGACCGTTGTTGTGGACAAGGCTGATGCCGACCGCGCAGTAGAGATCCTCAACGCGGCAGGCGAAGAGGCTTACATCCTCGGCGAGCTGGTCGAAGGCAATGACGGCGTCATCCTCGGTTAATCGGTGGAGAATATGAAAAATATTGTTGTATTGGTATCGGGCGGCGGCACGAATTTACAGGCGCTGCTCGATGCACAGGAGCGCGGCGAGATTACGGGCGGAAAAATCACCTGTGTGATCTCCTCCAAGCCTGATGCTTACGCGCTGGAGCGTGCGAAAAATCACGGTGTCAAGGGGATTGTCATCGCGCGGAAGGAATATGCCGACGTCGGCTCCTACTCGCAGGCGATTCTCGACGCACTCACGGCGGAGCAGGCGGATCTCGTTGTATATGCAGGTTTTATGACCATCCTCGACGAGCGCGTCTGCCGTGCCTTTGAAAACAAAATGATGAACGTGCATCCCGCACTGATTCCAAGCTTCTGCGGCAAGGGGTTTTACGGACTCCACGTACATGAAGCGGTACTCAAAAGCGGCGTCAAGCTAAGCGGCGCGACGGTGCATTTTGTCACCGAGGTCTGCGACGGCGGCCCGATCATCCTCCAGCAGGCGGTGCCTGTGGAGAATGGCGACACCCCCGAAACCCTGCAAAAGCGCATTATGGAACAGGCGGAGTGGAAGATTCTCCCCAGAGCGGTTGCACTCTTCTGTCAGGATAAGATCACGGTGCGTGACGGCATCGTGCAGATCACAGACTGATCGGAGGCGCGTATGACAGAAGTGCTGACAGCAAAACCGATCCGGTTTATTCAGAAATATTTCATCTGCTTTCTGCTTTATGCCATTACGGGCTGGTGCTATGAGGTTATCCTGGAGGTATTCATCTATCGCTGGGGCTTTTCAAACCGCGGCGTTCTCTTTGGCCCGTACTGCCCGATTTATGGTTTCGGTGCACTGACCTTCCTGCTGATCCTGCATCCGCTGATGCAGAAAAAGGACATCAAGTGGCTGAACATTATAAAGCCTGTGCTTGTGTTTATCGGCTGTGCGCTGGTGGCGACGATCATCGAGCTGGCGGCAAGCTACATACTTGAGGCGGCGACGGGCGCCTGGCCGTGGCAGACGTATGCCGACTATAAATATAACTATCAGGCGCGGATCGCGCTTTCGACCTCACTGCGGTTCGGACTCGGCGGCACGATATTCGTCTATCTTGTCCAGCCCTTGTTTGACAAGCTTCTGGATAAACCGAGCGACCGTACCATCACCATTGTTTCTGTCAGTCTGTTTGCTGTTCTGGCGGCGGACTGCGTGTATACTTTTTTGATTCGATAAACGGCAATACGCCGACAGAAAGGAAGGATTTTTCAAATGGAACTCCTGAACATCACAGAAGAACTCCGCAGCAATGCATACCCCGGCAGAGGCATCCTCATCGGTCTGTCTGAGGACGGCACCAGTGCCGTGACCGCATATTTCATCATGGGCAGAAGCGAGAACAGCCGCAACCGCGTGTTCGTTACCGACGGCGAGGGCATCCGCACCCAGGCGTTTGATGAAAGCAAGCTGACCGATCCGAGCCTGATTATCTACGCGCCTGTCCGCGTACTCGGCAACAAGACGATCGTCACCAACGGCGATCAGACCGACACCATCTATGAGGGCATGAACAACCAGCTCACTTTTGAGCAGACGCTCCGCACCCGTGAGTTTGAGCCGGATGCACCGAACTATACCCCCCGTATCTCCGGTGTCCTCAAGTGCTCCGACGGCGATTTCAACTACGCACTCTCTATCCTCAAGAGCGCAAACGGAAATCCGGTTTCCTGCCAGCGCTTCACCTATTCCTACAAGAATCCGATTGCAGGACAGGGTCACTTCATCCATACCTACAAGAACGACGGCAATCCGCTGCCGAGCTTTGAGGGTGAGCCGAAGCTGATCTCGATCCCGAACGACAGCAAGCAGTTTGCAGATGATCTTTGGGCTGCACTGAATGAGGAAAACAAGGTTTCCCTCTTTGTGCGCTATATCGACATCAAGAGCGGCAAGACCACAACGCATATCATCAACAAGAATCAGTAATTGCAGAAGGAGAACAGAAAAATGGCGAACGAGATGTTTTTGAAATACGGCTGCAACCCGAATCAGAAGCCTTCCAGAGTATTCATTGAGGACGGCGAGCTGCCGATTACCGTGCTGAACGGCAAGCCCGGCTATATCAATCTGCTGGATGCCCTCAACGGCTGGCAGCTGGTACGCGAACTGAAGAAGGCAACCGGTCTTTGCGCGGCAACCTCCTTCAAGCACGTTTCTCCCGCTGGCGCAGGCGTTGGCGCCCCGCTTTCTGATACACTGAAGAAGATCTACTTTGTAGACGATCTCGGTGAGCTTTCTCCGATGGCTTGTGCATATGCAAGAGCAAGAGGTGCAGACAGAATGTCCTCCTACGGCGACTTCATCGCGCTTTCTGATACCTGTGACGCTGTAACCGCAAAGATGATCCAGCGTGAGGTTTCCGACGGCATCATCGCGCCCGGTTATACTGACGAGGCGCTGGAGATTCTGAAGTCCAAGCGTAAGGGCACCTACAACATCATCAAAATCGACGAATCCTATGTTCCCGCACCGCTGGAGCGCAAGCAGGTGTTCGGCGTGACCTTTGAACAGGGCCGCAATGAGCTGGATATCAACAACGACCTCCTCGCTGAGATCGTGACCGACAACAAGGACATTCCCGACGACAAGAAGCGCGATCTTCTGATTTCTCTGATTACACTGAAATATACCCAGTCCAACTCCGTCTGCTACGTCAAGGACGGTCAGGCAATCGGCATCGGTGCAGGTCAGCAGTCGAGAATCCACTGCACCCGTCTGGCAGGTCAGAAGGCGGATAACTGGTGGCTCCGTCAGTCTCCGCAGGTGCTGGGACTCCAGTTTGTGGATGATATCCGCCGTGCAGACCGCGACAACGCAATCGATGTTTACATCGGCGATGAATATGAGGACGTCCTCCGTGAGGGCGAGTGGCAGAGAATCTTCAAGGTGAAGCCCGCTGTATTCACGATGGAAGAAAAGAAGGCATGGCTCGCACAGAACACCGATGTCTGCCTCGGCTCTGACGCATTCTTCCCGTTCGGCGACAACATCGAGCGTGCAAAGAAGAGCGGCGTTTCCTACATCGCACAGCCCGGCGGCTCGATCCGTGACGATCACGTCATTGAAACCTGCAACAAGTACAATATTGCGATGGCATTCACAGGCATCCGTCTGTTCCATCACTGATCGCACTGAATTACGCTGTAAAGTCATATTGCTTTACAGCGTAATCGGTATTTTACATCAGATGGAAAGGACAGCTTTGATATGAACAGCAAGAATGGGATTCAAACAGCGGCAATTGTCGCGCTCGTGCTGATGGGGCTGTGGGTGATGAACGCGTTGATTGCGTTCGTCTGGCAGGACACACTGCTGCGCGGATTTATCACAGACGACAGTTTGCAAACCGGCAGGATTGTCGTGGCAGGTGACATCGCAAGATTTATCTTCTGTATTCCCGTTGCAATCTCCTGCGTTATGGTCATATTGCAAAAGGGCAAGGCAGAACCGATGATCCTGACGTGCATTTCGGCGGTGCTGATGCCTGTTGCGGCTGCTGCTGCCCAGGCAGTGCAGTCGATATACACAGGCAAGGCGTTGGGAACGGACGTGCTCGTAAAGCTCGGCGGCGCGGTGAATCTCTCCGCGTGGGCATCTTACTTTCTGCACGCAGTCTGCATCCTTGCTGTGGCAGTTACAGTTGTTCACTGGTATCATACAAAGCAGTCTGGTCTGATTCAAAATCCCCACGAGGAGGAAATAGTGAAATGAAGATTCTCGTTATCGGTGGCGGCGGAAGAGAACACGCCATCATCATGAAACTCGCGGAAAGCCCGCGTGTAGAAAAGCTCTATTGTGCCCCCGGCAACGGCGGTATTGCCAAGCTGGCAGAGTGCTTTCCTGTCAAGGCGACCGACATCGACGGCGTGGTTGCGCTTGCAAAGCAGCTGGCGGTCGATCTGGTCGTAGTTGCACCTGATGATCCGCTCGTACTCGGTATGGTGGATGCGCTCAATCAGGAGGGCTTCAAGACCTTCGGTCCGAACAAGGCTGCAGCGATCATCGAGGGCAGCAAGGTGTTCTCGAAGAATCTGATGAAGCAGTATCACATTCCCACCGCAGGCTATGAAGTGTTCACTTCTCCTGAGGCTGCAATCAGCTATATCAAGGAGCAGAACACCTATCCGACTGTCATCAAGGCAGACGGACTCGCACTCGGCAAGGGCGTTATCCTCGCACAGGATTTTGATGAGGCTGCTGCTGCTGTCCGTTCGATGATGGAGGATAAGATTTTTGGCGAAAGCGGTTCAAATGTCGTGGTGGAGGAATTCCTCACAGGTCCTGAGGTATCCGTGCTTTGCTTTACCGACGGAAAGACCGTTCGTCCGATGGTTTCCTCGATGGACCACAAACGTGCGCTGGACGGCGACCAGGGACTCAACACTGGTGGTATGGGTACCGTTTCTCCGAACCCGTATTACACCGATGAGATTGCCGAGGTCTGCATGAAGACCATCTTCGAGCCGACCATTCAGGCGATGGCGAAAGAGGGCAGACCGTTCTCGGGTTGTCTGTATTTCGGACTGATGCTTACCCCAAACGGTCCGAAGGTAATCGAATATAACTGCCGCTTTGGCGATCCCGAAACGCAGGTCGTTCTGCCGCTGCTGGAGACTGATCTGGTGGACATTATGGAAGCGATCTATGCCGGCGAGCTGGAAAAGCTTGCAATCTGCTGGAAAAACGGCGCGGTTGCCTGTGTTGTCATGGCAAGCGGCGGCTATCCGCAGAAATATCCGACCGGACTCCCGATCTCGGGCCTGGACGAAAAGGGTCAGTGCAGCGGTGCACGTGTTTATCATGCAGGTACGAAGCTGGACGGCGATACCCTTGTGACCGCAGGCGGCCGTGTGCTCGGCGTGACTGCGGACGGAGCTGATCTGAAGGACGCGCTCGACAAGGCGTATCAGGCGGTCGGCACCATCTCCTTTGATGGAGCGCACTACCGCAAGGATATTGGTCAGCGTGCACTTGCCGCTGGAGGCAATGCGTGATGAAGATGGATCTGAAAAAGCCGTTTTCGCTGAAAACCTGTTTTCGGTTTGCACTTTACGGAAACATCTGCTTTATCATATTCATTATCATCTGTCTGTTTTACTACTATCTGTTCGGCGAGAACGGTATGACTTTCATCGCCTTTGATATTGCCGCATATATTGCCGAGGGAGCGGGCTTTCTGCTCTATCTGCTCGGCATCATCGGGCTTTGCCGCAACGTGATGGGCTGTACGGCACTGAAGGCTCTGCTGGTGATTTATGTTCTGACAGAGATCCTTCTGATGCTGATGGACTTCCAGTTCATTGATCTGAGCTTTTACAACGGACAGTCTGTGCCGCTGATCATCACGCACGCGATTTGTTCGGCGGTAATCGCGCTGACGCACCTGACGCTGGAACGGAATCGGCAGCAGCTGAATCTTGCTGTGATCATCCTCGTGGTGATCATTCTCGGCGGAATGTTCTCAGCGGCACTGAATTTCCGTATCTACGGCAGCATCTTTATGAATGCAGTCGGCTATATCTTCTTCTACGCGCGGATGATCCACCTGCTTAATCAGGAGGAGCTGGAAGTAGCCTGCTTCAGCGATCCTGTCCGCGTCACAACCTATAAAAGTACATTTTTTGATGAGTAACAGCTTGCTCCCTTCTTGTTTCAAGTGGGGAGCAATGCCATTTCGATACCAATTGCGGAGGAATCAGCTTTGAACGAACGGCTTCCTTTTCTGCGGGAGAAAACGGCGGCACTGACTACGGCGCCGGGCGTATATCTGATGAAAAATGCCGATGATGTAATCATCTACATCGGCAAGGCGAAGAATCTCAAGAACCGTGTGACGAGTTATTTCCGTCTGCATCCTGACCACACGCCAAAGGTTGCAAAGATGGTCTCACAGGTGTATGACTATGAGTTCATCGTGACCGATTCCGAGTATGAAGCGCTGGTGCTGGAGTGCGGTCTGATCAAACAGCACAAGCCGAAATATAACATCCTGCTCAAGGACGACAAGGGATATCACTATATCCGCATCTCACCGCCGCCGTTTGCAAGAATTACGAACGCGCTTCATATCAAGCAGGGAGACGGGGCAACCTATCTGGGGCCGTATACCAGCGGCTTTGTCACAAAGCAGACAGTGGATGAGGTCAATCGCGTATTCCGCCTTCCGACCTGCAAAATGAAGTTCGAGTCCGGTGTGCGCCGCCGTCCGTGCCTGAATTATCACATCCATCGCTGTATGGGTGTCTGCCGCGGACAGATCTCCGCAGAAGACTATGCACCGCTGATCGACGAGGCGGTGGCATATATCAAATCGGGCAGCGCAGCGTCGGTGGAACGTCTGACCGAGGAGATGCAGCAGGCGGCGGAGCGTCTGGAATTTGAACGTGCCGCACAGCTGCGTGATCGCATTTCTGCCATAAAACGGGCGAGCGATACGCAGAAGATCGTGGATCCCGACCTCGCTGATAC
>SVNN01000033.1 GCA_015066905.1 Ruminococcus sp.
GCTCTTCCGATCTCCGCCTTCCAGTCGGTCAATGCACTATCGTTTACAATATACTTTTGCAGCATGACAACGTCCGCAATCGTGAAAGCGCCGTCTGCGTTCACATCTCCCTGTACAGTTCCGATAAGCGCGCCGCTTTTTGCAAACTGCCACGCATCTACGGTAATGTTGCCTGCCGAGCAAACGAAATACAGATCATGTGTGCCGCCGATCTGTGCAACCTCGGTATTATAGATTGTTGAGAATGCGCCCGGAGAATCGAAATCCACACTGGTCAGGATCGCGCCGTCCGGCGCATCCAGACGAACCTCCACCCTGCCTGTGCCCTTGACCTTTGCATAGAAAGTCATCGCCTGCTCCACAAGGGGTGCATTATCATCATTTCCGCCGCTGACATTCTGCGCCGCATACAGCTTGATCGCATCGTCATCGCCCACATAACGGAACACCGCATATTCAGAGGAATAGACTGTATCGCCGTCGGTAAAGCCGTTCCAGATATTCTTCAGACCGTCTGCCCACTCTCTGGTATTCGTCAGTTCTGCGGAGAGGTCAAATTCATATTTATCGTTCACTGTAATGGTATCAATCACAAAGGTGATCAGCGTGTCATCAGCAGCAGTAAAGTAACCCATATTCATCAGTCCCTGCGCACCACCGAGATCACAGGTGATGGAATATTTGCCGGGGCCTGTAATATCCACCGATCCCGCACAGTCCACGCCATCCTGATCCGCAGGATGCATAGAAACGGTGGTGGGCTTATCTACACTTGTGACAGTAATATTATAACGGATTGTGTCTACCGCAGTCAGATCCAGCGTGATGGGTTCTTCCGGCTCGTCAGGCGTTTCGGACGCAGTGAATTCCACATCGCGCACACTGAACCACGAACCCTCCCCCTTGCTGCTCACCAGCGGATGGTGCATATCAGAAGTATCAAAGGTGACCGCTGCAGTATTATTCAGCTCTGCCGCGGACTGTACTACAAACGGATCCACAGGGTCGATCGTGCTGACGCCCTTCTTGGTTCCGCCGATCTTTTCGATCGTCACCGTTTCTTCGTCCACGTTGATGCGGTCTACGTTCATGCTGCGATAGCTGCCGTTGATGCCCATACCGCGCTTTAACATCAGCGTGTGATAGAAGATATAATATTCGCCCTGATATTTGTGCAGGTGGGTGTGATTGTTGGAATAATCAAAACCGGCAGTACCGGGGTTGATGAAATATTCTCCCTTCATCTCCCAGCTGTCAGAATCCAGCGGCGTCTTGGTTGTCATATAGACCATGCTGCAGCCGCTCGGTACCGGGCAGTCATATTCCCACTGCTCAGCGTGGTCGTTCCAGTCGCTGTTGTAGGTATAGACATATGTTCCGTTGATATAGTTCAGCTCGCTCGCCTCGAAGAAATACGGTGCCGGAATCTCCGCGAAATCGCTGGCAAAGGAGATCATATCCTCGCCAAGCTGAACGATACGGGTCGAGCCAGGCATATAGTCCGTTCCGTCAGATGCCTTTCCGCCGCCGAACGCAAGCCAGCCTACACCGTTTTCGTCAATCACAGCGCCGGGATCAAACGGATTCGGACAGTCCGAAAGTCCGGGGGTTGAGGAGGTAACCAGCGGTCGGCCAAGCGGATCGCTCCAGGGACCAAGCGGATCAGTCGCAGTGATCACGCCTGTACCAGTGCCATTGTTGGAGAAATACAGATAGAAGTGGGTCAGCCCGTCATCCTCCACACGGGACACGACCGAAGGCGCCCAGGAATTCATAATCCAGGGGGCGACCTCGTCCACATGGATCTCACCGTGATAGATCCAGTTGACCATATCATCAGTCGAGAGAACGACCAGTGACTTGATCTGCTCATAGGTGTTGTCCAGCTCAGCGCCCTTGATCTCATACTGCTGATGATCATTCGTGCCGAAGAGATAAAGCCGTCCGTTATATTCCACCGAGGTCGGGTCAGCACAGAAGAATTCGGACGAAACGGGATTGTTGTAGCGAATATCCTTGTTGTTTTCGGTACTGATGTTCTCCGCGCTGATGGTGATTCCTCCATCCAGTGTTTCTACTGCAAGGTCCTGATCCACAGCGTTCACAGGAAGCAGCGAAGCCTGTGTTGTGAAGCAAAGTGCCGCTGCCGCAGCTGCTGCGACTAATCTGGTGAATTGTAATTTCATAAGTTCAAACCCTCCGATTCGCATTGCACGCGTCTGATATGGTATCCTCATTATACCACAACCACAGATCGGAAATTAGAATTATACCGACTTATTATAGCACAATTCAGACATGAGTTTTTTGCGTTTTTGAGAGTATATTGCTCTCACAAACAAGCCATTTCTGCCGCGCGGACGATTTGGGTCAGCTCAGCTTCCTGCTCCGTAATATCCTGTGCAAGTGCAATCAGACTGCGTGCCCGCGCCAGATTATGCGTACTGCTGTGCGGTGCGAAATAGTAATCCCCCGTCAGATAATCATCCAGATAGCGCACAGCAAGCTCCACCGTCACAGAAAATGTACCTAGCACAAACGTGCCTGTTTCCTCCCGTGTCAGACAGCCTGCTGCACCCGAAAGAAATCCTTTGGTATAGGCACAAAATTTCACAGAGTCCATTCTCCCGTCCGTCTGTGCGACGGATCGCGCACCATCTCCGAAATCATACACCGCCATTCCTGCCATCACGGTATCGAGATCAATTACAACGGGCGTCCTCGTATCCCGTTCAAACAGCACATTCGCCGCCTTGGTGTCATTATGCGTCACGCGGCACGGAATGCCGCCCTGTGCATACCGCACGCACAGTGCCGAAGCTTTTTCTGATACAGCACGGATATAGGCAAGCTCCTGTCCGATTTTTCCCGCCCGTCCGAGCGGATCCTCGTCTGCATGAACGAACAGCGTGCGGATCCGCTTCGGTGTATCATGAAACGCTGCAATCGTTTCGCTGAGTCTTGTCGCATCAAAATCCGCAAGCAGATACTGAAATCTGCCGAATGCCGACCCTACTGCAGCGGCAAGCTCCACGCTGTCAGCTGCAAAAAGCGGTGCGCTGTCGATATAATCCATCACACGCCAGCAGGCACCGTCTGCAGTCCTGACAAAGCCCTCCCCCGACGCCGTATGATGAAAATACAACGTTCTCTCCTGCGGACTGTGTGTGCGGATATGATCTGTCACCTGTGCAATATTACGCATCACCGTTGCAGGATCAGGAAACACTTCTGTGTTAATCCGCTGAAACATATAGCGCCGCACGCGCCCATCTGTCTGATGAAATTCCGCACGATAAGTCGCGTTGATGCGTCCGCCTGCAACAGACTGATAAGCAACCGGCTGTCCCTCCAGCTGAAACAGCCTGCCGATCTGATTCAGCGTTTCGTTCATCGTCATCACTCCAAATACCGTTTTCCCTGCCACGAATCCGTTTCTCTCTGCCGCTTGTCGATTCCACCGAGTACGGCGATCTTATCCGCACTCCACAGCGGCGCGATCAGCTTTGCCTTATCCCCGTCGCCCGTCACACGCTCAATTACCATTTCAGGCGGCAGCAGCTCCAGTTGGCGCACGACGATGTCGATATACTCCTCCCGATCCAGCAGTGAAAATGCACCGTTTTCATACATCTGCGCCAGTCTTGTTCCGCGGATGACATGCAGCATCTGAATCTTGACCGCATCCGGTTTCAGACGCGCCACTGCTTTCGCTGTCTGCAGCATCATCTCTTCCGTTTCGTCGGGGAGTCCGTTGATGATGTGCAGACAGGTACGGATGCCGCGCGCCCGCAGCCGCTCAAATCCTGCTTCAAATTCTGCGTGCAGATAGCCGCGATTGATCTGCATGAGCGTCTGGTCGTGTACAGACTGCATGCCAAGCTCGACTGTCAGATTCGTTTTATGGCTGTACGCTTCCAGACAGTCCAGTACATCCGCCCCAAGGCAATCTGCCCGTGTGCCGACAGAGATGCCGACAACGCGCTTCTCCTCCAGCACAGCGTCATACAGCGCGCAAAGCTACTCCGCCGGTGCATATGTGTTGGTGTTCGCCTGAAAATAGGCTACCGCGCGCAGATCTGCCCCTGCCTTTTTTCCGATCCGCATCAGTTCTTCGGCAAGCTGTTCGCGGACAGAACGAGTGCCATCTGTGAAATATCCGCTGCCCGAATCGCAGAAAATACAGCCGCCATATCCCTTGGTGCCATCCTTGTTCGGACAGGAAAAGCCGCAGTCCAGCACCGCTTTATAGACCTTTGCGCCGTATTTTTTCTGATTATGATAGTGCAGGGTATGATACCGCTTGTTATCCAGACTGTATGCAAACGGGTTCGCCATAACGTTCCTCCGATTTACCTGTGTGTTTCAATCATTATAGCACACCCGCCCTTTGAAATCAACCGCCGACAGCTTGACACAGCGTACGCAATATGGTATCATTTTACTAATAATCTCAATCAAGGAGCAGATATGGAACAGAACGAAATCAAGCACAAGCGCCGCGTGCGGTATTCCGGCACGCACCCGAAACGATTTGAGGAAAAATATAAAGAACACAACCCCGAAAAATATGCGGACGATGTTGCACACATCATCTCCCGCGGTGCAACGCCTGCCGGTATGCACATCTCGATCATGGTGCAGGAGATCCTGGATTTTCTGGACATCCGCCCCGGACAGATCGGTCTGGACGCAACGCTCGGCTATGGCGGACACACCAGCGCGATGCTCGAAAAGCTGCAGGGGAAGGGGCATATATACGGACTGGACGTTGATCCGATTGAATCCGAAAAAACCAAGTCGCGACTTGCCGCAAAAGGATACGGCACAGATATTCTCACTGTGCGCCTGCAGAATTTCGCTGATATTGACCGCGTGACTGCGGAAACGGGTCACAAATTCAACTTCATTCTTGCCGACCTTGGTGTCAGCTCGATGCAGATTGACAATCCGGAACGCGGCTTTTCCTATAAGACCGAAGGCCCACTTGATCTGCGGCTGAATCCGCATGCCGGTGTCAGCGCGGCGGATCGATTAAAAGAGCTTTCCTACGCCGAACTAGAAGGTATGCTCGTGGAAAATGCCGACGAGCCGTATGCGGTGCAGATCGCGCGGACGATTATGCGCTGGCGCAACAAGGGGCTGCCGATTGAAACAACCTCCCAGCTGCGTGCCTGCATTACCGAAGCGCTCTCCTTCCTGCCGAAGAATCAGCAGAAGGAGATGATCAAAAAATCGTGTCAGCGCACATTCCAGGCGATCCGCATTGATGTTAACAGTGAATTTGAAGTACTGTACACCTTCCTCGAAAAGCTCCCCGATGTGCTTGCACCGAACGGCAGAGTCGCAATCCTCACCTTTCACTCGGGCGAGGACAGGCTTGTCAAACGCTCCTTTAAAGAATTACACCGCTGCGGCCTGTACAGCGATGTAGCGCGTGATGTCATCCGTCCGTCTGCAGAAGAATGCGTCCGCAACAGCCGCGCAAAATCCACCAAAATGCGCTGGGCGATCCGTTCTGATCAGTAAATGAAAAACGCTCCCGACGTTTAAACGGGAGCGTTTTCTCTTTACCGCTTGATAAAATATTCCTCATACCACACAAGGAAGGTATAAATCGTCCAGACCTTTCTCCAGCCGTCTGAATTTCCGCCGAGATAATCCTGCAAAATCGCATTGATCTCTTCCACATTGAAGAACTCTGCTGCATAATCGCTGCTGAATTTCGCGATCACATCGCCGTTGTAGCGCGCATCTGCCAGCCAGATGCGGATCGGAACAATGAAGCCGAGTTTCTTGCGGAATGCGATCTCCTCAGGAAGCACCTTTGCCGCCGCGGTACGAAGTGCAACCTTGTTCTGTTCCTCGTTCACCTTATATGCGGAAGGCATTCTGGATGCAATATCAAAGATTCTGCGGTCGGTCAGCGGCATTCTGACCTCAAGTCCTGCCGCCTCGCTCATCTTATCCACGTTGAGATAGATGTCACCCTCCAGCCAGATCTGAATATCCACATCCGACATCTTGGTGAGCGGATCGCAACCCTCGTTCTCTTCATAAATCTTCTTGACCAGATTGATCGGCTGGATCTCCTCATTATAGTGACGGAGGATCTTCTTCTTTTCGTCTTCCTTCATGATGTTGGTATTGCCGACATAGAAGGTCTTGAGATTCTCGCCGTAGCGTTCCGCATTGCGATACATATTGTATCCGCCGAAGAATTCATCCGCACCCTCGCCCGAATAGCACAGCCTTGTGTGCTTTGCGGTTTCTCTGCACGCGATCGCAAACGCAATTGCAGACGCGTCGCCAAGCGGCTGTTCCATGTTGTACATCACATACGGAACGATGTCAAAATACGCCTCGGGCGTCACCACACAGCGGCGGTTTCCGCGTCCGAGAATGTCCGCGGTCTTCTTAGCAAGCATAGATTCATCAAACCGCTCGTCGTCATATCCGCAGGAATTCGTGGTCTGCACATCCGTCATCGCCAGCACATAGGAAGAGTCCACACCGCCAGACAGGAAGGATTCCGCGGTCTCATGCGCCTCCTTGATCTCAGGGATGATCTGCGTGAGCGTTTCGTGAATCTCATCCGCCCACATATCCAGCGTTTTTGTGCTGTCGGGATGAAATTCCGGCTTCCAGTAGCGATGAATCTCAAAGCTGCCGTCCTGCCAGATGAGATAGCAGCCGGGCATCAGCTTTTTCAGCCCCTTGAAGAACGTATCCTCGCCGCCCACATAGGTCAGACTCATATAAATCTGGAGCATCTCCTCGTTGAGCGCTTTGACAAAGCCCTCCTGCCCCATGATGCCGCGGATCGTCGTACCGCAGAGGAGCTTGCCATCCGCAGTCTGATAATAATAAAACGGCTTGGTACCAAACTGGTCACGCAGACAGAACAGCTTTTTTTCTTCTGTATCCCACAGTGCAAAGGCAAACATACCGTGCATATGCGACGCCATATCACAGCCCCAGGTTTCATATGCTTTCAGGAGAATCTCTTCCTCGCGTTCCTTACGCGGCAGTGTATCACTGACCGACAGCGTTTCACAAAGCGCGCGCCAGTTTCTGATATGTCCTCTGTAATCCTTAATCTCGATCATATCTGCACCTCGTCTTCTTTAATATCATTTTAATCATATCACAGATTATGCAAATAGTCAACCAAAAATAACCTGTCGATTCCGCCATCGCCCCACCCTGCGTCATTATTCACACAAATTTCATTGACATTCCCGGATGATTATGGTATAATTCATACAATAATTTCAGAAAGGACGCTGATTCCAATGGCACAGAGAATTATTTTGAACGGCACCTCTTATCACGGCGCAGGCGCGATCAATGAGATCCCTGCTGAAATCAAGGGCAGAGGCTTCCAAAAAGCATTCGTCTGCTCCGATCCCGATCTGATCCGGTTCGGCATTACAGCGAAGATCACTGAGTTGCTTGATCAGAACGCACTCCCTTACGAAATCTTCTCCGATATCAAGCCGAATCCGACCATTGACAACGTACAAAACGGTGTTGCCGCATATAAGGCATCAGGTGCGGATTACATCATCGCAATTGGCGGCGGCTCCTCGATCGACACAGCAAAGGCAATCGGCATCATCATCACCAATCCCGAATTTGCCGATGTTGTCAGTCTGGAGGGTGTTGCACCGACCAAGAATCCCTGCGTGCCGATTCTCGCTGTTCCCACGACCGCAGGCACGGCGGCAGAAGTGACAATCAACTATGTCATCACAGATGAAGCCAACAACCGCAAGATGGTCTGCGTGGACACGCACGATATTCCCGTTGCGGCTTTCGTAGATCCCGACATGATGAGCACCATGCCGGCTTCCCTCACTGCCGCAACCGGCATGGACGCCCTCACCCACGCGATTGAGGGTTATATCACAAAGGGTGCCTGCACGATGACCGATATGTTCCACCTCAAGGCGATTGAAATTATCGCAGCTTCGCTCCGCGGCGCGGTTGCCAATACACCCGAAGGCCGTGAGGGTATGGCACTCGGTCAGTATATCGCCGGCATGGGATTTTCCAACGTCGGTCTCGGCATCGTTCACTCGATGGCACATCCGCTCGGCGCACTCTATGACACACCGCACGGTGTCGCAAATGCAATCATTCTCCCGACCGTTATGGAATATAACGCCGAGGCAACGGGTGACAAGTATAAATACATTGCAGCGGCAATGGGCGTGGAAAACACCGGATCCATGTCCTGTGAGGAATACAGAAAAGCGGCAATTGACGCGGTACGCAAGCTCTCTCAGGATGTCGGCATTCCCGCTGATCTCAAGGAAATTGTCAAGCCTGAGGATGTGCAGTTCCTCGCAGAGTCAGCTTATGCAGACGCTTGCCGCCCCGGCAACCCGAAAGATACTTCTGTCGAAGAAATCAAGGCACTTTACCTCTCTCTCCTCTGATTTCGGACACCCAGACAGCACCACTGTATCATACAGCGGTGCTGTTTTTTTGCACAGCATCGCAAAATGTTCACAAACCATCTTCACATTCCTCTTGATTTTTTGTCATATTAATGGTATGATATACAATGTATCATATGCCTGTGAGAGGGAGGATATTATGAAGAATCATCGTATGGTTGCCGCCTTTATCGCGGCAGCGCTGCTTGTTTCCGCAAGCCCGACTGTATGCGCCGCTGAGGTGAATATGTGTCCGATCACCCGACTGGGAGACGCTGACGACAACGGCTCTGTAACCGTTGCAGATGCTGTCTGCCTCAGCCGCAGCCTGGTAAATCACAATACCCAATCGTCAGCAAACGCCGATCTGACCGCAGACGGCAATCTGAACGCATTCGATCTTGGTCTGCTCAAGAGAATGCTGCTCGGCACCTATGTGCCAGAAGATTTTACCGGTCTGGTCATCAATGAGGTCTGCGCATCCAATGAAGCATCGCTCACTGACGCGTCCGGAAATGCCCCTGACTGGATCGAGATCCACAACACAGCGAATACCGATGTCTGTCTGGACGGCTATGGCTTGTCGGACGGCACCAAAAATCTGTTCAAGTACACATTCCCCACCGGCACAGTCATCCCCGCACACGGATATCTCGTTGTATTCTGCGACGATGCTGTAACAGAAGCACCCGGTGAACACCATGCCGCTTTCAAGCTGAGTGCATCAGGCGAATCGGTCTATCTGACCCACCCAGCCTGCGGCACACTGGACGCGGTCGATGTACCCGCCGCTGAAACGGATGTGACATATGGCAGATTTGCAAACGGAAAGGGAAGCTTCACACTTCTGTCGCCCACACCAGGCGCCAGCAATGATACCGCAACAGCGGCAATTGATGTGATGGAGCCCGTATTTTCTCATGAAAGCGGATTTTATGACAGCGGGTTTGAGCTTTCTATGGTAAAAATCAGTGGCACCATCATCCGTTATACCACAGACGGCAGCGATCCACGCATCTCGGATACTGCCGCAGTCTGCACCGGTGTGATCCCTATCTATAATAACACACAGGATCCCAATGTATACAGCGCAATTACAGATATTGCACTTTCTGAGACCTCTGCGCCCAATTTTTCTGTGGACAAGGGTATGGTCATCCGTGCTGTCTGTGTGGATGCAGACGGCAATTACAGCGATGTAGTCACCAAGAACTATTTCGTTGAAAAGAATGCTGCCTACTACAAATCCATGAAGGTGATCTCAATTGTCACCGATCCGGACAACCTGTTCGACCCGCAAAACGGTATCTATGTCGTCGGCGACAACTACTACGCTTGGCGGAACAGTCCGGAGTATGATCCCACACTGCGGGAATGGGACACGAACAATCCCACCAACTACAACCAGAGCGGAATCGAATGGGAACGCCCTGCGAATGTGCAGATCTTTGAGGACGGTGCGCTTGCATATGAAAGCAATGTGGGGATCCGCATTGCCGGCAACGCAACCAGAAGCAATCCGCAGAAAAGCATTCGTCTGTATGCACGCAGTGAATACGGCGACTCGAAAATGAACTACCCGTTCTTTGACGGTCTGACTGACGCATCCGGCAATGCGATCACAGCGTTTGACAAGGTGACAATCCGCAACAGCGGAAATGACATCAACGATGCACGCTTCCGCGACGAGCTGGTTCAGTCGCTCGCTTGTGACCTGGATCTTTCCACACAGGCAGCAGCGGACTGCATCCTCTTTATTGACGGTGAATTCTGGGGACTCTACTCCCTCAAGGAACGTCTGGAGGATGACTATGTTGAATCGCACTACGGCATTGATAAAAAGAACGTCACCACCCTTAAAAATTACGAGTGGGAAGGCGACGAAGCGATATTCAACGAATATGTCGAATTCTATCAATGGGCTTTGGCGTCCGATATGCGTGATGACGCGAATTATCAGCGTGTATGCGACACCATTGATATGCAGAGCTTTATGGATTATATCACGCTGGAAACCTACATCTGTAACTGGGACTGGGCAAACAGCGGCTGGACCAACAACTGGCAGCTGTGGCGTTCAAATACTGTCGTGGAAGGCAACGAATACGGCGACGGAAAATGGCGCTATATGCTCTTTGACACCGAATATTCCTCCGGTCTTTATAACGCACAGGAAACCGCCTTCTACTACGACACGCTGGGCAATCTCTACCGCAAGGAAGAGTGGGGCAACATCGGTGCGCTGTTCTACAAGCTGCTGGAAAATGAAACATTCAAAACGCAGTTTGCTGAAAACTACCGTGCGCGCGTTGAAAATGATTTCGACTATGACACGAAGGTCGCACCGCTGATCGACGCCTATGCCGCAGCACAGAAGGACGCAGCCTGCGTTACCTGGAGGCGCTTCAACGGCTCCTATGGCGACCGTCTCGCGAGCAATTATGACAACAACATCAGAATTGTGCGCGAATTCTACCGCAACCGTGCAACCTATGCCCTCCGTTTTCTCGACCAGCTGATCGGGAAATAAACCATCGAAGCCGTATATTTTGTATAAATCGTCAAAAAACGATGTAATATCTTGATTTTCTGCACAAACTGCCGATTATATATCGTCTGATATAATACCCCTCAACCCGACAGCAAATGGAGCAGATATATACAGAAAAGAGGTGAATCCATGCTGCACGGTTATAAACTCGTTGCCGTTTGTCTGACAAAGGTACACGAGGACACAATGCGAAATTTCATATCATCTCTCAGCAGTGCGCTGCACCCACATAAATGGCGTGTGCTGGTCTATGCAACTCCCTCGGATCTGTTTTACGCAACAGATTCCGACAAGGGCGCTGAAACTGTTTTCGATCTGATCACCGAGGTGCCGATCGACGCTGCAATCGTCTTTGCGGACAGAATTATGGATCCCGCATGTCGTGAGCTGATCTGCAAACGTGTGAAGGAAAAGAATGTACCGCTTTTCCTGATTGACGGACAAAGCCCCGACTGTTACAGCATCCAGTTCGATTTTGAAACAGGATTCGCCAAGATGATCCACCATCTGATCGACTGTCACAACATTAAAAAGTTCCATATGATCTCCGGCATCAAAGGAAATGAGTTTTCAGATCAGCGCGAACTCGTTATGAAACGTGTGCTGGAGGAAGCTTCTATACCGTTTGATGACACTATGATCAGCTACGGCGGCTTCTGGTCTGTGCCTGCAATTCAGGCAACCGAACGTCTGATCGAACGGGACGCTGTTCCCGAAGCGATTGTCTGTTCCAACGACACAATGGCGATTGCCGTCAGCACCACGCTCATGAAGCATGGCTACCGCATTCCGGAGGATGTCATTGTGACAGGCTTTGACGGGATCGATGCAATTCATTTCACCGCACCGAAAATCACTTCCTGTGTGTGTTGCTTTGAAACCCTTGGTAAAGAAACCGCACAGTTTATTCTGAATGTGGACCACGGTGTACCATGTCCGAAGAAACTGCTTGTGGAACCACAGCTGGTTCTGTTGGAATCCTGCGGCTGTGTGCCGCTGAATTCACTCGACGCAGTTGATTACATCAATATGCTCGGTGACTGCTTCAACCGATATAAAAACGAGGAGCAGAAACTGAATGAAGTATTTGCAAGAATTCAAAGCTGTAAGTCGATCGAAGATATCCCGGAAACAATTGATATTCGTCTGGTTTATGATATGTGCTGTCTGCTGAAAACAGAATGCACCGACCCGACGCTCAATCCGCTGACCGTTCACTCTGCTTCGACCTTCGGCGAACAGCTCTATGTCCTGCTGGACACGGACGTCAACAACGAGATCGAAGAGCGGACGATTCCGCTTTCTGCGATTTCACCACGTATTGATCATCTGCTGCATCATGGCACACCGCTGATTTTTGTCGCGCTGCACTGTGTGGATATTCCGCTGGGCTATCTCTGTTTCCACTACTTCAACACGGATATCGGTAATTATCAGAAAATCGCACAGACCGCGTCTTATCTCAGTATGGCGATCAGCGGCTTCCGTCACGTTCAGCATCAGCGCTATCTCACCAGCGTCGTGGAGGATCTTTATCAATACGACGCACTCACCGGACTGTTCAACCGCAACCGGTTCCTGCGGAGATATCAGCAGATGGTGGATGAGGGTGCATTTGAACACATCACAATCGTTCTGTGTGACTTAGACGGACTGAAATACATCAACGACACGTTCAGCCACCACGAGGGAGACAATGCAATCTCTGTGGTTGCCGAGGCGCTTCGCACCGTCTGTCGTGACGGACTTTCCTGCCGGTATGGCGGCGATGAGCTGGTTGCAGTTCTGCCGAATGCCGATGATCCTGATTATATCCGCACGCGGATTTTGGATCATCTCCACACCTATAACCAGTGGGCAAAGAAACCATATGAGGTTTCTGCAAGCATCGGCGTCTATACCACAACCGATTCAAACTTTGAATCGATGTTCGCAGCTGCTGACGCGCTGATGTATCAGGACAAGCTCGGGAAGAAACACAGAAGAAAATAGGAGCTATTCTATGAATCCTACCCTCTTACCGCCTTTCATCCCTGCGGCACTGTGGATTTCCGCTTTGGCGTTCGCGGCGCTTACCGTGTTCTCGGTCGTAAAATACAGACGCGAGCATCAAAACATCAAGGAGCTGGTGGAGCGTTGTATTCTTTGCGACGCAGAAGTCATCAACCCTGTTGTGCTTGATTGGGGTAATCTGTATGCATCCTCTCCCCTTTTGGCAGGCTTTCAGAATGTAGGAAATCTGCCGGTTGAATATGTGTGCACTGAGGTAGTTTTTGATGTAAACGGTGAAAGAATCCAGACTACGGTGCTCCGTCTGGCAACAACTAAGCATCCGAAATCAGGTGATGCGCTCACCATTTATTTCGACCCGCACAATCCGAAACAAGCATTCGCCAAGGATATGAAACGCATTCTCCTGCACAAGCCACTGCGTGATTGTATCCTGTACGCCGCCGCGGCTATCGTTTCTTTGCTATGTGCTGTTTTTCTTCTGCTCGCATAAAATACAAAGGCTGTACAGTTACTCTCTGTACAGCCTTTTTCTATTTACAAAATCGTTTCCATTCCGATTTTCTGAATCTGCATCCCGCACTTTTCATAAAAACGCATGGCAGGTTCGTTGCACGCCCAGACATTCAGCGTGACGTTGTAGCACCCAATCTCCCGCGCATATTGCAAAGCGTGCTCATACAGTTTTGTGCCGACCTGCCTGCCGCGGCAGTTTTCATCCACACAAAGATCATCAATATACAGCGTTTTGATGTCGCAAAGCGCGTTGCTGTCACTGCGACGGATCATACAGAATGCATAGCCGAGCAATTGCTCTGCCTCAACTGCCGAAAAGATCGTGACATTTTCATCACGCAGCAGCCCGCAAAGCTGATCGTCTGTATACTTTCTCGCACCCGCACGGAACAGATCGGGTCTTTGCTCTGCATGAACATTACAGACCTGATGCAGGAGTCTGGCAAGTTCAGGAATATCTGTCTCATTTGCAAATCTGATTTCCATTTCTCTCTCCTTCTAACAAAAAGGGGAAGCCGCACAGAATAAGGCTTCCCGTTTGCTTTACAGCAGAATAATGATAAACTGAGATACCAGCACCACCGCGATCAGAGAGATCGGGTAAGTTGCTGCATACGCAGAAGCAACGTTATCTGTGCCGGATACATTGATCAGCGTACCGAGTGCAGGTGTACTGGTCATACCGCCGGTGATCGAACCAAGTGCATTCAGCAGGTTGAACTTCAGTACATACTTTGCGAAAATATAGCCGATGATCATCGGGACGATGGTCATCACAACGCCGTATACAAAGTAGATGCCCTGGAAGTATTCTACAAACTTCGCACCGCCTGCAATACCTGCACCAATCAGGAAGAGCATCAGCCCCAGCTCACGGAATACTTCAAGCACGCGCTTTTCCACCTTGAGACTGATCGGTCCGATGTGGCCGAAGTGACCGAATACAAGTGCGGTCAGCAGTGCGCCGCCTGTGGTCGTCAGAGAGAAGGTGGTGCCGTCAAGCCCCTTGGCAGACAGCGGAATCTTGATCGCGCCGATGAACAGACCAATGACAGCGGCCAGAGCAAACGCCATCAGACCAAAGCCGTCCATATTGATCAGCTTGCCCTTATATTCCTTCTTGTCGCCGGATTCTGCAATCACGAGCTTCTTGCGTTCTTCTTCCATATTTGCCTTGGTGAGCTTCGGAATCAGCTGAACGAAGAGGACAACGCCGACAACGCCGAACAGATATGCAATGCCGTGACCAACGGTGACAGCATCCTCATACTGCGGTGCTACGGTTGCCTTTGCTGCAGAGAACGCCGGTGTACTGGTCAGAGAGCCCGAAAGAATGCCGACGAGCATTGCAACAAATTCCTTCGGATCAGACTCTGCGCCCTTGCCGACAAAATAACAGCCGACACAGGTCAGACCGCCGGAGATGATGATGATCAGTCCGAGCAGGATGTAGGATTTGTAGTTTTTCTTGAGATCCTTGAAGAAGTTCGGACCTGCAATAAAACCAACTGCGGTTACGAAGAAGATCAGTCCGACATTCTCAACGATCTTGAGCGCATTGGAGCTGATATCAGCCGCTGTACCGTCTGCGAGTTTCTGTGTCACAGTCTGGCTGATCGTATCGGAGAACAGTGCGCCGTACAGCAGTGCAACGATGAATACGCCCGCTGTGCCGAGTGAAACGCCCTTGATCGTGATGCGTCCGAGTGCATAGCCGACAACGGCAATTACAAATACGGACAGCATCAGGAACGAAATGCCGGTGATAGAAATCACACCGCCGAATAAACTCATTTGATATACCTCCAGTAAATGTCAAAAAGTAGTCTTACTGTATTGCGGATTATTTGTGTGTGTTCAGATATGCCTCTCTGCCTGTTTCATAAAGGTTGTTGCCCTCGCTGTCGATGATGACAACCACAGGGAGATCTTCCACATAGAGCTTTCTGAGTGCCTCAGCGCCAAGATCCTCATATGCGATCAGCTCCGCCTTCTTGATGCACTTTGCAAGCAATGCGCCTGCGCCGCCGATCGCGCCGAAGTAAACGCCGCTGTACTGCTTCATCGCTTCCACAACTTCAGGAAGACGTGCGCCCTTGCCGATCATACCGCGTGCGCCGACCGACATCATCGTGGGTGCATACGCGTCCATTCGTCCGCTTGTGGTCGGACCTGCAGAACCGATTACGGTACCCGGCTTTGCAGGTGTCGGGCCGACGTAGTAGATCGTTGCGTCCTTGGGATCAAACGGGAGCTCCTCCCCTCTTGCAAGCGCCTCGCACATTCTCTTGTGTCCTGCGTCACGGGAGGTGTAGATCGTTCCTGTCAGCAGAAGCTCATCGCCAGAGTGGAGTGTCTTTGCCAGCTCCTCGGTGAGCGGTAATGTAACCTTCTTTGCCATGTTATATCACCTCCGATTTATGACGGGTCACGTGGCAGTTGATGTTGATCGCACAGGGCATACCGGCAATGTGCGTCGGAAGGGTCTCTATATTCAGACCAATCGCTGTGGTCTTTCCGCCGAAGCCCTGCGGACCGATGCCGAGCTGATTGATCTTCTCAAGCATCTCAACCTCAAGCTCTGCATAGAACGGATCCTCGTTGGAGGAATCCAGCGGACGCATCAGTGCCTTCTTAGCAAGAAGTGCTGCCTTATCAAAGGTACCGCCGATTCCCACACCGACAACCATCGGCGGGCAGGGATTCGGACCTGCAGCCTCCACGGTTTCCAGAATGAAATCCTTGATGCCCTGCAGTCCTGCGGAGGGCTTGAACATACGGATTGCACTCATATTTTCACTGCCGAAGCCCTTCGGGCCGACGGTGATCTTCACGTTCTCACCCGGAACGATCTCTGTGTAGATCATGGCAGGTGTATTGTCACCCGTATTTCCTCTGCGGACAGGATCCTTGACAACAGACTTTCTCAAATAACCCTTGTCATAGCCGCGGCGCACGCCCTCATTCACAGCGTCGGTCAGATCGCCGCCGACGAGGTGCACATCCTGACCGATTTCAAGGAATACACAGGCCATGCCGGTATCCTGACAGATCGGAACACACTCATTGTCAGCGATGTTGTAGTTCTCGATGATGTTGTCGAGCACACCCTTTGCGATCTCGCCGTCCTCACAGGCACGGCAGGTCTTGATTGCGCACTTGACGTCCTCGGGGAGATGACAGTTTGCCTCGATGCAGAGCTTTTCAATGACATCTGTCAGCTTGCTTACTTCGATTTCACGCATTTCCTTCACACCTTTCGGTAAATTTTCTTTCACGCGCAAGCACTGCCGCAGTGGAATGCTGCGGCAGATTGCGGGAATGTTCTTTTATCTCTCGTGACGCGCATATTTCGGGAGCAGAAGCGGAGAAACGGAGTCCGATGTGATTCCGGCTGCCTCCAGCTCTTTTGCATATGCAGTGACATGGTCCAGATTCATCGCACCGAGAGAAATATCCTTCACCTTTGCAGCTGCAGCCTTACCTGCATTTCTGCCGAATACGATGATGTCGAGGAGAGAGTTACCCATCAGACGGTTTCTGCCGTGGATGCCGCCAACCGCCTCACCTGCTACGATGAGGTTGCCGATTGCC
>SVNN01000034.1 GCA_015066905.1 Ruminococcus sp.
CATGGGTGTTGTGATTGGTGAAACGACGATCATCGGTGACAACTGCCTGATCTATCAGGGCGTGACACTGGGTGGTACGGGAAAAGATAAAGGAAAACGTCACCCGACGCTCGGAAATAATGTCATCGTTGGATCGGGCGCAAAGGTACTCGGCCCGTTTCGTGTGGGGGATAACGCAAAGATCGCCGCAGGCGCTGTCGTGCTGAGCGAGGTGCCGGATAATTCTACCGCGGTCGGCGTTCCGGCACGCGTTGTCAAGCGCGACGGCGTCAAGATTCCCGAACTCGATCATATCCACATCCCCGACCCTGTATCACAGGAGCTTTGCAAGATGCAGATGCATATTGAACGGCTGGAAAAACAGCTTGAAGAACTGAAATCAAAAGGAGAAGAATTATGAATCTTTACAACACGATGACCAAACAGAAAGAGGCACTCACCCCTGCGGACGGAAAGACCATCCGCATCTACGCCTGCGGCCCGACTGTATATAACTTTATCCACATCGGCAACGCGCGTCCGATCTGCTCGTTTGACGTTCTGCGCCGCTATCTGAAATACCGTGGTTATGATGTGAAATATGTGCAGAATTTCACCGACGTGGATGATAAGATCATCAAGCGTTCGGGCGAGGAGGGCATCTCCGCGCTGGAGGTTGCGGAGCGCTATATCAGCGAATACCGCACCGACGCACACGGTCTGAACGTTATGGACGCGGACGTACATCCGCGCGTGACCGACAGTATGGATGATATCATCTCTCTCGTGCAGACGCTGGTGGATACGGGTCATGCATACTGCGCCGACGGCGATGTCTACTTCCGCACTGCAAGCTTTCCTGCATACGGCAAGCTTTCCAAGATGCCGATCGAAGAGCTGCAGGCAGGCGCGAGAATTGATGTCAACAGCCAGAAGGAAAGTCCGCTCGATTTCGCTGTCTGGAAGGGTGCAAAGCCCGGCGAGCCTGCATGGGAATCCCCGTGGGGCATGGGCCGTCCCGGCTGGCATATCGAATGCTCGGCAATGTGCCGCCGTCACCTTGGTGACACACTCGACCTCCACTGCGGCGGACAGGATCTGATCTTCCCTCACCACGAAAATGAGATCGCACAAAGCGAGGCGGCAACGGGTGCTGAGCTTGCCCGTCTGTGGATGCATAACGGCTATATCAATGTAGATAATAAGAAAATGTCGAAGTCCCTCGGCAACTTCTTCACCGTGCGCGAGGTTGCGGAACAGTACGGCTATGAGGTCGTGCGTTATATGATGGTACAGGCGCACTACCGCAGCCCGATCAACTACTGTGTTGAGCTGCTGGAGGCGTGCAAGGCATCCCTGGAGCGTCTTTACACCTGCCGCGAAACGCTGGATCGCGCAATGCAGTCCGCGCCGTCGGGTGAGATCAGTGCAGATATGCAGGAACTGATCGACCGCCGCAGAAACGAATTCATCACCGCGATGGATGACGACCTCAACACCGCGGACGGAATCTCTGTCCTCTTTGAGCTGGTGCGCGATCTGAACATCCGCACGACAGCAGCGGATACCACCAAGGAAACACTTGCTGCAGGTGCTGCACTGTTTGATGAGATCACAGGTGTGCTTGGCATCCTTTATCATTACGGCAAGGAGGACGAAGTCCCTGCTGAGGTAATGGCACTGGTTGAACAGCGTGCAGAGGCAAGAAAGGCAAAGGATTTCCAGCGTGCAGACGCAATCCGCGATGAGATTGCCGCGCTGGGCTATGCTGTCAAGGAAACCCGCCATGGCGTTGAGATCTCCAAGCTGTAAAAAGAGGTTGCGGAATGAAAAATTTATATCAGAATGCAACCATTACACCGCGCAAGCGGCTTGTGCGTATGCTGACAATTATGATGACCGTCACCTTTGTGGGCGCGATATTGCTCTCTACCCTCTACTCCTGTCTGACGACGAGTGGATATCAGGAGGTCGTGGATCTTTCAGAGGTGGAGCTGGTTCAGCTTGAAGCGCCCGAGGCGGGTGATCCCATCGCGGTCGTTTCCACCAGTCTAGGAGATATTTCCTTTGTGCTTTACCCCGAGGAAGCACCGAATGCGGTTGCCAATTTCCAGCGGCTTGCTGACAGCGGCTACTATGATAACACCTATATCTACCGTGTAGAGGAGGGTGCATTCTTCGCCGCAGGCAGTAAGAAAAAGGATGGACTGATTGCTGATTCTTCTGTCGAAACCGAGCATGTTCCGCGTGAACTGTCTGAAAATCTCTGGCCGTTCCGCGGCGCGCTCTGTTCCTTGAATACAGGCGCAGAGGGCGGATTTTTCGATCGGTTTTTAGGAAATGTGGAATATTTCAACGGCAGCCGCTTCACAGTGGTGAATACGGTTGCGCTGTCCGAAGAGGAGATCTCCACCCTCAAGACGGATACGGAGGGGAACAAGGTTGCGGATGCCTTTATTGAACATGGCGGCGTACCGAATTTTTCCCGCCAGATGACCGTATTCGGACAGGCATATGACGGTCTGGATGTGCTGGACACAATCACGGCTGTCGCACTGGAGGGAACGGACGAGGCGCATTATCCCAAGGAGGATATTTTCATCCTCACCGTGACTACCGGAACGTATTCCACAGAGAATTCCACAGTTTCCACAGAGTTTTCAACAGACAAAATTGCCGATTCTTCGGCAGATTGAGAGGAGAATCAGAATGATTGTTGAAATGTCGGACAAGAATCTGCAATATATGGGACGAATCGACACCGCGCAGGAGAATGCGCCGCTGTTTCTTTATGCAGGCTCGTGGGTGCGGATGCGGTTTACAGGAAACCGTCTTGCGGTACGGATTAAAATTTATCCGATATATAATGTACAGAAGATCGGCTATATCCTCGATGGCGCGGAAGGTGTACTGGAGCTTCCGCGCGAGGGCTGGCAGGAGGTCACCTGTGAGATTCCTGTGCCTTCTGAACAGACCGAACATACGTTCACACTGTTCAAGCGGCTGGATGCAAGCCAGTCCTACCGCGTGCTGGGATTTGAACTTGCGGAGAATGCCGCGGTGCTTCCTCTTCCGCCGCTTCCCGATTTTAAGATCGAAGTATTTGGCGACAGTGTGAGCGCAGGTGCGGTATGTGAGGCGTATGACTATGTCGCAAAGTGCGATCCTGAGCCGAACGACGGCAGATATGACAACGCGTGGCATTCGTTCCCGATGGTTGCTTCCCGTCTTGTAAACGCACAGATCCACAACAACGCACAGGGCGGCATCGCGCTGCTCGACAACACAGGCTACTTCCACAACGGCGAAATCGGTCTGGTTTCTTCTTATAATAAGCTGTGTTATTTCCCTGAAGCGGAAACAGGTGTGACCGACTGGGATTTCTCCCGCTACACGCCTGATCTTGTCATCTTCGCGGTCGGACAGAACGATCACTGTATCGGTGGCGTCGAAAATCAGATCCGTTCGGGTGAAGCGCGCACCGCGTGGATCGACGTATATGCGAAGATCGTCCGCGAGCTGATGGAACGCTATCCGCACGCGCATTTTCTCTTTACGCTGACCGTGCTGTGCCATGATGAAGACTATGAACGTTTGTTCGATGAACTTGCAGCATCGCTCGCAAGCGATCGCGTACATCGCCTGCGCTTTACGCGCACAGGAAAAGCAACGCCCGGCCATCCGCGGATTCCCGAACAGGCGGAGATGGCAGTTGAACTGGCGCAGTGGATTCAGTCCTTCCGCGCGGCGCACTGATTATTCCGGAAAGATGGTTCCGGACAGATTACTGCCCTGGTCTGTGTGGAATTTCCGTCTGACCACACGGCAGATCAGACACGCGGGAATGCTGATGAAAAACCAGAGGATCGTGAATGGCAGACAGATCTGCCCTGCGAGATTCAGCGGCACATCGGAATAATCCCACACCTGCCAGCCGAACAGCAGATTATCAATTACGCCGACGGCAAATTCCATCGCTGTGATGAACATTGCACCGAGGATGCACCGCTGCCAGAGCGGAATCTGCGTGCGCAGCTCCATCTCATAGAGATAAAGCATCACGACGCCGCCTGTGACCGCCATCGTCCAGTGCGTGAAGCCGCGCGCGGCGACCTCGATCAACGCGTAAGTAAAATATCCGATCAGAAATATAAATGCCCGCTCCCCGACGCCTTGCATCTATCGCCGCCCCTTTCAGAAACAATCTGGAGATAGTATATACAAAAGCGGCGGAAACTATCCGCACCAAATTACGGAAGGAGAACCCGAATGCCACGTTTTTTTGCTGATGATTTTGATAAGGATTCCCCCGTCCTCAGCGGCGAGGACGCACGCCATATCGGCTATTCGCTCCGTATGCGGACAGGCGAACAGCTGACTGTCTGTGCGCGCGGAATCGACTATCTTTGCGAGATTGCCGAGATCACCCGTGACGAGGTCTATCTGACCTGTCTGTCTGAGTCGCCCTGTGCGGCGGAGGCGGATATCAGCCTTACGCTCTATCAGGCGATGCCGAAGCTGGACAAATTTGAAACGATTCTCCAGAAGGCAACAGAGCTTGGTGCGGTGCGTGTTGTGCCTGTCATCACTTCGCGCTGTATCGCTCGTCCCGACAAGCAGTCGTTTGAGAAAAAGCGCGATCGGCTGGAAAAGATCGTGAAAAATGCTGCAATGCAGTCCGGCCGTGGTATGATTCCGCAGGTCGGTGAATTGCTGACGCTTTCTGAAGCGATCGCAAAGATGCAGCAGGCGGACACTGCGCTGGTCTTATATGAATCCGGCGGCGTACGGCTTTCCGAACAAACGTTCGGAACAAATATTGCACTGCTGATCGGAAGCGAGGGCGGCTTTGCGCCCGAGGAGATCGAATCCGCAAAGGCGGCAGGGATCACACCCATCTGGCTGGGTGCGAGAATCCTGCGCTGTGAGACTGCGCCGCTTGCAGCAATTTCTGTCGTGATGCACGCAACAGGGAATTTATGATGAAAACATTACAAGCAATTCTATTTGATCTGGATGGCACACTGCTTGACTCGATGCAGATGTGGGAGGATGTGGACAGACGGTTTCTGTCGCGCTACGGCATCGCGCCGCCCGCGAGATTGGCGGAGGAGATCAAGCCGCTTTCGATCAACGAGGCATCCGAATATTTCGTTCGCCGTTTTTCGCTTCCATGTACGCCCGACGAGGTGACGAACCAGATTGAAGAGATCGCAGCGGAGGAATACAGAACACATCTTCCGCTCAAAGACGGCGTTACCAAACTCCTCGACTGTGTGGATGCACTGGAGATCCCCTATGCGATCGTTACTGCAACGTATCAGAGTCTGGCGGAGTCGGCACTGCGCCGCCTGGGGATTTATGACCGTTTTCAGTTCATCCTCACCTGCACCGAGGTGGATGCGGCAAAAACCAGCCCGAAAATCTATCTCGAAGCGGCAAAGCGGCTGGGTGTGGATACCGCTTCCTGTCTGGTCGCGGAGGATAGCCTGTACTGTATTCATACCGCAAAACAGGCGGGATTTTTTACTGCGGCTGTATTCGACAAGGCGGCAGACTGGGAGGCGTGCAAAGCGGCGGCAGACTGCGCGTTTCTTTCGATGCACGACTTTGCCGCATGGCTTGACCGAAAGGAGGGCTTCGTATGACCGATCGTCCCCGCGTTCTGCTCGGCATGAGCGGCGGTGTGGATTCGACCGCGTCCGCTTTACTCCTGCTCGAACAGGGATATGATGTCACAGGTGTGACCTTACAGCTGTTTTCGCGCACAGAGGGATGCGCTGCACAGAAAGACTGTGACGATGCGGCAGCGGCGGCAAAAAAACTCGGAATCCCCCACCGCGTTGTGGATTTTTCTGCGCAGTTCCGGGATACGGTACAGCAGAATTTTATCTCTGAATATCTCTGTGCGCGGACGCCGAATCCGTGTATCATCTGCAACCGTGAGATCAAATTCGGCGCGATGGCACAGCTTGCCGCCGCCGAAGGCTTTGACTTTGTCGCGACAGGCCATTACGCGCAGATCACCTGTGACGACGGCGTATATCATCTGCGCCGCGGCAAGGATCTGAACAAGGATCAGAGCTATGTGCTGTATTTCCTCTCACAGGATCAACTCCGTCAGATTCACTTTCCGCTCGGCGGTCTGACCAAAGCGGAGGTGCGTGAAATTGCCGCGGCGGCAGGACTTGCGAATGCAGAAAAACAAGAAAGCCAGGACATCTGCTTCGTCCCCGACGGCGATTATGCAGGATTTATTCAGCGTACTGCAGGTGCAGTTCCGCCGCCCGGAAACTTTATCTCCCCCGACGGAGAAATTCTCGGTGAACACCGCGGTCTGATCCATTACACCGTCGGACAGCGACGCGGACTTGGCATCTCGTTCGGCAGTCCGCGCTATGTGACAGCAAAAAACGCGGCGGAGAATACGGTAACGCTTGCACCAAACGAACATCTGTTTGCTGATGTGGTATCTGTCACAGATTGCCGCTGGGACAGCCGGATTCCCGACGTGCCCATCAACGCGGAGGTCAAGCTTCGCTATACACAGCGTGATCCGCAGCCGGCACAGATCACTGCGGACGGAAACTGTGCTGTATTACAGTTTGATGCGCCGCAGCGCGCGGTCACACCCGGACAGACCGCCGTGTTCTATCAGAAAGACATCGTCCTTGGCGGCGGATTGATCGAGAAAGGAGAGAGAAGCGTTGGAGGAGCGGAACATAAAGCGTGAGCCGCTGGGAGATGCGCTGCATATCTGCGTGAATGCACACCATCGGTTCGGCACCGATGCACTTCTGCTTGCGGAATTTGCACAGGTCAGAAAATCCGACATCGCCTGTGATCTCGGCACGGGCTGCGGTATCATTCCGCTGATCCTCCACCGCTTCTGTCCGCCGCAGAAATGCTGGGCGGTGGATATCCAGCCCGAAGCGATTTCGCTTCTGACGAAAACGCTCTCAGAAAATGACCTGCCGGAGATCACTGCGCTGCAGGCGGATCTTTGCAATCTCCCGAACGATCTCCCCTTTGGCAGGCTGACGCTTGTCACCTGCAATCCGCCCTATCAGGCAAACGGTGCGGGAAAGAAAAACGAGGATGTCGCGCACGCGATCGCGCGGCATGAGGTCTGTTGTTCCATCCGTGATGTCTGCACGGCGGCGGCAAGATTACTGCGCTTTGGCGGACGGCTCTGTCTTTGCAGCCGTCCTGAGCGGCTTTGCGATGTGATCAGTGCAATGCGCGCATCGGGAATCGAGCCGAAGCGTCTGCAGTTTGTCGCGAAGAATCCGCAGTCTGAGCCGTGGCTCTTTCTGATTGAGGGAAAGAAGGGCGCAAAGCCCTTTTTACGGACAGCGCCTGTGCGCTATACGCAGAGCGGCGGCGAGATGAGTGACGCAATGACGCGGCTGTACCGCGGTGATGTTCCATGTGGAACATCGGAAGAATGAACGGAGGACAAGGTGAAAACAGGAACATTATATGTCGTCGGCACACCGATCGGCAACCTCGGCGACATCACGGTCAGACAGCTGGAAACGCTCGGTGAGGTGGATTTCATCGCCGCTGAGGATACCCGTGTGACCAGAAAGCTGCTGACGCATTTTGATATCCACAAGCCGCTTGTGAGCTATCATGACCACAGCGGACAGAAAATTGAGCAGGGACTCATCGACCGCATCCGCGCCGGCGAAAACTGTGCTGTTGTGACAGACGCAGGAATGCCCTGTATTTCCGATCCCGGTGAGGGGCTGGTGATGCTCTGTCACGAAGCGGGAATTCCCGTCTGCGTTGTGCCGGGGCCGAGTGCGGCGATCTCTGCGCTTGCAATCTCAGGACAATCCACCGCACGGTTTGCGTTCGAAGGCTTTCTTCCCGTGCAGAAAAAACAGCGCATGGCGCGTCTGGATGCTGTAAAGTCTGATACGCGCACACTGATTTTCTATGAAGCGCCGCACAAGCTGCATGCAACGCTTGCGGATCTTCTTGCTGCATTGGGCGACCGGTCCATATCGCTCTGTCGTGAGCTGACCAAGATGTATGAAGAAGTGCGGCGGATGACGCTTTCAGAGGCGGTTACATATTATAAAACCAACGAGCCGCGCGGTGAGTTTGTGCTGATCGTAGCGGGTGCGGCGGAGAATGAGCAAAAACAGCTGACACTTGCGGACGCAGCGGCACTGGCGGAGAGTCTGGTTTCTGACGGAATGCGTGCGGCAGATGCCTGCAAGCAGATTGCGAAGGAAACAGGCTTTTCAAAAAGCGAGCTGTATGCCGCGCTGCTTACCGGACGCGAAGAAGGAGGCGCTGACTGATGCCGAAAATCGCGTGCATCAACGATATTTCAGGCTATGGCCGCTGTTCGCTTACCACAGCGATCGCGGTGCTGTCTGTGCTTGGCGTGCAGCCCTGCCCTGTGCCGACGGCTGTGCTTTCAAAGCATACGGGTTTTTCTGAATATGTCTTTACCGATCTGACCGATCAGCTCGGTGCCTATCTGCGCGACTGGAATGTACTCAGCTTTGACGGAATCTACACGGGCTTTCTCGGTTCGCACGACCAGATCTCCGTGGTGGAGGAATTCATCTGTACGCACCGCAGGCAGGAAAAGCCGCCGACGGTGATCATCGACACGGTGATGGGGGATGCCGGTGCGCTGTACGCAACCTATACGCCGCAGATGTGCGAAGCCATGCGCCAGCTGGTGCGCCTTGCGGATGTCATCACACCGAATATCACCGAAGCGTGCTTTCTGACTGATACAGAATATCACGGTGAATCCATCTCCACTGCGGAGGCGGAAATGCTGGTGCAAAAGCTGCTGGATCTGGGCTGCGGCGCGGCTGTGATCACAGGAATCCGCCGCGATGAGATCCTCTGCAATTTCGGTATGAACCGCGACGGACTGTTCTTTGATGCCGAACAGCGCACCAAGCGTGTTTTTTCCGGCACGGGTGATCTGTTTGCATCTGTGCTGAGCGGCTGTCTGGTGCAGGGCGCACCCCTCCCTGAGTCTATTCAGATCGCAGGAGAATTCACTGCCTATGTGACACAGCGGACGCTGGAACAGAACACACCGCCGCATGAAGGCGTGGTGTTTGAACCATATCTCACTGAACTTTGTAATTTGATGCTAGGAGGAAATGAAAAATGAAACTTCAGACCAAAACCGTACATATCACCTATACCGGACTGTTTGCGGCAATCATCTGTCTGACAACTGCGTTTTTGCTGCATATTCCTGTCGGGAACGGCTATATTCATTTAGGGGATACTTTCATCTATCTCGCAGCCTGTCTGCTGCCTGCACCCTACGGGATCTGTGCGGCGGCAATCGGCGGCGGACTGGCAGATCTGCTGTGCGGATATACCGCCTATGTGCTGCCGACGATGCTGATCAAATCGCTTCTCGCTGCCTGCTTTTATCTGCTCGGCGCAGGAAAGAACGGTACAATGCTCCCGAAACTGCGCCGCGTGATGGCGTCGGTGATCTGCATTCCTGTTACCGTGATCGGCTACTGGCTGACGGCATATGTGCTTTACGGAAATCTGATTGCACAGCTGTTTGAAACGCTGCTTCCGAATCTCATGCAGGCAGGCGGATCTGCGGCGGCATTTTTGATCCTTTCCTTTGCAATCGAACGGACAAAACTGAACCTTCCGGGACTTTCATAAAAAGGAGAAGCTATGAACAGCGACAAAAACAACAACCGATTTGACTTCATCAACAGTACGCTTGTAAAAAGCATGATCTTTAGCGGCGGCGTGCTGATTGTGCTGGCGTTTATCATACTGCGCTATGAGGGCTTCTTTGCTGTGTGCGATGCAGTCGGCGATGTCTTCCGTCCGATTGCAATCGGCATCCTGCTTGCGTTTTTGCTGAACCGTCCGTTTCTGGCGCTGGAACGCGGACTGCTCAAGCTGACTGCGAAATGCAATAAAAAGAAACAGCCGTCAGAGCGCCTGAGCTATGTGCTGGCTCTTGTGTTGACCTATCTTTCTGCGGCATTTCTGCTCGCGGGACTGGTCGGAATTCTGATTCCGCGTATTTCCGAAAGCGCGGATCTGTTTGTGGATAACCTCGGCGGCTATCTGACAAATCTTGAAACCTATATCGAACGGCTGCGCGCGACAAAGCTGTTTTCGGGGCTGGAAACGATGGATATTGACATCGAGGAGAAGATCAAGGGCATTGCCGACTATCTCCCTGATATGCTGCTGAAAACCTATGATATGACCGCCGGACTGATCGGTGCGGTGATCGACTTTGCTGTCGGCGTGGTATTCTCCATCTACATCCTCGCTGACAAGCGCCGCCTGAAAAAACAGGCGCAGAGCCTTTCTAGGATTGTGCTGAAAAAACGCTATCCGCGTTTTGCGGAGATTATGAATCTTGCGGTCACCACCTTTTCCGATTTTGCATCGGGACAGTGTATGGAAGCTGTGTTCATCGGTATCTTCTGCTTTATCGGTATGCAGATCTTCGGCTTTGACTACGCCGTGCTCATCAGTGTGATCATCGGTATGACGAATATGATCCCGATCGTCGGCCCGTTCATCGGAACGATCCCCTGTGCCTTCATGCTTCTGCTCGTGGATCCGAAACAGGCGCTCTGGTTTGTGGTATTCATCGTGGTGCTGCAGCAGCTGGAGAGCAATCTGCTCTATCCTCGTGTGGTCGGAAAGTCGGTCGGACTTCCGCCGCTTTGGGTACTCGCTGCAGTCATGATCGGCGGCGGACTCGGCGGTGTGCTTGGCATGGTAATCGGCGTCCCGCTTTGTTCAATTATTTACGTTCTCGTAGAACGACGTATTCAGGAGGAAGAACGCACGTCCGCATAATCTGCGGCGTGCGTTTTTGTTTTTATTTTGTAACCGATGTAACCATTTTGTCACCAAATGTTACCGCTTTGTAATGAAATTGTCATTCAATTTTACCGGATTGTAACTGGTTTGTTATTGCATTTGCCCGCTCCGGCTGATAAAATAATAGCAAGAAGAAACGAAAATCACCTTTGAGGAGGGACACAATATGATGAAACATTACACAAGAGCAAAACGCACAGCGGCTGTTTCTGCTGCAATCGCGATCACAATGCTTGGCTATGTCGGCTGCGGTCAGAGTGACTACGGCGACTACAACTACGATACCAACACCAAGTACGACTACGTCACAGAGGACGAAACCTTCCGCGACGACAGCGTAATCTCCATTGCACCCGAAGCGCCGTCGGCAGATATCAGCGGCGAGGAATATAACGGGATCATTGAAAACGGATTCTGTTCACCGCTGAGCAAGCCGTTGTCTACTTTTTCGATCGACGTCGATACCGCATCGTATTCCAATCTCCGCCGTCTGCTCGAAAACGGATCGTCAATCCCTAAGGAGGCGATTCGTCTGGAGGAAATGATCAACTACTTTGATTATGATTACACGACACCTGACGGCGGAGAGGGAATCGCGCCGACCTTTGAGCTGGGTGACTGTCCGTGGAATGAAGACGCAAAGCTTCTTTTGGTCGGACTCCAGACTGAGGAGATCGTGGAACGCCCTGACTCCAATCTCGTATTTCTGATCGACGTTTCCGGTTCGATGAATGCGGCAAACAAACTGCCGCTGGTCAAGCAGTGCTTTTCGATCCTTTCGGAACAGCTGACTGCGAACGATCGTGTGTCAATTGTGACCTATTCCGGCCGCGAGGAGGTTGTGCTTTCGGGCGCGCGCGGTGAGCTGGATCTTGCGGAGATCCGTGACGCGATTGACAGACTCTATGCCGCTGGCGCAACTGCAGGTTCTGCGGGCATCCAGAAGGCTTATGAGCTGGCGGAGAAATATATGATCGAGGGCGGAAACAACCGCGTGATCTTAGCGACCGACGGCGATCTGAATGTCGGTATCACAAGCGAAGACGCACTGGTCGAGCTGATTGAAACCAAGCGGGAATCCGGCGTATATCTTTCCGTGCTCGGATTCGGCAGCGGAAATTACAGTGACGCTCGTCTGGAGGCACTCGCGGATAACGGCAACGGAAATTACAGCTATATCGACTCTCTCGAAGAGGGATATAAAGTATTCGGTGAGGAGCTGACTTCCACGCTCTTCACAGCGGCGAAGGATGTCAAGGTACAGATGGAATTCAATCCGGTCACTGTGGAAAGCTACCGTCTGATCGGATATGAAAACCGCTCCCTGACAGCAGATGAATTTGACGATGACCGCAAGGATGCAGGTGAGATGGGCGCTGGTCAGCAGGTGACGGCACTTTATGAGCTGATCCTCACCGACACTGAGTCGATCGGCTTCTCCGAGGCATACAGCGATCTGAAATATCAGACGATCCTCACAGGCAATATGGAGGACATTGCAACGCTGCACCTTCGCTACAAGCTTCCCGAAGCGGCTGAGAGCAAGGAATATGTCTACCCGATCAAGGGCGCGGATGCTGCTGTACACAGCACAGACAATCTCGCATTTGCAGCTGCCGTTGCCGAATTCGGTATGGTAATGCGCGGCTCGCAGTACTGCGGCGATGCAGATTTTGACACCGTTCTTTCCCGCGTACAGGGAATCAGCTCCATCAGCGGTGATGCGGAAAAGCAGGAGTTTGCTTCTCTCGTATTCCGCGCACGGCAGAGCGTCAACACATGGGATTAACGCGGCTTTTGTCCGCTTGATCCGGCCGTTTTGCAATCTGCGCTAAGCGAAACGGTCTGTATAGATCCGTACAAATCACTTCTCATGAATTTCTCAAAAATTGATCAAGGAAGGCGGTGATATCCGTTTTTCACACAAAGAAAGCTCTTCTGAATCCGTTGGATCTGCGCCCGACGGAATCAGAGGAGCTTTTGTGATAATCGGACAGGGGAAAGCACGATATTACATTGACGAATACAGGGCAGCGTGATAAACTAAAGCTGGAACATTGTATCAGAAAAGGAGTAACACAGATATGAAACTGAGCCATTTATTTACGGCAGTCACCTCTGCAGTGCTTGCCGTTACCGCAATGACCGCTGCCGCTGCTGTCCCCTCTTTTGCAGAACCGGAGGACGAAGTAAAGATCCTCTGTCTGGGCGATTCGATCACCGACGGCTACTGGGAGCAGGGCGGATACCGCAAGTATCTCTACACCGCACTGGGTGAGCTGGGATATGACAACATCGACATGGTCGGTCCCAAGGGCGGAGATCCCGAAAGCTTTACCTACAACGGTACGACCGTGGAATATGACGGCAACTATGCCGGATACAGCGGCTATGCCATTCAGTATATGGAAGGCACCGAAACCCGCCAGGGTATTTTGGAAACCATTCAGAGCACGGATATGATCAACACCTATGCGCCCGACATCGTCCTGCTCCAGATCGGCACAAACGATGTACTGAGTGCATATAACGACGGCATCACAGACCGCCTGGAGAATCTGGTGAATGTAATCCTTTCTGATCTTCCTGCGGGCGGAACTGTCTTCGTTTCCACGATCCCCGACATCGACGTGGAGCTGGTTGAAAGCTGGCTGTGGGCATACGGCGAGGTCAAGTGGAACAACACACTCGAGGATTTCACCGCGATTGTGCAGGGTCACATTGACACCTATAACGCGTCTGTCAGCACCCTTGTTGCAAAGCTGCAGAGTGAGGGCAAGCCTGTCCGCTTTGCAGATATTCACAGCGTGGTGGATTACAAGGCAGATATGTACGACGGCGTACATCCCAACGAGCAGGGCTATGAAAAAATGGGCCTTTACTGGGCGGAACTGCTGAACGGCTTCTTCGGCGGAGCGTCGGGAGAGATCACCACTTCCCCGACCGAAACGACTACCACAACGACAGAAACTACTACAACAACGACAGAAGAAACCACGACCACCGCGGAAGAAACGACTACGACCACTTCAGCGGAAACCACAGTTTTGACCGAAACCACGACCACTGAGCCGATGTATCTGAAAACCGGTGATGTCAACGGCGACGGTGCGGTATCCATGGCGGATGCGGTACAGCTTGCACGCTGGCTGGTGCGCGATGCGGATGCAGCCATTTCTTCAGAGCAGGCAGTCTGTGCCGATCTTGACCAGAGCGGAACGCTGAACGCATTTGATCTTTCCAAGCTGCTCGGATTTCTGAAGCTGCAATAATAAAACAGGGTGTGTATCCGTTGATACACACCCGTTTTTTTATGATCGCTCAGAGGATGAAGCAGATGAGTCCGCTGCAGCCTTCGTTGATTACGCGCTCCAGCGTTTCCTGCAATTTCATTCTTGCTTCGACAGGCATCTTGTAAAGCTTGTTGTGCAGCCCCTCGCCCACCAGCTCATGCAGGGATTTTCCGAAGATGTTGGAATCCCAGATCTTTGTGGGATTCTCCTCGAACTCACGCAGGAGATAGAGCATCAGCTCCTCACTCTGGCGCTCCGATCCGACGATCGGGCTGACGGTCGTGGTAATATCTGCGCGCATCAGATGCAGCGACGGCGCAGACGCTTTGAGGCGTACACCATATTTTCCGCCCTGCTTGATCATCTTCGGTTCTTCGAGCGTCAGCTCGGTGATGTCGGGCATCACGATGCCGTAGCCTGTTGCCTCCACCTCGGCAAGTGCCTGCTCCAGCCGGCTGTACGCACGTTTGATGCGGTTCAGCTCCAGCAATACAGGAAGCAGATCGCTTTCGCTGTGGATCTCAATCCCCGTTTCCTCGCCGAGGATTTTATAAAAGAGTCCGTTGTCAAGAGAAAGACGGATTGTGACAGTGCCCGTACCGAGATCAATATCCTTGAGCGAGATGCCTGTGATCTGATCGCAGCGGATGGCACTGCACAGACTGCGTGCGTCGCGAACAGTCACAAGCTGTTCTGCCGCTTCGCGGATTGCAGAGAAGATTGCCGTGCGGAGCCAATGCCCCTTTTCCAGTCCGGAGATCCATTTCGGCATCTCCACGCCGACCTCGCGGATTGGGAATGCATAGAGAATCTGTGTGAGGATGCCGCGGATGTCGTCCTCTGTAAGTGTCAGACAGTTGACAGCGATCACCTCTGCCTGATATGCCGCGCGGAGCTCTTCGGTCAGCGCCAGCGCTTCCTCAGAGTCGGGATCGGTGCAGTTGAGCAGGACAACAAAAGGTTTGCCGAGCTCTTGGAGTTCTTCAATCACTCTGCGCTCTGCTTCTTCATATTCCGAACGCGGAATGTCCGAGATGCTGCCGTCTGTCGTCAGCACCAGCCCGATGGTAGAATGCTCTGCGATAACCTTCCGTGTGCCGACCTCTGCTGCCATATTGAATGGCACAGGCGAATCAAACCACGGTGTTACGACCATACGCGGTGCTTCATTTTCGATATAGCCCAGACTGCTCGGCACAATATATCCCACACAGTCGATCAGCCGCACGTTGAATCTTGCACTGTCGTCGGGCGCAATCTCCACCGCTTCTTCGGGAATAAACTTCGGCTCGGTCGTCATGATCGTCCGTCCGGCGGCAGACTGCGGCAGTTCATCCAGCGCGCGCTCGCGGCGATATTCCCCTTCAATATTGGGGATGACCAGCGTTTCCATAAACCGTTTGATGAATGTGGATTTTCCTGTCCGCACGGGTCCGACCACACCGATATAAATATCGCCGTTTGTGCGTGCGGCAATGTCTGTATAAATATCCTTCGTCACTTCTCAGCCCTCCCAAAGCCTTATCCGATCAGCGGAATCAGCAGCATTTCGTCCTTTTGCAGCACATCGGCGGAAAGTTCATTTTCCTCGCCGATCGCTGAAACCGCGGTGCAGTATTTCTTCGCAATCTCCCAGACCGATTCACCTTCGCGTCCGAAATAAAGCTTCAGCGCACAGTCGTCTGAAGGCGCGAGTGTCTGCGTGGTATCAATCGTCACATCGGTCACAGACGAAAGCCGCAGCGCAGTGCTGCACTGTCCCGCAAAGCAAAGCTCTGCCTGGACATTCACCGCGTCATTCGCTGTCATCGTATAGGTACAGGACGAGATCTCTGCGTCAACCTCCAGTTCGGTACAGCCCTCCGGCACCTGGATCTTATGTGTAAACGGTGCTTCCTGCTCGATGAATACAGGTGCGCCGTCCTCGGCTTTTGCCATTGCACAGAAGCGGAGCATACCGCTTGCTTCCGCACAGCCTTCTTCTGCAATCAGCCGCGTGCCGATGCTGCGTGGTACACACCAGACGTCAAAGATCTGTCCGATCGGACTGCCTGACTGCATCACGCACTGCGCTGTACCTGTTTCGGAAATCGGAGACGGCAGCTGCGGAAGGATCAGCTCTGATGTGGTCACCCCTGCCGGGTGGCGGGTAGAGAATGCGTCTGTTACCAGTGCTGTATGTGCCGCATGTACCGCCGTGCAGAACAGGCGGATGGAAAGATCGCACTGCAGCGCCCTTGCTTCGCCGTCATTATTTGCCGATGCGGTGATGTCACAGCTGATCACCTCGCCGCGGAGCAGGCAGGTACAGCTTTCATCCAGTCCCTCGGGATCCAGGATCTTGGAAAAAGGAATCGAAAACTGCATCGGTTCGATTTGTCCGTCACAGCTGTACAAGACTGATACACGGATCTCTCCCTTTGCCGCAAGCTTGCCGGAGATCACCTTGCTTTCGCCGGGGATCAGCTTTGCGTCCGCACGGAGGATCGACTGCGCCGCCGGCTTTGCACTGCCCAGCTCCACAGTCTCGCTCAGGGTGACAATCTGTGAACAATGTGTGGTCTTTGCGGCATATTCCACGGGGATCTTTTTTGTCTGGATGTGACAGCCGCACAGATCGCTTACTGCCTCGCAGCTTTGCTGTCCTGTAATATGAATGCGTGTGGATACGGCACCGCGCAGGTCGATTCTCCGCGGATTCACCGCGCGGCAGTTGATGTAGTCCGCCTTCGGGCAGAGCGTGATGACTGCGTCCTCACAGCTGCGTCCGAGATCGACGGTCTTGCGGTAGGAGAGCTTCTGGCGCAGGCACTGCACCGCGTTCATGCCTGCCTCGCCGCAGTACAGCACCTCAACTGTGACGCACAGTTCGTAGGAAAGCGTTGTTCCGTTGAT
>SVNN01000035.1 GCA_015066905.1 Ruminococcus sp.
CCACAATGCGGACAGGTTGTATTGATAAAGCTCTCGAGCGTAGAAAGCGGGCTTTCGCCGTTATCGGTCGGCATATAGCTTTCGACATCGGGCAGTGTCAGCGGAAGCTCAGATTCGGGCAGAGCCACATAGCCACACTTCTCGCAGTGCACGATCGGAATCGGCTCGCCCCAGTAACGCTGACGGGAGAATACCCAGTCACGGAGCTTATAGTTGACCTTTTCAACGCCCTTGCCGCTTTCCCTGAGCCATTCTTTAATCTTCACCTTTGCCTCTTCAACAGACAGACCGTTGAGGAAGTCACTGTTGACCATTACGCCGGTCGCGCAATCGGTGAATGCTTCTTCTTCGATATTTCCGCCTGCTACAACCTCAATGATCGGCAGGTTGAATACCTTGGCGAATTCATAGTCACGGGTATCATGCGCGGGAACCGCCATGATCGCACCGGTACCGTAGCTCATCAGAACATAGTCAGAGATGAAGATCGGAATCTCTCTGCCGTTGACGGGGTTGATTGCACGAATGCCCTTCAGCTCAACGCCGGTCTTGTCCTTGTTCATCTCAGTACGGTCAAAGTCAGACTTTCTTGCAGCAGCCTCCTGATATACGCGGATCTCGTCCATATTTTCCAGACGATCTGCCCACTGCTCCAGATAAGGATGCTCCGGCGAGATAACCATATAGGTTGCGCCAAACAGCGTGTCAGGACGGGTGGTATAAACCGTCAGCGTTTCCCCGGTTGTGGTGGTGAAATTGACCTCAGCACCCGTAGAACGACCGATCCAGTTGGTCTGGGTTGCCTTGATCTTTTCGAGATAGTTGACCTCTGCGAGATCATCCAGCAGGCGCTGTGCATATTCGGTGATCTTCAGCATCCACTGGGATTTTACCTTGCGGACAACTTCACCGCCGCAGCGCTCGCAGACGCCGCCGACAACTTCCTCATTCGCCAGAACGACCTTACAGGAAGTACACCAGTTAACAGCCATTTCCTTCTTGTATGCAAGACCCTTCTTGAACATTTCCAGGAAGATCCACTGGGTCCACTTGAAGTAATACGGGTCGGTGGTATTCACCTCTCTGTCCCAGTCAAAAGACAGACCGAGCGCCTGGAGCTGGCTCTTGAAGTGAGCAACATTCTTCTCTGTCACGATTGCGGGGTGGATCTTGTTCTTGATCGCGTAGTTCTCGGTCGGAAGTCCGAACGCGTCCCAACCCATCGGGAACAGGACATTATATCCCTCCAGACGGCGCTTTCTCGACACGATATCCATCGCAGTATACGGACGGGGGTGACCGATGTGGAGTCCCTGTCCCGACGGATACGGGAATTCTACGAGCGCGTAGAACTTCGGCTTGGAGTAATCGGTTGTAGCAGCAAAGCTCTTGTGCTCTGCCCAGTAATTCTGCCACTTCTTTTCAATCGCGGTAAAATCGTAATTCTTCATGCTGTTTCAATCCTTTACAATATGTTGTGAATCTATCAAGACATCTTTTCAAGTATCCGTCTGTGCGAAATGCGCGCGGATTCCCTTATGTGCAAACAGCAGCACGGCAAAGCCGATGTCGCCGATCGCCTCCAGAAGATAGATGCCGGATTTCCAGTTTTTTGCGAAAAAGCTGCTCAGATTCCCCGGCAGATGATGCAGCGCGATCGCTGCAAGTCCGATTGCGACAATATAGTTGCCGTACTTCGGAAACCGCTTGATCAGAATGAACGCTGCCATCGCGGTAAAAATCGCCGCGCCGATGTCAATTCCGCCGATGAAGGTATTCAGTACAAACTTCACACCCTCATAAAAAAGGATGATGAGGAGCAGATTCAGGGTTTTTTCATCGCGTTCGCCCATATGCTCAGTCCTTTGTCAGATATGCAGAAATATCCGTTTGCTCGCCGTCCGCCCACAAGCGTTCCAGCTGATACTGCTCACGCGCATCACGCATAAAGACGTGAACGACAATGTCGCCGTAGTCCAGAACGATCCAGGACGCAGACTGATATCCCTCCGAGCGCAGTGGCTCCACGCCTGCCTGCGACAGCTTGAATTCTGTTTCATCCGCAAGCGTCTTGACATGCGTATTGCTCGTGCCGTGAACGATCACAAAATAATCTGCAATGATCGTCAGATCGGAGATCTTGATTGCCGCAATGTCCTCGCCGCGCTTCATATCCAGCGCACGGACAATGATCTCCAGTTTTTCCTGTGTGGTCATGCTGTATCCTCCCTCAACGGTTAGTGTCCCTGGAATGTATCGCCGTTGTATACATTCTGCAGGTCGGTCTGATTGTTATCATACGCGTCAGTCTTGTAATCTTCAGGCTTTACAAGCTCTGTAATCGGCAGCTCATAAGCACGCTCCAGATACGGACGGAAATGCTGATTGAGGAGGTTGATGACCTCCGCCTTGTGTATCGCCCATACGGAATAATACTTCGAGCTTCCCTCCGGATAGTAGTCATATCCCTCACCGGGCAGGAGATACATATGGATGTTCTCCATACCGATTGCAATTGCAAAGTCGGAAAGCTTGCTCATTTCGTCGAGTGTCAGATCGGTCGCGATCAGCTTTTTATCATAGATTTCTTTCATATAGCCCATCATCGTGATCGTTCCTGTGTCAGCAACCTTCTTCATCGCCGCTGCCAGGAAGATACGCTGTGCCTGCATACGGCCGATATCGCCCTCGTTGTAGCCGTGGCGGTAACGGAGCATCCACTCCGCCTTCTGGCCAGACAGCGTCTGCGGACCCTGGTAAATCGTTTTACCCGGCTCGTAGTTGATGGTATACGGCATATCAATCTCTACACCGCCGATCAGATCGACAATGTCAACGATGTCGGTGCAGGCAGTCGTCACATAGCTGTCAATCGGAATCTGGAAGGTTTCCTCAATACAGTCAACGGTACGCTGGATCTGCGACAGATCCGGATCTCCCATTGTATAAACGCTGTTGAACTTGCCAGCTGCAAAGGAAGTATAATCCGGAACAAAGGTGTCACGCGGAATCTGCAGAATCTGGATCTTGTTGCCTGCAATATCGAACATTACAAGCATATTTACGTCTGCATTTGAGCGGCTTTCATCAAATCCGTGGAACAGAATCGTGAACTGACCTTCAATACGCTGATTGAGATCCAGTCCATCATTTCGTTCGCTGTTGACCTCGCTCTTTGTCACATAGGATTCATTCGATTTCGAAGACAGATCACCCTCCTGCTCGTTCAGAATCGGCTGATAAATGAGTTTATCCCACAGCGAGATCGGCTGTCCGTCTGCGTCCTTGAGATAAGGCGCGTGCAGGACCATCATCACGATCAGTACAAGCGCAAGAATGATGGAACCGATTACGATACCCAGCTCCTTCGGCGTCATCTTCTTGCGTTTCTTCTTGGGTTCCGTAGAATAGGAACGTTTCGCCGCAGCAGTTTTTTTCGTGGTCTTTTTCTGAGCCATAATATCCGTCGGCGCGCCGCAGATTACTGGGCGTTTTTCTTCGCCTTCTGCCTCCCTTTACTCTTTTTTTCACAGTAAATGTACTGATTATACGCCTCCAGCGTAGAAAGCGGAATGAATCCGCCCTTGCCGAGCGTGGATTGCAGAGAAAACCGGATCCCCTCCAGCATAGCTGTGTTCAGATCTGTATATGCAAGCTTCCGCATTTCCTCCACACCGTTATAATCGCGTTCTTCAGAAACGAGATCTGCCAGATAGACAATTTCCTCCAGGCGGCTCATACCGGCTCTTCCGACTGTGTGATAGCGGACTGCATTCAGCACGTCGCTGTCGGAGATCCCAAGTGTGAACTGTAAATAGAACGCGCCTGCAATCCCGTGCCAGAGCTTCGGTGTATCACGTTCCTCCGGAGAGATGTCAAAGCTTCCTGCCAGCATCAGCTCTTCCTGTTCTTCTGACGGCAGTTCCTTGCAGACATCATGCATCAGCCCTGCAAAATACGCCTTGTCTTCATCCTCGCCGTAACGGACAGCCAGTTTTTTCGCTTCTGCCGCTACATTCACGGAATGGGTAAAGCGTTTTTTGGAGAGCCGCGCACGCAGTAGTGCTGTATTCTCTTCAAAATGGTACAAGCCATTTCCCTCCTGATGAAAAAATCAATGGTCGGCATAGAGCCGATGGCATCTTATATATTGTACTACGTTTTCGGGCAAATAGCAAGAATTATTTCTCTGAAATTTCACATTTTCCCTGATTTGCGTGGATGAAACCACAACAGGCGGAATATCCAGCAGTCTGACTGTGCCATATGACGCAAGCCCCTGCACCGCCTCAGACAGCGGAGCCATCGGCTCTCCACGTGATACCGCAACCAGGGTGCAGAGCGATAAAATCTCCTCCCAGCAGTACCACTGTGTGAACGAGGTCAGCATATCGCCGCCGATCAGCCAGAAAAATTCATTTCCTGCAAATGCCTCATGCAGATGGCGCAGGGTTTCCACGGTGTAGCTTTTACCGCTCTTTTCCACCTCATAGCGGCAAACGGAGAGTTTTTCTCTCCCCTGTGCCGCCAGTTCGCACATCCGCACACGATGCTCCGCAGGTGCATAATCTGCGGTGGATTTATGCGGTGCTTCGCCCGCCGGCATCAGCAGAAGCTGATCCAGCGCAAGCAAAGAAATCGCCGCGTCTGCAAGGTACAGATGTCCGTTGTGGATCGGATTGAAGCTGCCGCCTAAAATACCGATCCGCGCCATTACTTGTTTTTCATATCAATAACGGGATCTTTGGGATTACGAAGATACAGCACAAAACGGCTGCCGATCACCTGCACGACATCTGCACCCGTTGCCTCAGCAAGCGCTTCTGCCGCCTCGCGTGCAGTATATCCTGAATTCTCGAGCACACGCAGCTTGATCAGCTCGCGCTTGCGGAGTGCATCCGCGGTCTGGGTAACGAGCGCGTCGCCGATTCCGCCCTTTCCGACCTGAAAAATGGTATCCATCTGGCTTGCAAGACCGCGCAGATATGCGCGCTGTTTACTTGTCAGCATAATTTTCTCCCTCCTGTGCGAAGTAGGTCTGCACCTGCTTCAGCGCATTTGCGCGGTGGCTCACCGCATTTTTTTCCTCTGCGGACAATGCCGCAAAACTGATGTTCTGATAGCGGAACACGGGATCATATCCGAACCCGTTTTCGCCCTCGGGCGCAAAACCGATCGCACCCTCTACTGTGCCAAGAAAATGATGCGCGATACCCGCACCGTCGATATAGCACATTGCGCAGACAAAGCGGGCAGTGCGATTTTCCTCCGCAACCCCTTCCAGATCGGAAAGCAGCTTTTCACAGCGCTGTGCATCCGTTGCATCCTCCCCAGCATAGCGGTGCGAGTAAATACCGGGTGCGCCGCCGAGGGCATCTACCTGTAATCCGCTGTCGTCAGCCAGTACAGGCAGTCCGCTGCGTTCAAAAATTGCACGGGCCTTCAGTTCCGCATTCTCTGCAAATGTCGTTCCCGTTTCTTCAACTTCAAGATGAATTCCCGCCTCAGACTGCGATCTGACAGAGATTCCGAACGGGGCAAGGATCTGTGAGATCTCCCGAAGCTTGTTCTGATTATTCGTCGCCAGAATCAGTTGTTTCATTCGTTTCCTCCTCCGGCGCACGCTCAAACAGCGCCGATACAAAGCTGTGATTATCAAAAGGCTGGAGATCGTCAATCTGTTCGCCGACACCGATCAGCTTGACCGGAATACCCAGCTCGTTCTTGATGGAAATAACAATACCGCCCTTGGCAGTGCCGTCCAGCTTGGTCAGAACGATACCTGTAATATCCGCGACCTCCTTAAAAAGACGCGCCTGACTGACGGCATTCTGTCCCGTTGTGGCATCCAGCACGAGCAGGGTCTCCACCGCACAGCCCTCCGCCTGCTGATTGAGGATACGGTTGATCTTCCGCAGTTCCTCCATCAGATTCTTTTTGTTGTGCAGACGACCGGCAGTATCGCAGATCAGAACATCACAGTTTCTGGCCTTCGCCGCAGTAATCGCATCAAACACGACAGCCGCAGGATCTGAGCCTTCTGCGTGCTTGACAATATCCACGCCTGCACGCTCTGTCCATACCTGGAGCTGGTCGATCGCAGCCGCACGGAATGTATCCGCCGCCGCAACCAGCACCTTCTTTCCCTGCTGCTTATACTGATGGCACAGTTTACCGATCGTGGTGGTCTTGCCGGCGCCGTTGACGCCGATGACCATGATGACGGACGGTGTTGTGGAAAGATCCAGTTCTGTGTCATCCCCCATCATTTCAGCAATGATCTCCTGAATCAGCTCCATGATCTTGGCGGGATCGGTCACACCGCGCTCCTTGATCCGCTTGCGGAGCAGGTCACAGATCTGCGTGGAGGTCTCAACGCCCATATCACTCATGATCATCGTTTCTTCCAGCTGCTCAAACAGATCCTCGTCAATCTTCGTAAAGGAGTTGACGACACGCTGCATGCCTTTTACCATTGACTCCTTCGTCTTGCGGAGTCCTTCTTTGATTTTACTGAACAGTCCCATCGTGTTCTCCTCCCTCAGCCGCCGGAGCGGTTTCATCCATCTGGTCTGCAATGTCACTTTGATCCAGCTTCAGCAGACGAGAAATTCCGTCCTCCTGCATCGTGACACCGTAAAGTACATTTGCTTCCTCCATCGCACTGCGTCTGTGTGTGACGAGTACAAACTGCGTCTGCGACGTAAAGCGGTGGAGATATTGTGCATATTTGCGGACATTGACCTCATCAAGCGCCGCGTCGATCTCATCAAGAATACAGAACGGAGCAGGACGCAGCTTCAGAATTGCAAAATAGATACAGATTGCAACAAAGGACTGCTCGCCGCCCGACAAAGAAATCAGATTCTTGATCACCTTTCCAGGTGGTGCGACCTTGATCTCGATACCGGATTCCAGCACATTTTCAGGATCTGTCAGAACCAGCTCTGCGGTGCCGCCGCCAAAGAGTTCCTCAAAGATCTGACGAAAATTCTCGTTGATGATGACAAAGTTCTCCGAGAAGATGCGGCACATATCACCAGTCAGTTCTTCGATCAGCTTTTCGAGTTCACGCTTTGCTGTCAGGACATCGCTGACCTGACCGGACAGAAACTCATAACGCTCCGACACCTCGCGATATTCGTCAATCGCATTGACATAAACGTGACCGAGTGCCTTAATCTTCGACTTTAAGGATGCAAGCTCTGCATTCGCTGCATCTGCATCTGTGATTTCCTCCGCAAACTGCTCTGCCTCGGTTCGGGTCAGTTCATAAGAATCCAGCAGCTGCATGATGATGCTGTCGTAATCCTTCTGAACATTCTGTTTGCGCTCCTGCGCGCGCATCACAGCGACCGACTGCTTTTCCTTCGCTGCATTGATCTCATTGATGCCAGCGCGAAGCTGTGTGATGTACTGCTGCTGATCGTTGTGTGCTTTCTGCAAACGCTGGATCTCTGCACGGCAGGCAGCAACCTCATCGGACGAATCGGTCAGCGTTTCCTGTGCGCGTGTGATCTGTGTACGGCACGCAGCAATCTTTTCTTCCTCAGCGCGGATCTGGGCGGCAATCTGTACCGCGCGATCTTCCGATTCTTCGGACGCGGTGCGTATCAGTGCAAGCTCGTGCTCTGCCGCATCTTTATCCTTTTCACAGGAAAGCTGTCTCAGGCGCAATCCTGCCAGAAGCTCATTCTGCTCGGCAAATGCCGCACGCACTGTCTCCTGCTGATACTCTTCGGCTGCAAGCTTCTGTTCGGCGTCTGCAAGCTGCTGATCCAAAGCGGTCAGCGCTTCCTTTGCCTGCGTAATCAGCTCATCCTGACGCTGACAGCGTGCCTGCAGATCCTCACGCTGATCCTGGTGTTGACTCAGCTGTTCTTCTACCGTGCTGATCAGTGCAGTCAGCGAGGTCAGTTCCGCATTCACGCGGATCTTCTCCTGCGTTGCCGCAGAAAGTGCATCCCGCGCAGCTTCAATATCATAGGTCAGTTTATCCGTTTCCGCCTGCAGACGACGAGTCGTTTCCTGTGCCTCACTCTGATTCTTCCGCAATTCGCTGATTGCCACGGAAAGTTCTTCGAGTTCATGCTTACGGGTAATGACACCGCCGCTTCTGGTGGTAGAACCACCTGTAAACGCACCGCCTGTCTGGATCACTTGTCCGTCCAGCGTTACGATACGGAATTTATATCCGTATTTCTTCGCAATCATCGCCGCACTGTCGATATCGTCCACAACCGCGATTCTGCCAAGCAGACTGCGGATGATACCCGTATAGGCTTCATCATATGTGACAAGCTCCGACGCAAGCGCGTTAAATCCTTCTTCCGAAGCAAGCCGCGGTTCTTGCAGCAGATTTCCCTTCACGGCAGTCAGCGGCAGAAATGTCGCACGACCGATCCGGTTTTCCTTCAGAAAACGAATACCACGTTTTGCGATATCCTCATTCTCAACAACGATATTCTGCATTGCCGCACCCAGCGCGGTTTCGATTGCAACGCCATATTCAGGCGAAACGTCGATCAGCTGGACAACGCTGCCGCAGATGCCTCTGATCTGACCGCTCTTGCCTGCGCGCAGGACTTCCTTGACGCTTCTGCCGAAGCCCTCCATACTCTTTTCAAGGTCCTCGATGATGCGCTTTCGCTGTTCTTTGTCGCGCAGTGCCTGCATAGCGCTGTCAAGAGATTTTTTGCTCTCTGCCAGTTTGGCATTCTTGCCCTCAAGCAGACGACGGAAACCAGTTACACGGTTGGATTCAGTCGTTTCTGCCTCCTCAGCAAGCTGTAATCTGGCACGCAGATCCTCCGCGTCGATCTTATATTGTGCAAGAGTCGCAGACTGTTCCTCTCTTGCACTGTCAGCGCCGTCGAGAGACTGCATCAGCTCCGCACGCGTGGTTTCAGCCGCAGCAAGCGCAAAGCCCTGTTCACTGCGTCGTACACGAAGCGATTCCAGCGCAGAACGTGCCTGATTCAGCTCCGCCTCGGCAGCAGTCGCAGCTTGTTCCTCGTCACGGATTGCCTGTTCGGTCTGTTCAAGTCTTGTAGAAAGCTCCTCCGCCTCAGAAAGCAGTGCCTGGATTCTCTTTTCCTGCTCGGCAATGCGCACCGCAGCATTTTCCTTGGCGTTTGCTTCCTGATCCCGTCTGGCGGTCAGATCCAAAATCGCTTCCTCGCTGTGACGGATATTGTTCTCACAGACCGCAATCTCCGCTTTCTGTGTGGCAGCAGACTGCTCGATCGCAAGGATCTTATTCTGCTCCTGCTCGACGGCAACCGCATTTTCCTGCAATGCTGTATAGCCAGCCTTGACCTTTTCTTCCTCACGGGCAATATCATTTTGATAGTTTTCATATTCCGCCTGTGCAACCAGCGCTTGTTCTTCCAGTACGCTGAGCTTTTCGCGCAGCTGATCCAACCGATGCAGCCACACGGAAATCTCCACTGTTTTTCTGCGCTCAGCCAGTACCAGAAATTGCTCTGCCTTTTCCGCCTGGGTCTTCAGCGGACCGATTCTCTGTTCGAGTTCCGAAACAATATCGCCCAGCCGCACCAGATTTTCATCCGCATCCGCAAGACGGCGTTCTGCCTCCTGTTTGCGGTAACGGAATTTTGAGATACCTGCTGCTTCCTCAAATATATCGCGGCGCTCATTGCTCTTTGCGCCGACGATCTCAGCAATGCGTCCCTGTCCGATGATGGAGTAGCCGTCACGTCCCAGACCGGTATCCATGAACAGCTCGTTGATATCCTTCAGACGGACATTCTTGCCGTTGATCTGATATTCGCTCTCGCCGCTGCGATACAGCTTTCGGGTAATACTGACGGTATCCCCATGGTCGCGCAACGTGCCGTCGGTATTGTCAATCGTCAGCGTAACTGCTGCAAAGCCAACTGCTTTTCGCGCTACTGTGCCGGCAAAGATGACATCTTCCATCTTATTGCCGCGCAGTGTTTTTGTGGACTGCTCGCCGAGTACCCATCGCACCGAGTCACCGATGTTGCTCTTTCCGCTTCCGTTCGGGCCGACCACGGCGGTCAGACCTTTGTCAAAGCTGAGCTGGATCTTATCGGGGAACGATTTGAAACCCTGCAATTCGAGTGATTTTAAAAACATAATTCTCCTTAGAATGTCAATTTACACGCAAACCGCGGAATACCCTCCTGCGGTCGGATCCGGAGTGTGATGCCCCTCTGCGCAAAATAGTGCAGATTGCTTTTTTTGTGTCCTGCCGCCTTGCCGACACAGGATGGATGCACCAGAACCGTAGCGGATCCGGGATGCCTCTGTGCTGCAAGCTTTTGATCGATCAGCTGCCGGTATCGGAGTGTGTCGCAAAGCTCACGGAATGCGGGGTGATACAGCCCGCCGACCATTTCTTCCTCCACGCCGTCTGACGCGTGCAGACCGCAGCGGATCACGGAAATGCCGTTCGACTCAAACCGATCCAGCAGATCCGCACAGATCTGTGCCGCCTCTTCAATCGAAATCGGCTGATAGGTCCCATCGGCATAAAGCCGTTCAAGCCGCGTCTGACGCAGAATCACAGTCGGATAGATCCGCACGGTGTCCGGGTGCAGCCGGATCAGCGCATCAGCGGTATCAGAATCATCCTGTGAAGATGCGCCGTACAGACCGACCATCATCTGCAGACCGAGCGAGAAGCCATAGCTGCGGATCAGCACACTGGCACGCGCAACATCCTCTGCGGTATGACCGCGCTCGTTCATCGCAAGCACACGGTCAGACATACTCTGTGCGCCAAGCTCGATCGACGTAACACCATAGGTCTTCAGCACGGAAAGAACCGATTCATCTATGCAGTCAGGACGGGTCGAGATGCGGATGCCGCAAAAGCCGTCCTCGCCCAGAAAGGGCTGTGCCGCTTTCAGAAGCGCGGTCATTTCATCCCGTGGAATCGCTGTAAAGCTTCCGCCGAAAAACGCAATCTCCGTATTCGCTTTGTCAGACACGGTGCAGCGTGCCTCCGAACAGATACGGGTCACATCTTCCGGGGTCGTCGGCGTCGTACTGCCGCTGATGATGTGCTGGTTGCAGAACGAACAGCGATGCGGACACCCCTTGTGGGGGACAAAAATAGCAATATTGCTATGCGCCATAACCCATCAGAGCAAGGGCTTCCTTTGCAGCCATCTGCTCTGCCTCTTTCTTGCTTTTTCCTGTTCCGGAGCCAATCACATTGCTGTTGAGGCATACGTTCACAACAAACGCCTTGTTGTGATCGGGACCGGTCTGCTCCACCAGGATATATTCCACTTTTTCTTCTGGATTCTGCTGAATGATCTCCTGCAAAACAGTCTTGTAGTCGGAGAAACTCTCCGCACGCTTTGTCTTGTCCAGATCCTTCGGCAGAAATCCTAAAACATATTCGGTCGCGGTTTCCAGTCCACCGTCCAGAAAGACAGCTGCAATCACAGCTTCAAACGCATCCGCAACGATCGAAGGACGCTCTCTTCCGCCTGTATTCTCCTCGCCCTTGCCAAGCAGCAGCGCTTCGCCAAGACGAATCTTCTGTGCAAATACAAACAATGACTTCTCGCAGACTAAAGATGCGCGGATCTTTGTCAGCTCACCCTCGGGGAGATGATCAAAATGCTCGAACAGATAGCGCGAAACGATAATCGAAAGCACGCTGTCGCCAAGGAATTCCAGACGCTCATTGCTCCGCCGTACCTTCTTGCGCTCATTCGCATAGGACGAGTGGGACAGTGCCTCGTGCAAAAGCTGTTTGTTCTTGAACTGGTAACCGATAATTTCTTCAAACTGCTGCGTATCTATCATGATTCTTCACGCTCCGCATTTTCGTTCTTTTCGCCCTTCAGCTCGCTCAGTGCAGTTTCAATGCGCTCGACCACCTGACCGCTGACGCAGCGCTTTGCCTGACGGATCGCATTGAAGATTGCGGTTTCGTCGGAGCTGCCATGTGCCTTGATGACAGGCTTGGAGATGCCGAGCAGCACTGCTCCGCCGACCTCTTTATAGTCCATGCGCTTTTTGAAATCCTTGATTTTTCCGAGAACAAGCGCACCTGCAAGCTTTCCTTTGGTGTCGGAAAACATACCTTTGATCTCACCTGCAAAGAAGGAACCGAGTCCCTCATACAGCTTGAGGATAACATTTCCCGTAAAGCCGTCGGTTACGACAACGTCATAATCACCGGAGGGGAATTCTCGCGCCTCCATATTACCGCCAAAACGGATCGGGGCTTTTTCCAAGCGAGCATAGGTTTCCAGCTCCAGCTCTCTGCCCTTGGTGCGTTCCGAACCGACATTGACCAGTCCGACGTTCGGCTGATTCACACCCATCACGCCAGACATATAGGCGCTGCCCATCAGGGCGAACTGTACCAGCATCTCAGGACGCACGTCAATATTTCCGCCGCCGTCGATGAGCATCGTATGTCCCTTTGCAGTCGGCAAAATCGGCGCGAGTGCAGCGCGCTTGATCCCGCGGATCCGCTTTGTCAGAAAGGTTGCGCCGACAACCAGCGCACCTGTACTGCCTGCGGATACGAATGCGTCACCCTTGTCGTCGCGGAGCGCACGCAGTCCGACCGCCATCGAGCAGTCTTTATGTTCCTTCAGGACCGAAGTTGGTTCGTCATGCATCGAGATCACATCCGTTGTATGCAGCACTTCGATCCCGTCCAGCGAAACGCCGGCTGCTTCTGCAACGCGATGGATCTCGTCCTCATCACCGGTCAGCGTGATATTGACATTCAGCTCCTTTGCTGCACGGACAGCGCCGAGGATGACCGCCTGCGGTGCGTGATCGCCGCCAAATGCATCCACAATGATGTTCATGCTTTTACCGCCTTTCTGTCGGTCTGCTCACCCAGCGCATCGCGAAGAGCCGCCATACTGCGCTCTGCAAGCATTCCATATTTCAGTTTTTTATCCCGTACACGATCAGGCAGATCGGGCAGAATGCCCATATTCGCGCCCATCGGCTGAAAATTCTCTACAAACGGATCGCTGATATAACGGCTCAGCGCGCCGAGCATCGTTTCACGCGGAAGTGTGATCGGCACCTCTCCGCGCAGCTTCCGCACCAGATTCTTTCCTGCCAGAATACCGCTGCCGGCCGATTCCATATATCCTTCCACACCGGTCATCTGTCCTGCAAAGAACAGCATCGGGGTGCTTTTCAGCGAAAAATCAGAATTCAGAAGTCTGGGGCTGTCTAAAAAAGAGTTGCGGTGCATCACACCGTAGCGTACAAATTCCGCATGCTCCAGACCGGGAATCATCGAGAATACGCGCTTCTGCTCGCCGAATTTCAGATTGGTCTGAAAGCCGACAAGATTATACATCGAACCGATGCGGTTTTCCTTACGAAGCTGCACGACAGCATACGGACGTCTGCCCGTGTGCGGATCGGTCAGTCCCACTGGTTTCATCGGGCCGAATCGCATTGTGTCTGCGCCGCGGGATGCGAGCACTTCAATCGGCATACAGCCCTCATATACGCGGAATGAATCCTTTTCAAACGCCTTCTGCTCCGCGCGTTCCGCATGGATCAGTGCGTCGTAGAATGCCTCATATTCCTCACGGTTCATCGGACAGTTGATATAATCCGCCTCTCCGCGTCCGTAACGCGACGCGAAGAAGATACGGGACTGATCCAGACTCTCGAACGTAACGATCGGCGCTGCAGCATCAAAGAAACTGAGCGCACCGCCGCACATCGACGCGATCTCATCAGCGAGTGCATCAGAGGTCAGCGGACCGGTTGCGATCACAGCGGGAGCATCCGGAATTTTTGTGATTTCCTGTTCCAATACAGTGATATTTGGGTGATTGCGGATCTTCTCTGTTACCATCTTGGAAAAACGGTGACGATCCACCGCCAGCGCACCGCCTGCTTCAACGGCAGTTGCCTTGGCGCACGGAACTGTCAACGAACCGAGCAGCTCCATCTCCGCCTTGAGCAGTCCTGCGGCAGAATCCAGCCGTGCCGCCTTGAGCGAATTGGAGCAGACCAGCTCTGCAAAGTCATCAGAGTGGTGCGCTGGAGAATGCTTTTCAGGCTTCATCTCACAAAGCGTCACGTGATATCCTGCCTCTGCAATCTGCCATGCCGCTTCACAGCCGGCAAGTCCGGCTCCGATTACTGTAATCATTCTTTCAGTCCCTTTTCAAAACCGCAGCCCGGCTTTTCACAGACGAGCTTTCCTGCCTTGCCGCCCTTCTTGAAGAGGGTGGAATTGCAGCGCGGACAGGTTTCCTCCACAGGCGCGCTCCACGACATGAAGTTGCAGTTCGGATAGTTGTCGCATCCGTAGAAACTGCGTCCCTTCTTAGACTTCTTCATGACGATCTTCTTGCCGCAAAGCGGACAGTTCCCCTTGGTTTCCTGTACGATCTTCTTTGTATTTCTGCACTCGGGGAATCCCGGACACGCCAGGAATTTTCCGAAACGACCGATCTTGATAACCATCTTCTTGCCGCAAAGCTCACAGACAACATCCGTCTCCTCATCCGGCACCTTGACACGCTTGCCTTCCATTGCCTTTTCAGCCTTCTTCAGCGTCTTGTCAAAATCATCAAAGAAGCCGCGGAGGGTGGATACCCAGTCGTTCTCACCGTTTTCGATGCTGTCAAGCTCGGTCTCCATCTTTGCGGTAAACTTCGCATCAACGATATGCTTGAAATGCTCACGCATCAGATCGGTCGTGACCTCTCCGAGGCTGGTCGGACGAAGCTGCTTACCCTCACGCTCGACATACATTCTCGACAAAATCGTCGTGATGGTCGGCGCATAGGTACTCGGTCTGCCGATTCCGTTTTCTTCGAGTGCCTTGATCAGCGAAGCTTCGGAATAACGCGCAGGCGGCTGTGTGAAATGCTGGTTGCCGCCGATCTCTCTGACCTTCAGCACATTGCCCTGCTCAAGCGGCGGAAGCACCTTGTTGTCCTCTGCCTCAGTATCCTTTGCTTCCTCATATAAAACGGTAAAACCGTCAAACTTGACAGAATATCCGCTTGCTTTGAAACCGCAGTCTGCTGCGGTAATATCTACGGATACAGTATTCAGCTGTGCGTTGGCCATCTGGCTGGCTATGAAACGTTCCCAGATCAGCTTATAGAGCTTATACTGATCGGTGGTCAGGCTGTCCTTGACCTGATCCGGTGTGAGATCAGGCATAGACGGACGGATTGCCTCGTGCGCGTCCTGTGCATTCTTCTTGGTCTTGAATACACGCGGACTGCTCGGCAGATATTGCTTGCCGTATGCAGATTCGATGTATGCAGCAGCAGCAGCCTTTGCTTCATCAGAAATACGAAGACTGTCCGTTCTCATATAGGTAATCAGACCGACAGCACCCATTCCTTTGATTTCCACACCTTCATAAAGCTCCTGTGCGGCTTTCATCGTACGCTTTGCCTGGAATCCCATGCGCCTCGATGCCTCCTGCTGGAGCGTCGAGGTGATGAACGGCGGTGCCGGCTGTTTGTTCGTCACGCGCTTTTTGACGGTGCTGACAACAAACTCCGCGCCCTCCAGCGATTTCAGAATCGCGTCGGTCTGTGCCTGATCGGCAAGCTCTGCCTTTTCTCCGTTTACAGTTGCCAGACGTGCGGCAAATACCTTCTTACTGCCGGGAGCAACCAGCTTCGCGTCAATCGACCAGTATTCCTGCGACTGGAAAGCCTTGATCTCATTTTCTCTGTCCACCACAAGACGGACCGCAACCGACTGTACACGGCCGGCGGAAAGCCCGCGCTTTACCTTTTTCCACAGAAACGGGCTTAACTGATATCCCACGATACGGTCAAGGATTCTGCGTGCCTGCTGTGCGTTGACCAGATCCACGTCGATCTTGTGCGGATGATCCATACCATGCTGTACACCGCTTTTGGTGATCTCGTTGAATGCAACGCGGTTGTTTTCCTCCAGATTCAGATTCAGCATCTGTGCGATATGCCAGGAAATCGCTTCGCCTTCGCGGTCCGGGTCCGTTGCGAGATAGATGCGTTCCGACTTCTTCGCACGCTTTTTCAGATCCTTGATGACGTCCTCTTTACCCTTCATATCAATGTAGTGCGGCTCAAAATTATTCTCGACATCCACACCGAACTTCGACTTCGGCAGGTCACGGACATGACCCATCGAAGCGATGACTTCAAAATTTTCCCCAAGATATTTCTGAATCGTTTTCGCCTTTGCAGGCGACTCCACAATCACTAAATTTGACATTATATCACAACTCCCGCACTGTGCAGATGCGGAAATTCTCCTTTCTTTCTTATTGCTCTGTCAGCTCATAGAGCTTGCCGAACAGCGGTGTGACCACGCCAAGCAGCTCCAGCTCCGTCAGTTCATACAGCAATGCGTCAATATCCATCTCAAGTGCGAGCGCAAGCACATCCGCGTGCTGTGTGCCATCGCGGGAAAGCAGATCGACAATCGACCGCTGGATGCCTGTGAGCGTGGCGTAATCTGCCGTATATCCCACAGATTCCTTCTTTTGCGGCTCCGACTTCGGGCGGATCACCGGAGCCGGCTCTTCCATCGGCGCAATCGGCTTCGGCGCAGTATATGCCGCACTCTCACTCGGCTGTCCGGGCGCAGGGGCAAAGGTAGAAGCCGAGGATAGCTTGTGCGGATAGGTCGTGTAATATTCAAACAGGATGTCATTCAGCGTAAATGCAGGAATGGCTCCATCACGCAGATAGCGGATCACACCTGCATACCGCCTGTCCGTAATATCAGACGGCGGAACACAGAAGACATCTCTCCCCTGTTCGATCGCATGATCGGCGGTAATCAGCGAACCGCTGCCGATTGCCGCTTCAACCACGAGGGT
>SVNN01000036.1 GCA_015066905.1 Ruminococcus sp.
GCGTTTATCAAACCCAAACAGCACCGTGGCAGCGATAAACGACGAAAGTGTATGTCCCGACGGAAAGGAATAATCCTGCGGCACTGCAATCAGAAGATCGGTCATCTCACGGATCCAGCACGGACGGTCCCGTGCGATGATGTTTTTCAGCGCGACATTGCCGATCAGCACACCGATCAGCATACCCGCAAGAATCAGAATGCCGCAGATGCGCGTTTTACGGAAAAAGCACAGCAGCAGAGCCAGTATGATCCAGATAATTCCTGCATCCCCCAGATGCGTCACCGCAACCATGCACGAATCCATCAGCGGGGCGGAAAATGTCTGGTGAATCCAGTCCAGAACAGAAAAATCCACCGCAGTCAGTGTTGTCAGCATATTGCGCGTATCCTCCCGATGATCAGTGAAGTTTCGCCTTGTTTTCGCGGCGATATACAGTCGGCGTCGCGCCGCAGTTTTTCTTGAACAGGCGCATGAAGTGTTCCTCGTTATCATATCCGCAGAGCGCGGCAACGTGCCCGATCGTGTAGTCGGTCGAGGTCAGCAGCTCCTTGGCGCAGCTCATCTTGCAGTTGATAACGTCAGAGATCGCGGTCACGCCGAACGCCTCGCGGTAGCGAAGATGAAAGTAGGAACGTGACATGTTCGCCAGTCCTGCAAGCAGTTCTACCGTCCACTTCTCCTGCGGGTTCTGGTAGATGCGCTCACGGATTGCCGCCAGCTCGGTGAAATGCGGATCACCGCCCGACGGTGCTGAAAGACTGACCAGCTCGCCCGTTTTCAGCAGCAGCGTTTTCAGCAGTGCGTCCATCAGCTCATGCCGCTTCGGACCTGGATTATAATATGCCGCACAAAGATTTTTCAGAAGCTCCTGCAAAAACACCATATCGCCGTAGCTGCGGACACTGCCCAGCGGCAGGTTCAGTGCGCGGAAAAAATCCTCGTCAAAGTCGGTGTCAAACTGTACCCAGTCACAACGCAGACAGTCCTCCTCCGCGGCATAGGAATGCGGCTTGTTTTTATCAAACAGAATGATGGATCCCGGCGGAGCAGACTGCTGTGCGCCGCCAAACGAAACCGTACATGCCGACCTGGTTGCCAGCAGCAGATAGCCGGGCAGTCCATTCGGACGCTCTGCAAGATAATCCGCAGGATAGACCGCATTGCAGCCGATCTGCATCACACGCATATTCCGTCGCCTCCTTTAGTATGTTTTTTGCTGCTCCTATTATACCCGTTTGCATAATATTTGTCAAACTTCGTGATAACGATTGACAATGCGCCGAGAATCCGATATAATGAAACTGCTGATCTTTTGAAAATCAGACGATTAACGGAAGTGAGAGGAACTAACATATGAGAAAACACCCGAAATTCAAACGCATCATCTCCCTCGCGCTTGCTGCTGCGATCTCACTGTCAGCAATGATGCTCAGCGGATGCTCCGACGGCGGCACAGACAGTGCGGAGAGCAAGAAAACAGTAGAGGAAATGCGTGATATCACATCCTTTGAACTGCTGGACGAGATCACAGTCGGCTGGAATCTGGGCAACACACTGGACGCACATGACGCAACCAAACCCAATCCCACCCCCGAACGGCAGGAAACCTGCTGGGGCAACCCCAAGACTACTGAGGAGATGATCCTTGCTGTCAAGGACAAGGGGTTCAACACAATCCGCGTACCTGTCACCTGGTATCCCCAGCTTGGCGCAGCACCGGACTACAAAATCAACGAAGCATGGCTTGACCGCGTGCAGGAGGTCGTAGACTACGTTGTCGGCAACGATATGTACTGCATCATCAATCTGCACCACGAGAACTGGCACTTCCCGTCCTACGACAATCTCGACGCTGCAAAGGGACAGCTGATCGCTGTATGGACGCAGATCGCAGACCGTTTCAGCGGCTACGATGAGCATCTGCTCTTTGAGGGCATGAACGAACCGCGAATGGTCGGCACCTCGAAGGAGTGGACAGGCGGTGACGCAGAATCCCGCGATGTCATCAACCAGCTGAATGCTGCTTTCGTGGAAACAATCCGCAAATCCGGCGACAACAATCCGAAGCGCCACCTGCTCATCCCGACCTATGCCGCATCCAGCACGATGCAGACCATCAACGACTTCATCGTTCCCGAAGACGACAGAATCATCATCTCCGTACACGCATATACTCCTTATAATTTCGCGCTCAACGCAAAGGGCACCTTTGAGTTTGATCCTGCCAAGGACGGCGCAGAGATCGACGCGCTGATGCAGCTGATCAAGGACTACTACCACGGCAGAAACTACCCTGCAATCATCGGAGAATTCGGCGCACGCAACAAATATAACACCGATGACCGCTGCGAATGGGCAAGCTATTATGTCAGTGCGGCAACCAAGAACAACATCCGCTGCATCTGGTGGGACAACGGTGCCTTCACCAGCGGCGAGGCGTTCGGCCTGCTGAAGCGTTCTACCCTCACCTGGGAATATCCGGAGATCGTAGAAGCGATGATGAAGGCAAGAGGTGTACAATAAATCAAATCTTTCACCCTGTTTCTTTTTTGAAACGGGGTGATTTTTTTTGAAAAAAGGTAGTAATTTCAGAAAAAGTATGCTATAATGTATTCTGGTAGAATAGCAACAATACCGACAAAGATAAAAAGAGAGGAACTTACCCATGCGCATTGACTGTCATACCCACACACACAATTCTCCCGATGCAGATCCGAATTCTGTACTCGAACGCTGCAGTGCCGCTCTGGATGCAGGACTGTCCGTGATGGCGGTCACCGATCACTGTGAGGTGAACCGTTTCTTCAGCCTTGCCCACTACGGCGAGCGCCACAGCGAATATGATACATATGACTTCGGCGCCGCATTTGAAGCGTCGATGCAGGAAAACACCGCCGCGAAAGAGCAGTGTCCGTCAGGACTCACCCTCGTCTGCGGCATCGAACTCGGTCAGGCAATTTTAGACCTGCCGATGGCAAACCATATCGTTTCCGACAAGCGGCTCGACTTCGTCATCGGTTCGATCCACCAGCTGGAAAATCACGAGGATTTTGCCTTCCTCGACTACAACGCGCTGGATGTCAATGAGCTTCTGCACAGAAACTTTGCCGCAATCCAGGCGCTTGCACAGACCGACACCTACGACGTCATCGGTCATATCACCTATGCACTCCGCTACATTGCCAACGCAGGCATTCAGGTGGATATGGCGCCCTTCCGCGATGAGATCGCTGAGATCTTCAAGACCATCATCGCGAAGGACAAGGGAATTGAAGTCAATACATCAGGACTCCGCCAGAGCTACGGTGACTGCTTCCCGACGCTGGAATATCTGAAGCTCTATCACGACCTCGGCGGCGATATCCTCACCGTCGGTTCTGATGCACACACCAACGCAGATCTCGGCAGCGGCATCGACGCAGGTCTGGATATGGCGCGTGCCGCCGGCTTCCAGTGCGTCTGCTACTTTGAAAACCGCGCACCGCGCTTTGTTCCGCTCTGATTCTAATAGATCAATTAAGGAGTATTCGTTATGAACGCATTACTGCATCTTCTGAAACAAAATGCACGCCTTTCCAACGAAACGCTGGCGATGATGCTGGATACCACCCCTGATGCGGTGGCAGAACAGATCGCACAGCTGGAGCGTGACGGCGTGATCAAAGGATACAGCCTGATCCTCAACGATGAGATCGTCAACAAGGACCGTGTCAGCGCCTTTATCGAACTGAAGGTCACGCCCAAACGCGACTGCGGCTTTGAAGATCTCGCGAAAACGGTCATGATGTACGACGAGGTGGAAAGCGTTTCTCTGATGTCCGGCGCTTATGACCTCGCAGTAACCGTAACCGGCGACAGTCTGAAGGATATTGCCCTTTTTGTTGCCCAGCGGCTTTCCACCATCGACGGCGTGCTTTCCACAGCGACCCACTTCGTTCTCAAACGATATAAAGAAATGGGAATCTTCGTTGCAGAAGATGCTGTGGACGAAAGGAGTATGGTATCACCGTGATCGACTACGACTCCCTGCTTTCTGACAAGGTCAGACAGATGAAGCCTTCGGGCATCCGCAAATTCTTCGACCTTGCACAGACGATGGACAACGTCATCAGTCTCGGCGTCGGCGAGCCGGATTTTCAGACTCCATGGGTCGTCCGCAATGCAGCGATCCACACCCTGGAAACGCGCCGCATGATCTACAGCGCAAACTCCGGTCTGATCGAACTGCGACGCGAGATTGCCGATTATCTCAACCGCCGCTATCAGCTTTCCTATCAGCCCGACAGTGAAATCATTGTTACCGTAGGCGGCTCGGAGGCGATCGACATCGCGATCCGCGCACTGATCAATCCCGGTGATGAGGTTCTGATTGTCGAGCCTTGCTTCGTGTGCTATGCACCGATCGTGGAGCTGACAGGCGGTGTTGCTGTGCCGATCCGCACCACGCCTGAAGACTGCTTCAAGCTGACACCGCAGGCACTCCGCAGCCATATTACCGACAAGACCAAGCTGCTCATTCTCCCCTATCCGAACAATCCGACAGGCGCTGTTATGACGCGTGAGGAACTGGAGGGTATCGCGGAAGTTCTGCGCGAAACGAATATTCTGATTCTTTCTGACGAAATCTATTCTGAGCTGACCTACGGCAAAAAGCATTGCTCGATCGCCGCTCTGCCGGGTATGCACGAGCGGACAATCTTAGTCAACGGCTTTTCCAAAGCCTATGCGATGACCGGCTGGCGGCTCGGCTATCTCTGTGCGCCGGCACCGATTACAAAACAGGCAGTGAAAATTCACCAGTACGCGATCATGTGCTCACCCACACTCAGTCAGCACGCCGCGGTGCAGGCGCTCCGCAGCTGCGACAAGGAAGTCAAGACGATGGTGGATGAATATAACGTCCGCCGCCGGCTGCTGGTAGAACGGTTCAACCGCATGGGGCTGACCTGTTTCACACCGGAAGGCGCGTTTTATGTGTTCCCGTCGATCCAGTCTACGGGAATGACCAGTGAAGCATTCTGCGAAGCCCTGCTGGAAGAAGAACGTGTGGCAGTCGTGCCCGGCAATGCCTTCGGCGAAAGCGGCGAGGGATTCATCCGCGTTTCTTACGCTTATTCGCTCAAGCATCTGCTGACCGCACTCGAGCGGATTGAACGCTTCATCCGCAACAGAAAGGCGGCAGCAAAATGAAACGGCTGACTGTACAGGCTCCTGCAAAAATCAATCTGACGCTGGATATTACGGGGCGGCGCGCCGACGGCTATCACCTCCTCGACAGCGTATTCCAGACCGTCAGCATCTACGATATTCTGACAATTGAACAAACGGCAGATTCTGCGATCACACTGACCTCGCCGAATCCCTATCTGCCCTGCAACCAGAAAAATATCGCCTACAAGGCGGCGGAGGCATTCTTCGCCGCAACGGACAAGCGGTGCGGACTGCACATCCATATCGAAAAGCACATCCCGTCCCAGGCAGGACTCGGCGGCGGAAGTGCAGATGGTGCAGCTGTCATCTTCGCACTGAACCATATGATGGAAACCGCACTCCCACTCGACCGCCTTTGTGAGATCGGCGCAGGTGTCGGCGCGGATGTCCCGTTCTTTCTGCTCGGCGGCACCGCCAGAGTACAGGGCATCGGAGAAATCCTGACGCCGCTGCGCGCTCTGCCGGAGCTGCATCTGGTCGTTGCCAAGGGCCGCATGGGTGTTTCCACGCCGGAAGCATATAAAAAGCTCGACAGCCTGCCGCAGCAGCAGAAACGGCATACAAGTGCCGCCTGTTCTGCGATCGCAGACCGCAACATCGGCAACCTGATCTGTCACTGCTCAAATCACTTTGAGGCGGCAATTTCTCTGCCGGAAATTGACACGATCCGCGATGTCATGCAGCAGTCGGGCGCAAAATGCGCTGTCATGTCCGGCAGCGGCGCAGCTGTCTACGGCATCTGCCAGACCCGACAAATGGCACAGTCCTGCTGCAACCGGCTGCACACCGTAATTCCGTACGCTGTTACCTGCAAAACCGTCCCGGAAGGAATCACCATTCTAACGGAAGATACTGTCGGATCCTGACGACTTTACACAGATTTTACATTCGGATGGTATCAGATTTTACGCAGCTGTGATATGATTTGTAAAGATTAGATAAAACTAATGTAAAATGCGATACGAGCGGGGGGAAACCGCAATTGCTTCAAATATCGGAAAGGAGAGATTCGCGCATGGGGCGCGGATCACGTATCGGTCATGGATATCTTTAATGTTATTACTCTGCTCGGCGGACTTGCCTTCTTCCTCTACGGCATGACAACCATGTCGAACGGTCTGGAAAAGATCGCCGGAGGAAAGCTCGAACGAGCCCTCAACAAAATGACGTCCAACCCCTTCAAGGGACTTGTCCTCGGTGCAGGCATCACGATTGCGATCCAGTCGTCTTCTGCACTGACCGTCATGCTCGTCGGCCTCGTAAACTCCGGCATCATGCAGCTGCAGCAGAGCGTCGGTGTCATCATGGGTTCCAACATCGGCACCACGCTGACCGCCTGGATTCTCTCTCTGGCAGGACTTGAGGGCGACAGCGTGTTCATCAAGCTGCTCAAGCCCACTTCGTTTTCTCCGATCGTCGCACTGATCGGCATCCTGCTGATCATGGCGGCAAAATCCACCAAGAAAAAGGACATCGGTTCGATTCTCGTCGGCTTCGCCGTTCTGATGTACGGTATGACACTGATGGGCGACGCAATGAAACCGCTCCAGGGTATGCCGGAATTTCAAAGAATTCTGACCGCGTTCAACAACCCGATCCTCGGCGTAGCAGTAGGTGCGATCTTCACCGGTATCATCCAGAGCTCTGCTGCATCCGTTGCAATTTTACAGAGTCTTGCATCTTCAGGCAGCGTCACCTTCGGTATGGCGATCCCGATCATCATGGGACAGAACATCGGTACCTGCGTGACCTCTCTGATCTCCAGTATCGGCGTCACCAAGAACGCAAAGCGCGTTGCTGTTGTACACATTTCCTTCAACATCATCGGTACTGTCGTTCTGCTGATTGCTTATTACGGCTCTGACGCGATCTTCCACTACGCGTTCACCGATTCATCGATCGACGCGTTCGGCATCGCTGTGTGCCACAGCATCTTCAACGTTACAACCACGATCCTGCTGTTCCCGTTCAACAAGCTGCTGGTCAAGCTGGCAGAAAAGATTGTTCCGATCACCGAGGAAAAAGAAACCTATGCTTTCCTGGATGACCGTCTGCTGAATACACCTGCGTTTGCAATCTCCGAATGCAAGAATATGACCGACAAAATGGCTGGCATCGCGCACGATGCAATTGCAAATGCGATCACGCTGGACAAGCTTTATGACAAGGACGTCTGCACCTACGTAATCACGCAGGAAGATGAACTCGACCACTACGAGGACAAGCTTGGCACCTTCCTTGTGAAAATTTCCGGAAACGACCTCTCTGACGCAGACAGCCAGAAAGTATCGCTGCTGCTTCACACGATCGGCGACTTTGAGCGTATCGGCGACCACGCAACGAATCTTGTCAAGGTTGCGGAAGAGATGCACAGTAAAAAGATTTCCTTCTCGCCGCAGGCACAGGCAGAGATTGCTGTGCTGACCGCCGCACTGTCCGAGATCGTGGAAATGACCACCAACGCATTCTGCAACGATGATCTTTCACTTGCCGCAAAGGTGGAGCCGCTCGAGCAGGTCATTGACGAGCTGATTGCAGAGATCAAATCCCGCCACATCGAGCGTCTGCAGAAAGGCAACTGTACCATCGAGCTGGGCTTTGTGCTTTCCGATCTGATCAACAACTACGAACGTGTTTCTGACCACTGCTCCAATATTGCTGTTGCACTGATTGAGGTTGCACAGAAGTGCTTTGATACGCACGAATATCTCAGCGCCCTCAAACAGACTGGCGACGAGGCATACAACAAATACTTCAAGGCATATCAGGAACAGTATTCGCTGGCACTCAACACCTGATTTCGAAATCAAAAGGCTGTACAGTTTTTCTCTGTACAGCCTTTTCTTTTTGATTCAGACCAGCAGTGTGGCGCTTACTGTCGGATCAATTCCTTCCGTCTGATCCTGCACACGGCCGCGGATAAACACATAGTCCGTCGGAAGCGTGCGCGGCGTATAGCCCGTCACCGCCTTGAACACACGATTAAAACTGCGGATCGTACCAAACCCCGTAGAAAGCGCAATCTCCGTTACAGAACAGTGCGTTTCGTTCAGCATCCGCACCGCTGCATTCACGCGGACGATGTTCAGATAATCTGTAAAATGCATCCCCGACATCAGGCGGAAATACTTGGAGAAATACGGCTCGCTGAAGCACATAAACGCCGCCGCGTCAGAAAATGTGATATCCGCATATTTTTCCGCCAGCAGATTCAGAAGCAGCTTATATTTTTCCTCTGCCGCATTCCGCTCACGCTGCTCAAGTCTCATCTCAGCACCGCGGAACAATTCTGCCAGCAGGCAGATCGCCCTGCTGTCGGAGATCAGCTCGCAGTATTCCTTTCCGCCCTTCAGCTCAGCGGCAATCTCATCAAATACAGCAGTAGCCGTCGGTGGTCTGCGATGCTGCACCTGCGTCGGTACGCGCCCTGCAAATGCTGTTGTCAGCATCTCCGGATCCAGTTTGATCACCGACAGCACACTGCCCGCTTCTGCCTTGATATAATGCACCTCGCCGCTTGGAATCAATAAACAGCTGTCCGTATCCAGCGTATAAACCGCCTTCCCGACCAGCACCTCCGCAGTGCGGCACTCTGAAAACACCAGTTCATATTCCGTGTGCCAGTGCGGCAGATTCTGAAGATCTCCGTACCGATGTGCCGTGATATGCGCCCTGCCTTTGGGCGCTTTGGTCTCATACTGTGCGATCATCCCAGCACCTCCTGTCCTCATCATACCACAGAGGTGAATAAATGTCCAGTATTGGAGAATAAAAATCTTGTATTCACTGTTCGATTCCTGTATACTGAGGGTAACAGAATGCCAATTTTGTGAAAGATGAGGTTTTGGATATTATGAGCACACTGTATTTTATCACCGGAAGTCAGGATCTTTACGGCGAGGAAACCCTTCGCCGTGCGCAGGAAGACGGCAAGATGATCGCTGCACATCTCGACAGCAAAACAGGCTGTATCCGCGTTGTCGCACAGCCAATCGTCCGCAGCAGTGCAGAAGCGGAAGCCGTTTGTCTGCAAGCGTCCGCCGACAGCGAGTGCATCGGCGTAATTCTCTGGATGCACACCTTTTCTCCTGCGAAAATGTGGATCCGTGCACTGCAGTCGCTGACCAAGCCGATTCTCCATCTTCATACGCAATATAATGAAACGCTGCCCTACGACACGATCGACATGGACTTTATGAACCTCAACCAGTCCGCACACGGTGACCGTGAATTCGGCTTCATGTGCACCCGTCTGGGCATCAAGCGCGAGGTCGTGGCTGGCTGCTATAAACACAAAAGCGTCATCGACCGGATCCGCCGTTTTGCGCTGGCGGCAAATGCTGTCCAGTTCGGCCGCGGACTCCGTGTTGCCATGTTCGGCAACAATATGCGCGATGTTGCTGTAACCGACGGTGACCGCGTCGAAAGTGAGATCCGCTTCGGGTGGAATGTCAACTACTACGGAATCGGTGAGATCACCGACATTCTTCCCGACATCACCGAGACTGAAATTGCGGAAAAGCTGCAGGAATACAGTGAAAAATATGAGATGAACACAGACAACAGCGCAGCGGTCCGCGAACAGGCAATGTATGAGATCGCGCTGGAACGGTTCATGGTCAACAATAACATCTCCGCATTCACCGACACGTTTCAGGATCTCCACGGGCTGAATCAGCTTCCCGGTCTTGCAGTGCAGAATCTGATGGCCAAAGGCGTCGGCTTCGGTCCTGAGGGAGATTATAAAACCGCAGCGCTTGCTGCTGTGCTGACCAAGCTTGCAAAGGGACGCAGCGGTGCGACGGGATTTCTGGAGGATTACACCTACGACCTCTCAGAGGGTGAAGAGCTGGAGCTTGCCTCCCATATGCTGGAGGTATCTCCCGTATTCGCCGCTGAAAAGCCGAAAATTGAAGTTCACCCCCTTTCGATCGGCGGAAAATCTGATCCCGCCCGTCTGGTCTTCGACGGAATTGAAGGCGACGGCATCGCCGTTTCGATGATCGACCTTGGCGACCGCTTCCGGCTTGTATGCGCAGAGATCAGACTGGTGCATGCTCCTGCCCCGATGCCCCAGCTGCCTGTCGCACGGATTATGTGGAAATTAAAGCCCGATTTCGCGACCGGCTCCGCCGCGTGGATCTATGCCGGCGGCGCACATCATGCCGTGGTATCCACCGCGCTCACCACCGAGGATATCCGTCTGTTTGCAAAACTCACAGACACCGAACTGGTTGTGATCAACGAAAAAACAGAGCTCGCAGCATTTGAACAACAGCTGGATCTGCTCGACACAATCGCCAAGCTGAAGAGGTAAACTAGTATGACGACAAAGGAATTGATACGAAGCGGTGCGACCTGCCTTGGAATTGAACTCGGTTCGACCCGCATCAAGGCGGTACTGACCGATGATCACGGTACACCGCTGGCAAGCGGATCGCACCCGTGGGAAAACCGCTTTGAAAACGGATTCTGGACCTATTCGCTGGACGAGATCCACACAGGACTCCGTGCCTGCTACACAGATCTCGCAAAGCATGTACAGGAACAGTACGGCGTTGCGATGACGAAGATCGGTGCAATGGGCGTGTCCGCCATGATGCACGGCTATCTGGCTTTTGACCGCGATCACAATCTGCTCACGCCGTTCCGCACATGGCGCTGTACTACAACTGCGTGCGCCGCTGCTGAGCTGACTGAGCTGCTGGAATGCAACATCCCGCTGCGCTGGAGTGTCGCACATCTCTACCAGGCAATCCTCGACCGCGAGGAGCATATCAGCCGCCTTGCATACATCAACACGCTCGCAGGCTACATCCACTTCCGCCTGACAGGACGATTTGAGGTCGGCATCGGCGAAGCGTCGGGTATGTTCCCGATCAGCAACGGCACTTATGATGCAAAAAAGCTTGCCCTGTTCCGCAGCAGACTCAGCGAACACGGATTTACGCAGGATCTCTCTTCATTGCTGCCGCAGGTGCGCAATGCCGGCGAATCGGGTGCGGTTCTGACCGAGGCTGGTGCGGCATTTCTGGACGAAAGCGGTACGCTCGAATGCGGCATCCCCGTCTGTCCGCCCGAGGGCGACGCAGGCACAGGAATGGTCGCGACAAACAGCGTCAGACCGAAAACGGGTAATATTTCCGCCGGCACATCCATCTTCGCGATGCTGGTGCTGGATCAGCCGCTGCAGCGGTGTGATCCCGACATCGACCTTGTGACAACACCCGACGGTGCTCCCGTTGCAATGGTGCATTGCAACAACTGCTGCGGTGAGCTGGACGCCTGGGTCGGACTGTTCGGCGAATTTGCGGCATGCAGCGGAAACCCGATGGATCCGACCGCGCTCTATGAACTGCTTTACCGCAACGCACTGCACAGCGCGCCCGACTGCGACGGCATAATTTCCTACAACTATCTTGCCGCCGAGCCGATCACAGGCGCACAAAGCGGAACCTCCCTGCTGTTCCGTCCGGGCAGCACACCGCTCACGCTCTCGTCTCTGATGCGCGCACAGCTATATTCCGCCTTTGCCGCACTGGTGCTTGGTGTCAGACGCCTGAAAGAAAACGAACCGATCTGCATCGAACAGTTCACCGCGCACGGTGGCTTGTTCAAGATCGAAGGTGTCGCGCAGCAATTCCTGGCGGACGGACTTTCTGTCCCGATCACTGTGATGCAGACCGCCGGTGAAGGCGGCGCCTGGGGCATGGCACTCCTCGCGCTGTATATGAAACGCGGAAACGGCAGAACACTTGCCGCATTTTTAGAAACTGAAATCTTTGCCGGTCTCAGCACCTCAGTGCTTATCCCCGATCCGCGCGGTGCTGCGGGCTTTGACGCATGGCTTGACACATACAAAACCGCACTTCCCGCTCAGTATGCCGCGGCGAAGGCAAACGAAAAGGAGAACGCTTATGCTGGATAAACTGAAAGAGGACGTTTGGCGTGCCAATCTCCTGCTCCCGAAGCACGGTCTTGTGACCTTCACCTGGGGCAACGTATCTGCAATCGACCGTGCAAGCGGATTGGTTGTCATCAAGCCCTCGGGTGTGGAATATGACGCACTCACCGCAGAGCAGATGGTTGTGGTCGATCTGAATACCGGCAAAACGGTCGAAGGCACGCTCAATCCATCCAGCGATACACCGACACATCTGGCGCTGTACCGCGCCTTCCCCACACTGGGCGGCATTGTACACACGCACAGCCGCTGGGCAACCGCCTTTGCACAGGCAGGCAAGGGACTTCTCCCCCTTGGTACAACGCACGCCGACTATTTCTACGGCGAGATCCCCTGCACCAGAGCGATGACCGACGAAGAGATCCACGGCGCATATGAAGAAGAAACAGGAAACGTCATCATCGAAACGATCGGTGAAAACGATCCGCTGGAGATTCCCGCAATTCTGGTCAAAAGCCACGGACCGTTTGCATGGGGCAAAACCGCGCACGAGGCAGTGCATAATGCCGTGGTGCTGGAGGAAATTGCGTTTATGAACTATCACGCACAGGCAATCAACCCGTCAATCGGCGCAATTGCGCAGGCTCTGCTTGACAAGCACTATCTGCGCAAGCACGGAAAAAACGCATATTACGGACAAAAAACGGAGGGTTGATATATGGCTGATCTGAATCTGATCAAACGGTTTTCCGCTGACAGCGGATTTCTCGGCCGCTATCAGTCACTCGCGCGCGAGGTCGTGATTCCATATCAGGAAAAAGCGCTCCGCGATGAAATCGAAGGCGCAGAGAAGAGCCGCTGTATCGAAAACTTCCGCATGGCGGCAGAAAAGCTCCGCACAGGAACCTGCGACGGTGAATTTTACGGCATGGTCTTTCAGGACAGCGACGTTGCAAAATGGCTGGAGGCTGCCGCCTATTCTCTTGCGATCCACCCCGACCCCGCACTGGAACAACGCTGCGATGCGGTCATCTCGCTCATCAGTTCCGCACAGCATCCCGACGGCTATCTGAACACCTACTTCACTGTGAAGTCGCCCGAACGCCGCTGGACGAATCTCTGTGAGGCGCATGAGCTGTACTGCGCGGGGCATCTGATCGAAGCGGCAGTCGCTTATGCAGAATGTACAGGCAAAACTGAATTTCTTGCAGTGATGTGCCGTATGGCGGATCATATCTACGAGCGGTTTATCACAAACGGCACACCCGGATATCCCGGACACCCTGAGATCGAGCTGGCACTGATGCGCCTGTACCGCTGTACGAACGAGGAAAAGTACAAAGAGCTTGCTCTCCACTTCATCAACGTCCGCGGTGTGGATACCGAATACTACATCCGCGAGCGCGAGATCTGCGGCTGGACCGTCTGGGGAAACAATCCCCATGACCGCGAATATATGCAGTGTCACCGCCCCGTCAGAGAGCAGGATACCGCCACGGGACACGCGGTCCGCGCAGCATATCTCTACACCGGAATGGCAGACGCAGCATACACCACAAATGACAAGACGCTCCGTGATGCCTGCAAGCGTCTGTGGAAGAATATCACACAGAAGCAGATGTATATCACGGGCGGCATCGGCTCGGCGTATGAGGGCGAAGCATTCACAAAGAATTATCATCTGCCCAACGACACCGCATATTCCGAAACCTGCGCGTCGATCGCGCTGATCTTCTTTGCAAGACAGCTGCTCCGTCTTGAAAAAAACGGCGAATACGGCGATGTGATGGAACGTGCGCTTTACAACTGCGTGCTGGCAAGTATGCAGCTTGACGGTACGAAGTTTCTTTACGTCAATCCGCTGGAGATCCTGCCCGGCATTTCAGGGGTCGCGAAAACACATCCTCACACCCTGCCCCAGCGTCCGAAGTGGTTTGCCTGCGCCTGCTGTCCGCCGAATGCGGCGCGTCTGCTGACCTCAATCGCAGAATATGCCTGGATGATTGAAGAACGCACCGTCTACTCCAATCTGTTTGTCAGCGGCACACTGGATCTGTGTGATCTGTTCGGCGGTACGATCACTCTGCAGACAGGCTATCCATATGAAAACACACTCCGCTACTGCTTCGATGCGGATATGGAGCTGACACTCGCGGTCAGAACCCCCGACTGGAGCATACAGACAGAGCTGCTCCTCAACGGCAAGCCCGTGGAATATGAAATCCGGAACGGATTTGCCTATATCCATACAGCATTCGCAAAGAACGATGTCCTCAGCGTGACGCTTGATTTTTCTGTCAAGCGGATCTACGCAAACGCAAACGTATCCGCAGACAGCGGAAAGACCGCAATCCAGCGCGGTCCGCTGGTCTACTGTGCAGAGGGTGCGGATAATGACGGTTCGGTTCTGGATCTCCGCATCCGTCAAAGCGGTCAGATCACCGCACAGCCCTACTCGCCCGACCTTCTGCACGGCATTGTTCCGCTGACCGCCGCGGGCGAACGTATGATGAATACCGACGCGCTTTACACCTATACCGCACCCGAATGGATCCCCTGTGAGATCACGCTGATCCCCTACTACGCGTGGGGCAACCGCGATCTGCACCAGATGCGCGTGTGGATTCCCGAAACAAAATAAACAACGGAGGCTTCCGATATGCCAAACCCCTATCTCCCCACCCACGAATATATTCCCGACGGCGAACCGCGCGTGTTCGGTGACCGCGTCTATGTCTACGGCTCACATGACAGAGCCGGGGCGGATTCCTTCTGCGACTATGTACTGAAATGCTGGAGCGCACCGCTCGACAATCTGAATCAATGGACGTGCCACGGCGACATCTTCCACACCCGCGCCGACCGTGATCACAAAAGTGACATCGACTGGAACACCCCCGACACCTATCTGTTTGCTCCCGATGTGGTTGAAAAGGACGGGAAATACTATCTCTACGCCTATATCGTCAACGGGCGCGGCTGTGTCGCAGTCAGCGACCGCGCGGAAGGACCGTTCACCCTCGTTTCGCAGTATCAATCCGACATCTCTGACGAGATTACCTGCAACGGCTGGTATATTGATCCCGGCGTGCTGGTGGATGACGACGGCAGAGTCTATATCTACTGCGGATTTGAGCGTTCCTTTATGGCAGAACTCAACAGAGAGAATATGTACGAGGTGCTGGATCATACCTGCATCGAGCACATCATTCCGATCACACCTGACCCCGCACACGGCTTTGATAGGGAAGAATCCCTCTTCTTTGAGGCATGCTCGCTCCGCAAGGTGGGCAGCACCTACTATATGATCTACTCTCCGAAGCGCGGCAGCCGTCTGGCATACGCCACTGCGGACAATCCCTGCGGTCCGTTTCAGTACCGCGGCTATATCGTGGATAACGCTGTGGATTATCCGGGCGGCAACAACCACGGCTCTATCGCCTGTCTGAACGGACAGTGGTACATCTTCTACCACCGTATGACCAACGGTACGATCATGTCCCGCCGCGGCTGCGTGGAAAAGATCGAGATCCTCCCCGACGGAACCATCCCAGCAGTAGAGATGACCTCGCTCGGCTTTGAGGACGCGCTCTCTCCCTATCAGATTACACCGGCGGATCTTGCCTGCGTGCTGAAGGGCGGCGCATATATCACCGAACAGAACCCGTTTACACGCATCATCACCAACATCACCGACGGCTGTGAGATCGGCTATAAATACTTTGACTTCGGAGAAGACTACTCCAGCAAGACGATGGAATTTTCCGCACAGGTACAGGGCTGCGGCGCAGACTGCATCATGCACATCTACGCGGATGACGAAGAAATCGGCGCGTGCAGGATCGGGCACGACAGCGGAATTGTGAACGCGGTGGTAAAGGCTGTCACCGGCAGGCACGCGATATATTTTAAGATTACCACCGATTATCATGGCTGGACAGCAGAATTTTTCAAAAACCGCGCATTGTTCTCGCTCTCGCGGTTTATGTTCATCAAATAACAGATCTGACACGGAGGAATCGGCCTTATGAAACACATCAGAACGCTGTTTATCACCGTACTCTCTGCCGCCATGCTCCTATCCGCGGCAAGCTGCAGCGCATCCGAACCCGCAAGCGAATTTGACGACGGCAAGATGCGAAAAAATATGACCGCAATGGAATATGCCAAGGAGATGGGACTCGGCATCAATCTCGGCAACACGATGGAAGCCTACTGGGCGAACGGCGAAAACAAAACCTCGGGCAGCACCCGGATCGGCGACACGATGGCGAGCTATGAAACCTGCTGGGGCGCAGTTGTCACCACACAGGAGGCGATCGACGGCATGAAGGCGGAGGGCTTTTCTACAATCCGCGTTCCTGTCTACTGGGGCAACGCGATGGAGGACGACGGCAAATTTGAGATTACCGAACAAATGTTCGACCGCGTGGAGGAGATCGTCAACTACTGCCGCAAGGATGATCTGTATACCGTCATCAACATGCACCACTACGATGAATACCTGATCAAAAATTATCCCAAGGAGGAAGTTCTGGAGATCACGCAGTCGCTCTGGACACAGATCGCAGAGCATTTTAAAAACTACTCCGACTACCTTGTGTTTGAGGGATATAACGAAAGTCTGGGCAACTGCCGCGAGGAGGATCAGCTTTCCGAGGACGAGAAATTCACCTACGTCAACGAGCTGAACCAGACCACACCCTTTGA
>SVNN01000037.1 GCA_015066905.1 Ruminococcus sp.
CTTGCCTCACCTGCAACGCAGGCATATTTCAGCGAGGAGAGATCAAACTTGGAAAGATCCTCCTTGATGAAGAAGCGGAACATGGTCGGCGGTGCACAGAAGGTCGTGATCTGATATTTCTCGAACATCGGCAGAATCTTGTTTGCGTCAAAGCGATCGAAGTCGTAGACAAAGACCGCGGTTTCGCACATCCACTGACCGTAAAGCTTGCCCCAGAGTGCCTTGCCCCAGCCGGTATCGGAAATGGTAAAGTGAATGCCGTTCGGATCTACATTGTGCCAGTACTTCGCAGTCGGATAGTGACCGAGTGCATATTTGTGGCTGTGGGTCGCGATCTTCGGATATCCGGTCGTACCGGAAGTGAAGAACATCAGGTTCGGCTCGCTGCCGCTCGGACAGTCATCCGGACGCGGGAACTTGCCGCTGTATGCAGTCAGCTCCTCATCAAAGTTGCGCCAGCCCTCACGCTCTCCGCCGACGAGGATCTTGGTTTTCAGCTCTTCGCAGTTTCTTGCGGCAAGATCGACCTGCTCTGCAACATCGCCGTCAGCAGTACAGATGATCGCACTCACGCCTGCCGCCTTGAAGCGGTAGTCAAAATCATGCTCCTGCAGCTGATTGGTCGCAGGAATGACAATTGCGCCCAGCTTGTGCAATGCAACGATCGAGAACCAGAACTGATAGTGACGCTTCAGCACGAGCATCACGCGGTCGCCGCGGCGGATGCCCATCGAACGGAAGTAGTTCGCAGTCATATTGGAGTAACGGCGCATATCCGCAAAGGTAAATCTGCGCTCGGTCATATCGTTGGAGATATGGATCATCGCCAGCTTGTCGGGTGCCTTTTCTGCCATCGCATCCACAACGTCAAAGCCGAAGTTGAAAGATTCTTCGTTGTGGAATTCAATTCCGCTGAATACACCGTGTTCATCAGTCGTTGTGCTGATGAATTTCTCCATAATCGGCTTGATGAGTTCTGCCTTATCCACATTTGTCATCACGCGGGTTTCCACGTGCTCATGATATTCCGGATTTCCGTCAGCAGCAGGATTCATAACAACTGCATAGATTTCAGCGTCCGCGCCGCCCATTGCAACCACGTCATGCGGCACACTGGAGTCGTAGTAGATACAGTCGCCTTCATCCAGAACCTCAGTGTGATCTCCGATGAAGAACTTGGCACAGCCCTTGATTACGATATCCAGCTCCTGACCGCGGTGAGATGCCATATGAAGCGGCTTGCTGAGCGCAGACTCGTTGTACGGGATTTTGACAAAGAACGGTTCGCCGATCTTATGCTTGAAGTGCGGTGCAAGGCGGTAATATTCAAAGCCCTCTCTGCGTGCGATCGGCATACCCTCGCCGCGTCTGGTCACGGTATATCCGCTCATCTTCGGGCTTTCGCCTTCCATCATGTCCGTGATCTCGACGTTGCACGCGCGGGCACACTTATAAATAAAGGTAAAGCTGAAGTCCTTCTGTCCTGCCTCCAGTGCCTGATACTCCTCAACGGTCACATCTGTTTTCTTCGCCATCTCTTCGACGCTCAGACCCATATCCTCGCGCACGGCACGAATTCGCTTTGCGACCTCCAAGATTTTCTCGTCCATCCGGTTCTGTGCTGACATCTCATTTCATCCTTTCTGAATTAAATGTTGTGGGACAAAAAAATAAAAAATCCCGTCCCAAAGAATTCTTTGAGACGGGATTACTATATCATAAAAAACTCCCGCGGTACCACTCAAATTGCGCGAAAACGCGCCACTCATCGGCTCCAACAAGCCTGATGCCTTTACGCAGCATATACGGAAACGCCTACTGACCAGAAGTGTTCGGGTTTCAGCTCGGAAGGGATCGTCAAGAAAACCTGCACACCGACTCGCACCATCCGTCGGCTCTCTGAAGCGCATGCTGTAATCTGACAGTCTTCGTCATCGCTTTTACGAGATACAGTATAGCACTCTTTTTCTGATTTGTCAAGAGTCTGAGAAAATTTTCTTACATCGTTTCGCCGAGCATCTTGTCCAGCGCCGCACGATGTGCAATCAGCCGATCCAGCACCGCCAGAGGTGCATCGCCCATACTGCCTGCGCGGAGTGTTTCGACAAAGGGCGCAATGTCATCCAGAAACGGAACAAGCCCCAGATTTGCCGCCACGCCCTTGAGCGTGTGCGCCGCGTCGAATGCAGCCGTGACATTCCCCTCCTCCACTGCCTGCCGCAGCAGATGAAATGCGCCGTCGTTGACAAACAGCGTCAGGCACTCGCGGTAAAATGCGTAGTCCCCGCACATCCGTTCCAGCGTGCCGCAGGTTTCAATGCCCCAATCGACCAGCATATTCCAGAGTTTATCCATTTTGTTTCACCTCGTCCGCCTGACGCTTTTTCTGCTCACTCCGCCGCAGCAGATTTGCCACGCGCAGTTTGATCAGCATTGCATCATACGGTTTTTTCATATAGTCGCTCGCGCCGCATTCCAGCGCGGTAATTTCGCTCTGCGTACTGGTCGCCTCAGTCATCGCAATGACAGGCAGGTCAGCAAACGCTTCACGGCCTCTGAGTTCCTGTAAGAATTCATAGCCGTTCATCACAGGCATCACGATATCCAGCAGAACCGCTGAGATCCGATCGCCGTCTGATTCAAGCAGAGCCATTGCTTCTGCGCCATGCTCCGCCTCGAAGATCTCATACTGTGCAGAAAGCATCTTCCGCAGGATACGGCGGTTGATCGCGTTATCATCCACGACCAGAATACCGCTCTTATTATGATCCGCGGTAACAGTCGGATTGTACACCGGCTTGGGTTCATTTGCAGACGTGCTGCCCGTCTGACCGCAGTCGAGCATCGTGCTGAATTCTTCTTCCGGCAGCGGCTTGGAGAAGTAATAGCCCTGAATGGTGTCACAGCCCAGTCCGCAGATGTAGTCCAGCTGTTCCTTGGTTTCAATGCCTTCAGCAACGACAGGGATTTCCAGCCGCTGCGACAGGCGGATGATGCTGGAAAGAATATTGGCACCGCGCTCCGAAGTACTGATGTCGGTGATAAAGGCGCGGTCGATCTTGAGAATATCCACCGGCAGATCCTTCAGCGTATTCAGCGAGGAATAGCCGCTGCCGAAATCGTCCATCAGAACCGCGAAACCCGCATTCTGGAGCTTTCCGACCAACTCGTTGATCCGTCCCTGATTTTCGATGAACAGATTCTCGGTGATCTCGAACTTCAGCAAACCCGGAGAGAGGTCATATTTTGAGACCATCTCCTGAATCTTTTCGAACAGATTCGGGTCGTAAATGTCCATACGGCTCATATTCACGGAAACAGGCACCACATATTTGCCGTCGCGGATGCGTCCTGCAAGATAGCGGCAGACCTCTTCCCAGATGTAAAGATCCAGCTTGGTGATCAATCCGTTCTTTTCAAATACGCGCAGAAACTCATCCGGACGCACCATACCCATGCCCGGACGGGACCAGCGAACCAGAGCCTCAGCACTTGTGACCGTGCGTGTGCTTGCACTGAACAGCGGCTGATAATAGACGCGGAACTGGCGCTCGCGCAGTGCGAGATCCATATTCGCGACAATATCCTGCTCCTTGAGCAGCGCCGTACGGAGCGTGTCGTCGTAATATGCATAACGGACATTGGATTCCGGCTTGATCGTACAGGATGCGATGTTGGCACGGTCGCACATCAGATCCGGCGCCATCATCGGATCCTCGATCTCATAGATTCCATAGCGGACGGAGATCGTATAGCGCAGATGCATCTGTTCGTAGAAGCTGTTGAGCAGCTCGTTGAATGCGTCAATGTCGAACAGATCCTGCGGAATGCACCATGCAAAATGATCCGCCTCCAGACGACAGCAGGTGCCGATCTTGTCAAACGCGTGTTCTACCGCCTTTGCAGTCTCACACAGAACAACGTCGCCCGTATCTGTGCCGAACAGTTCATTGATCGCCTTGAAATTGTCGATATCCAGACATACCAGACAATACTGTGTATCCCTGTTCTTGCGAAGCATCCGCTGCGTCTTGCGGCAGAATACGTCGCGGTTCCAGATTCCCGTCATCGCGTCATGCTCCAGACGGAACTTGAAACGGATCTGAAGATCAATCTCGTCAGTAATATCCTGTAAAACAGCAATGTAATACAGAGAAGATGAATCACGCAGATAGCGGTTTGCCGTCAGTCTGACCCAGCGATAGCTGCCGTCGGAATGCTGGAACCGACAGGTTTCGTTGATCTGGGTATCTCCTCTGACTGCCCGATGAACGTGTTCCATGATCTTCTTACGATCGCTGGGATGCAGCACGCTGAACACATCCTTCTGAACTTCCTTTGCGTGCGGATCATCAGCATTTGTGCCGCAAAGATCATAAAACCCCTTGTTACAGAAGGCTACCTCAGCCTTTGCGCCGTCGAGACGGAATGTGGCAACGCCTCCGGGAATGATCTCCGTGAGCATATCGAACGCCGCTTCGAGTTCGTGCGTCTGCTTCTTCGCCAGACGCTGTCCCATCTCAATGCGCTCCAGCAGATTGTTCGCGCGGCGCATGACGACCTCAGGAATATAGGGCTTGGTGATAAAATCGAGCGCACCGAGTTTGAGCGCCTGCAGTTCATTCGCGCTCTCCCCTGCAACGGTGTTGATGATGACAGGGATTCCAGAAAGGCGGCTGTCTGCGCGCATGCGCTCCAGCACACCGAAACCATCCAGTTTCGGCATCATCAGATCCAGAATCATCAGTGTGATCTTTTCACATTGTTTGTCCAGAACCTGCAGTGCCGCAAGACCATCGCAGGCCTCCAGCACTTCATATCCACCGCTTTCAAAAATGTCTGAAAGCATGGAACGGTTGATGGTAAGATCATCAACAATCAGTACACATTTCTTTTTCATCTTACTCCCCCAGTGCCAGCCGCAGCATCTGCAGTACGGCGTCATATCGTTCACAGAGTGATGCAAGCTTCTGTGCCAGCATCGGTTCATCACGGGAAAAATCCGCATCGGAATATCCCGCCTGCCGCAGATGGCTGTCGATCTGCTGTGCCGGATCTGCCACTTCGGAAAAACCGAGGTTCAGTGCCAGTCCGCGCAGTGCGTGGATATAAAGTGCGAAATCCGCACGGTTATGATCTGCCAGCGCCGCCTGTGCCTGTGCAAGCGTCGGATCATCCGGTACCTTGCGGAGCATCCGCTCATAGAGCGCTTCGTTTCCGCCGAGCCGTTCCAGTGTTTCCCGGTAGCATACAACCGGTGCGCACAATGCTTCTCCATGCATCATAAATTTCGTCCCTCCGATATGTCTGTATCTATCTGCCTGTCTTGTGATCAGAATGCCGTCTTTTTTAAATAGGTGCAATCCGTACAATTATCTTCTTTATATTATAGCATATCTCCTCCTTGATTACAAGAAAATTGGAATCGCATTTCAAACAAGAATCCGACTTCATATTTGTGTATTCTGTAAAAAACCAAACCAATTTTTGTTTCGCGTCAGAAAATACAGCTTGACAACGAACTGTTTGTGTGCTATAATAACTGCATACGCCGGAATGATGGAACTGGCAGACGTGCGGGACTCAAAATCCCGTGGTAGCGATACCGTGCGGGTTCGACCCCCGCTTCCGGCACCATACCGCGCCCATGCTGCATGCTTTGGGCGCGGCTTTTTTCTGTCCGGGCACAAGAAAAAGATTGACTTTCCGTTCATTTCGCGGTATAATGATTGAGATATCGGCCTTTTGCCGAAAAAATGCAGGAGGATCAGCATGAAACATACAGATTTACGCGTAATTTTTGACGACGCCGCTTATATCGGCCAGGAAGTCACTGTCTGCGGATGGGTCCGCACTTCCCGTGACTCCAAAACAATGGCATTTCTTGAATTAAACGACGGCACCACCTTCCGTCACCTCCAGATCGTTCTGGATAAATCCGTGATCACCGATCCCGCACCATTCCTCAAGCTCGGCACCGCACTCTGTGTAACCGGCACACTGGTACAGGGCGCTGTTCAGCAGGGCAGCGTGGAGATCAATGCAAAAGAGCTGACCGTGCTCGGCGAATGTCCGTCTGACTATCCGCTCCAGAAAAAGCGTCACACACTGGAATATCTCCGCACGATCCCCCATCTCCGCGTCCGCAGCAACACCTTCAACGCTGTATTCCGCGTGCGCTCTGTGGTCAGTGCAGCGATCCACACCTACTTCCAGCAGAACAACTATGTCTACATCCACACCCCGATCCTCACCAGCAGCGACTGCGAGGGTGCAGGTGAGATGTTCAAGGTAACCACCATCGGCTACTCCAACGAGTACAAGTCCGAGGAAGAATATTACGCAAACGACTTTTTCGGCAAGAAGGCATCCCTGAGCGTTTCCGGCCAGCTCGAGGGCGAGGTTGCCGCAATGGCGCTCGGCAAGATCTATACCTTCGGTCCGAGCTTCCGCGCTGAAAACAGCAATACACCCCGCCACGTTGCAGAATTCTGGCACGTTGAGCCGGAGGTTGCATTTGCTGATCTGACTGACATCATCGGCATCGCGGAAGATATGATCAAGTTCATCATCAACACCGTGCTCGAAAAGTGCCCCGACGAGCTTGCATTCTTCGAAAAGCACTTTGAGGCCGGTCTGCGCGAAAAGCTGAACGCAGTTGCAACCAACGACTTTGCGGTACTCGATTACACTGACGCGATCGAAATGCTGAAGAAGGCTGATGTTGACTTCGTTTATCCCGTTGAGTGGGGATGCGACCTCCAGACCGAGCATGAACGCTACATCACCGAGGTCGTATTCAAAAAGCCTGTATTCGTCACAAACTATCCCAAGGACATCAAGTCCTTCTACATGAAGCAGAATCCCGACGGCAAGACCGTCGCTGCAACCGACCTGCTCGTTCCGGGCGTCGGCGAGATTATCGGCTGCAGCGAGCGTGAGGCTGATCTCACCAAGCTCCTTGCAGCAATGGAAGCAAAGGGTATGTCCATCGAAGAATATCACGACTACCTCGACCTCCGCAAATTCGGCTCTGCACCGCACAGCGGCTTTGGTCTGGGTCTGGAGCGCATCATCATGTACGTCACCGGCGTTTCCAACATCCGCGACGTTCTGCTCTATCCCCGCACTGTCGGCAGCATCCGCTGATGCTCCTGCAACGGAACAGTTTTCATCTCTGAGAAAACTGTTCCGTTTTTTGTTGCAATCTGTAAATAAATCTGCTATACTGAATATACTGCGGTATCGCGCAGAATTTTAATAAGGACAGGTGAATCCACATGATTTTAACAACAACCGAAACAATTTCCGGAAGAGAACTCGAAACCCTCGGTCTCGTACAGGGCAGCACCATCCAGAGCAAGCACGTCGGTCATGATATTGCAGAAAGCTTCAAGACGCTCATCGGCGGCGAGCTGAACTCCTACACCGAAATGATGAACAAAGCGCGCGCGATCGCGACCGATCGTATGATCAATCAGGCAACGCAGTGGGGCGCTGATGCAATTGTATGCGTCCGCTACACCTCCTCTGAAGTCACACAGGGCGCCGCTGAAGTCATCTGCTACGGTACAGCTGTCAAGTTCAGATAAACCGTTGTGTCTGTACGGGACTGTACACAGACAGATCCCGCCCCTGACAGTGCCGTTCAGATTCCGGACGCACCGCAGAATAATCCGCGGATTTTCGTAAAACCTACTGCTGTCTGTATCAATCAGCAGGCACTGTCGATTTCCCGAAAGGACACTACATGATAGAAACACAGGAGAAAAAACCGCGCGTCCTACTTGCTGCCGTGGATACGGGTGAGTTTGACGCAGAACAATCCATTGCAGAGCTGAGAGAGCTTGCAAAAACCGCAGGTGCAGAGCCTGTAGCAGAAATCATTCAGAAACGCCCCGCACTGGAAACCGCAACGTGCATCGGGCCGGGCAGACTGGAGGAAATGGCGCAGCTGTGCGAATCGGAGGAGATCGACCAGATCATCTTCGACCATGAGCTGACCGCCACCCAGATCCGCAACATCGAGGATGCCTGCGGTGTGCATACAATTGACCGCACAATGCTGATTCTGGACATCTTCGCAGGACGTGCCACAACCAAAGAGGGACGTCTGCAGGTCGAACTGGCACAGCAGAAATACCGACTTCCCAGACTTGCAGGTATGGGCGTGCAGCTTTCCCGTCTTGGCGCCGGCATCGGTACACGCGGTCCCGGCGAAACCAAGCTGGAAACCGACAAGCGCCACATCCGCTACCGGATCCAGATCCTCTCAGAGGAACTGAAAAAGATCGAAAAACGCCGTACCTATTCCCGGGAGCGCCGTAAGAAGGACGGTGTGTTGGTCTGCGCGATCGTGGGATATACAAACGTGGGAAAATCCACGCTCCTCAACGCGCTGACAGATGCCGGCGTACTGGCGGAGAATAAGCTGTTCGCAACGCTGGAGACCACCTCCCGCGCGATTGAGCTGCCCGATGGACGCAGTGTGATGCTGGTCGATACGGTCGGACTCATCCGCCGTCTGCCCCACCACCTTGTTGAAGCATTCAAATCCACGCTCGAAGAAGCGGCGAATGCCGATGTGATCCTCCATATCGTGGACGCATCCGCTGCAGACTGTGAGTCACAGGCAAAGGTCACGCTGGAGCTGCTGAATGAACTCGGCTGTGAGGGCATCCCTGTTGTCACCGCATGCAACAAATGCGATCTGACCGAACATCTTCCCCTTGCGGAACTGGCAAAGGAAGGCGCAGTTGCCATCTCCGCAAAACAGCGCAGCGGCATCGATACGCTCCTCGCAGCAATCATGCAGGCACTACCCGAAACCGCAAGACGGATGAAGCTGAATCTGCCGTATGATAAGGCGGGACTGCTCGGACAGATCCGCGAAAACGGCAAGGTCTATTCCGAAGAATATACCGCTGACGGCATCCGCGCGGATGTTCTGGCGGATATCCGCATTGCAGCATCACTCAGCCAATTTGAGATATAAGAAAACGGCACGCTGTCACTGTTCCGCGTGCCGTGTTTTTTATTTTTCCAGACAGGATTTCAGATATTGTCCCGTATAGGACGCCGCACACGCGGCAATCTCTTCCGGCGTACCCTCGGCAACGATCGTACCGCCCTGATCGCCCCCCTCAGGACCGAGGTCGATGATATGATCGGCAACCTTGATGACATCAAGGTTGTGTTCAATGACAACGATCGTGTTTCCTGCATCTACCAGAGAGCTCAGCACCTCAATCAGACGGTGCACGTCAGCGGTATGCAGACCCGTGGTCGGTTCATCCAGAATATAGATCGTGCGTCCAGTCGGCCGCTTGGAAAGCTCGGTCGAGAGCTTGACGCGCTGCGCCTCACCACCCGAAAGCGTTGTGGAGGGCTGTCCGATCTTGAGATAACCCAGACCGACCTGCTGCAGTGTTTTCAGCTTGCGCACCAATTTTGGAATCGCAGAGAAGAATTCCACGCCCTCGTCCACGGTCATCTCCAGCACATCATAGATGGATTTTCCCTTGTAGTGGATCTCCAGCGTTTCGTGATTATAGCGGCAGCCCTTGCAGGTTTCACAAGGGACGTAAACGTCCGGCAGAAAGTGCATTTCAATCTTCAGGATACCGTCGCCCTCACAGGCTTCACAGCGGCCGCCGCGGATATTGAACGAAAATCTTCCCGGACCATAGCCGCGCATCTTGGCATCACTCGTCTGTGCAAACAGCTCACGGATATCCCCGAACAGACCTGTATAGGTCGCAGGGTTGGAACGCGGCGTGCGTCCGATCGGCGACTGGTCGATCGCGATGACCTTATCCAGATACTCCAGACCCTCGCAGCCTTCAAATGCGCCCGGCTTGATCTTCGCACGGTTGAGTTTTGCCGCAAGATAGCGATATAGAATACTGTTGACGAGCGAGGATTTTCCCGATCCGGACACACCCGTCACACAGATGAATTTTCCCAGTGGGAAGCTGACATCAATGTGCTTGAGATTATGCTCCGTCGCGCCGCGGATCGTCAGTACGTTTCCGTTGCCCTCTCTTCGCGTCTCCGGCACAGGAATCTTCTTCTTTCCGCTCAGATATTGCCCTGTGATGGAATGCGGACAATCCACAATATCCTGATAGGTACCTGCACAGACGATCTCTCCGCCATGCACGCCGGCACCCGGACCGATATCCACGATATAATCTGCCGCACGCATCGTATCCTCGTCATGCTCGACCACGATCAGCGTATTGCCCAGATCGCGCAGACGGTGAAGCGTTGCAATCAGCTTGTCGTTGTCACGCTGGTGCAGACCGATGCTCGGCTCATCCAGGATATACAGCACACCCATCAGCGAAGAGCCGATCTGCGTTGCAAGGCGGATTCTCTGACTTTCTCCGCCTGAAAGCGTGCCTGCCGAACGCGACAGCGTAAGATAGGAAAGTCCCACGCTCTGCAAAAATCCAAGACGTTCACGGATCTCCTTGATGATACGCGCACCAATCAGCCGCTCGCGCTCTGTGAGCGACAGCAGATCGAAAAATTGCAGCATATCCGCAACAGATTTTGCACACAGTTCACTGATATTCAGTCCGCCGACCGTAACACTCAGGCTCTCCTTCTTCAGACGGTCGCCGTGACAGTCGGGACAGTCCACTTCGGTCATACAGGACTGGATCTCTGCCCTGGAGTATTCACTGTTCGATTCGCGGTATCTGCGCTCCAGATTCGGAATAATACCCTCAAAGGGCGCAGTATAGGTGCTCTCTCCCGTTGCCGTAACGCGGATCAGATGCAGCGGCTCGCCTCTGGTTCCGTAGAGGATCAGATTGATCTGCTCCTTCGTCAGCTGACTGATCGGCACATCCAGCGAAAAGCCATATTTTTCCGCCATCGCGCTGAAATACATCATCGCGATCGAGGTTTCGTCTGTCGTATTCCAGCCCATCGCCTTTACCGCGCCCTGCCGCAGGGAAAGATCAGAATTCGGCAGGATCAGCGCAGGGTCGATCTCTTCAAACACACCCAGACCCGTACATTTTTCACAAGCACCGAACGGATTGTTGAACGAGAACATTCTCGGATTCAGTTCGTCGATGCTGACATTATGCTCCGGGCAGGCATAATTGAGCGAAAACAGCATCTCCTCCCCGTCAATGACGTCCACGAGGATCAGTCCCTCGGTCAGCCCCACAACCGTTTCCAGACTGTCATTCAGACGCGAACGGATGCCGTCCTTGACGATGATTCTGTCCACGACGATCTCGATCGTATGCTTTTTGTTCTTTTCGAGTTTGATTTCTTCGGTCAGCTCATACATATTCCCGTCGATCCGAACACGCACAAAGCCGGAACGCCGCGCGCTGTCGAGCTCCTTTGCATGCTCGCCCTTGCGGCCGCGGACAATGGGCGCCAGCAGCTGCAGACGCGCACCTGCGGGAAGCTCCATGATTTTATCAATCACGTTGTCGATTGTCTGACGGCGGATCTCCCGTCCGCAGACCGGACAGTGCGGCACACCGATGCGTGCATAAAGCAGACGCAGGTAGTCGTAGATCTCCGTCACTGTTCCCACTGTCGAACGCGGATTCTTTGAGGTCGTTTTCTGGTCGATCGAGATGGCAGGAGACAGTCCCTCAATCGAATCGACATCCGGCTTTTCCATCTGTCCGAGAAACATTCTTGCGTAGGACGAAAGGCTCTCCATATATCTTCTCTGTCCGTCTGCATATATTGTATCAAACGCCAGCGAAGACTTGCCCGATCCCGAAAGTCCCGTCATAACGATCAGCTTGTCCCGCGGGATCGTCACGTCAATATTTTTCAGATTATGCTCCCGCGCACCGCGGATAATGATCTGATCCATCATAAGTATTCAGCGATTCCTTTCCCAGAGATAGTATCATGCTTGTTTATTATATCACATCTCTCTGAAAAATGCGACAGGTTTTTGCAATCTTTTTTCGTCGTTTCACAAAAATATCAAAAATTCTGCTTGCAATTTTGGAGAGATTATGCTATACTGAAAAAGATATCAGAATTATCATATCGGGGAACCGCCCGAAACAAATATACAGGAGGATACCACACCATGGCAGATGAAAAGAAGCCCCAGCCGCAGAAAGTTGAAAATCCCGTTCTGATTGAAGCAATGCAGACCTTCAAGCAGGAGATGAACCGCGAAAATGAGATCAAGTTCTTAAATGCAATGCTCAATGCGCGCTATCTCGTTCCTGTTGTAATGGAAACACCGCCTGACACGTCAATGACCCCCGGTACACAGGTGCGCACCCGTGTCGCATTCCAGATGCTGACCAATCCCGCAGGTGAAAAGTTCATCCCTGCATTCACCGATACAGAAGAACTGGCAAAGAACCCTGTCAAGGCTGACGCTGAGCATCCGCGCCAGATTGTTGTGATGCGTGTGACCGACTTTGCCGCTGTCTTTGCACAGAATGAAATTGCACGCGGCTTTGTCATCAACCCGTTCGGTCAGAATATGTGCCTCAACCGCGATCAGCTCCGCATGCTCCTCGCAGGTGCACAGCAGACCAAGGTAAACGCACAGCCCGCTTCTCTCTCCCAGCAGGTGGACGCTGCAATCCACAACCTCGACAAGGAGAAGGAAATGGAAGCGATCATCCGCGCTGCAAAGGAATCTGAAGCGCGTGCCGCTGAAACTGCAGCACAGCAGGAAGAAGAAACCGAACGCAAGATCGTTCAGACCAAGAATCCGGTTGCAGAGAACCCCTCTGACCTTGTGGACGGTCTCTCCCGCTTTCTGAAGAAGCAAAAGAACGTAAACCGCGCATATATGCAGCTTCTGCTCGGTGATGCACCGCGTTATCTCTTTGCAGTAGACTGCGACGATGATGCTGAAACCACCTGTGCCGCTGTTCTGGCTGAAGCCAAGCTTCATACCGAGCTGCCTGTTGAAGTGCTTTCTGCATCCGACAAGGCTGCCAAGGCACTGGTCAACAATGAAAAGCCGTTCTATGAAAAGAAGCGCGGCCTGTTCAAGTAATTGTAAACATGATAAAGGTGGACACGTTCCACCTTTATTTGCGTTTTGAAACAGCTTTATTCAATCATCATATTTTACCAATTTTTTGGCAAGATTCAAAAAAGTGAACAGTTTTCCACAGACTTCATAACACAGCACACAAAAAAAGAGATAATTTTGTATTTTTCTGCAGATTAGGTGTTGATTTTTTTTTCATTTTGCTGTATAATTTATGATGTACTTTATACGTTCTTTAGGAGGATAGCTATGCAAGTTTATCTGATACAGCCCACAAAAAAGGGCGGTCCGGTTCACGGAACTGATAACGGCAAGAAAACCGGCTGCGGCATCAACCTCGCAAAGCCGGATAACGTAGGAAAATTCATCAGCGGCGCTGAGATGACCGACCTCAAGGAGATCACCTGTGAAAAGTGTAAGGTCGTCCTCGCAAAGCGTATCATCAAAGAGAGCAACAAGGAGCTTGCGCGCCAGCTGAAGGAAGAAAAGCGTCTGCAGAAGGAATATGGACGGAACACCCCGCAGCCGCAGGGTAATCCTGACATCTATTCTTCCAAGACTGCACCGATTCCGGTTGCAAAGATGACACCTCCTCCCGCTCCTGCACCCGCGCCTGCACCCGCTCCGACTGTATCGATCGAAAAGCCGGCTGCGCCTGCAAATGATGTAATGGCACAGTTTGCAATCCCCGCTCCCGCCCCTGCGGCAGAGCCTGCACCCGCACCTGCGCCTGCAAATGACGTAATGGCACAGTTTGCGATCCCCGCTCCCGCTCCTGCGGCAGAGCCTGCGCCCGCACCTGCGCCTGCAAATGATGTAATGGCACAGTTTGCAATCCCCGCTCCCACTCCTGCGGCAGAGCCTGCACCCGCACCTGCGCCTGCAAATGACGTAATGGCACAGTTTGCAATCCCTGCACCCGCTCCTGTAGCAGAGCCTGCACCCGCACCTGCGCCTGCAAATGACGTAATGGCACAGTTTGCAATCCCCGCACCCGCACCTGCGCCGACCGTATCAATCGAAAAACCGGCTGCACCTGAAAACGATGTTATGGCTCAGTTCGCGATCCCTGCTCCCACTCCTGTGGCAGAGCCCGCACCTGCGCCCGTTCCTGTTGCACCCGTCCCGGTACAGTATACTGCACCTGCTGAGCCTGCAGCGCCGATCAACGCACCTGCGCCTGCTCCGGTTCAGAAGGATGATATCCTCGCACAGTTTGCAATTCCGACACCCGCGGCAGCTCCTGCAGCACCCATCGCTGAACCGCCTGCGCCTGCACCTGTTCAGACCGATGACATTCTCGCACAGTTTGCAATTCCGACACCTGCGGCAGCTCCTGCAGCACCTATTACGGAACCGCCTGCACCTGCTCCGGTTCAGACGGATGACATCCTTGCACAGTTCTCCATTCCTTCCGGCGGAAATGAAAACAAATTCTCCGCACCGACCGATGACGCTGCGGTGGTCAACATCCAGATGGCCGGCGCAGATGTAGAAGAGGCTGATGACGGATTCTTTACTGTGCCCTCCGCGGATGAGATGGAAGCCGCAGAAGAGCCGGAAGCTGTTCCGACACCTGATATTCCCGGTCTGGAGGATCTCGACGATATCCTCAGCGACCTTGAAAACGATCTGCAGCAGCCCGCAGCTCCTGTGGTCGAGCCGACACCTGCTCCCGCTCCTGTGGCAGCAGCCGCTGAACAGAATTGGGACGATGTAATCAACAGTCTGTTCGATCCCACAGCGCAGCCCGAAGCGGAATCTGCGTCCGCTGCAAGCGAGCCGATTTCCGTTGAACCGATTATGGCAGAGCCGATCCCTGTTGCACCGGTTGCAATGGGTGAGCCTGTTCCGATCGCTCCGATGGGTATGCCGACTCCTGTACAGCCTGTCGCCATGGCTGAACCGACTCCTGTACAGCCCGTCGCTATGGCTGAACCGACTCCCGTACAGCCTGTTGCTATGCCGACACCTGCTCCTGTACAGCCTGTCGCTATGCCGACACCTGCTCCTGTACAGCCTGTTGCTATGCCAACACCTGCTCCTGTACAGCCTGTTGCTATGCCAACACCTGCTCCTGTACAGCCTGTCGCTATGCCAACACCTGCTCCTGTACAGCCTGTTGCTATGCCGAATCCGGCACCTGCACCCGCACCGGTTATGAACAATATCGACGAGATCCTTGCAGGCGTGCAGAATCTCTCTACGCCGCAGCCTGCCCCTGCACCGACTCCGGTCCAGCAGCCTGCCGCTCGTCCGCAGCCTGTATTCGTCGGATACAGCGCCCAGGGTCAGCCCGTATATCAGGAATTCAACGAATTCGGACAGCCGATTCCGATTACCCAGCCTGTATACAGTCTGCCGCCGGTTCAGCAGTCTGCACCTGCAGGAACTGCATTCCAGAGCGCGTTTGCAAATCAGCGTGCAAATCAGCAGAAATCTGTATTTGACAACAACGGCGCACCTGCAACACCGATCATCACCAGTATCGAGGATATGCTGAGCGCAATGGGCGAGTCGGTTTCCGACAAACGCCGCCGCGAGGAAGAGGAAAAGCAGGTTGTACCGCAGTTCACCGAATACAAGCCGCCGGAGAAGAAGGCTGCACCTGCACCCGCGCCTGCCGCTCCGAAGGAAGAGGCACCCAAGCAGCCGATGACCAAGGCGGAAATGAAGCGTCAGAAGAAGCTTGACAAGATCAATGCAGAGTTTGAAAAACAACTCAAGGCGCGCGGCATCGACCTCAATGAAGGCGATCGCTCACGCCGCAGATAAAACATACGACCAAGAGGACGATTATGACTGTACATGAAGTAACTGCGCTTTGCCGCGAGGGACTCACAGGAGAGCTGGAAGCAGATCTTGCGTTTTTAGAAACGCAGATGCGCCGCTTTTCGAGCGAAAAGAATGCCGGCGAGCTGCTCAAGGCGATCAATGATATCGCACTCGAACAGCTCCCCGAAGAACAGCGGGAATATTTCTTTGAAACGACCTGTATCAATGGTCAGCGGCTGGATATTGTCTACCGCGACGCGATGAAACTGGTGCAGCTGAAGAATTATACCGACGCAGTTGTTCCCCTCCGCGCGATCGCAAAGAAAATTGAAACCTATTTCACCAAAGAATCCGGAAAAACCTGTTACAGCTTCCGCAATCAGTTTGAATATCACACCTTCCTCCAGCTTTACGGCGTGGATCAGAAATTTGAACGCGCACCGTTCGATTTTGCACAGTACCTGCTCTCCTACGGCTATGTACTGATCGAGCTGAAGCGGATGGATGAGGCGATGGAGGCTCTGGAACTGGCGGTGCAGTTTAATCCCGTCAACTGTGATGTCCGCTTTGAACTGGCTGAACTATTCAAGGTAACCAAGCAGAACGAAAAACTGCTTGCCGTTACAAAAGATACTCTGCGGTTTGCACCAAGCACCTATGCACTTGCCCGTGCATATTCCAACCTCGGCTATTACTGTGTTGAGAAAAAGGACTATGAAGGCGCGTCCCATTTTTACTACGAAAGCCTGGTGTATAACAACCATCCCGGCGTAAGAGCGGATCTGGATCATCTCGAAAGCAAGATGAACAAGCCGGTTGAGATTCCGAACCGCAAACAGGTGCTTGCTACCTTTGAAAAATATGAAATTCCCAATGGACCGAGTGATGAGC
>SVNN01000159.1 GCA_015066905.1 Ruminococcus sp.
CGATATACTTTTCAGTATTATTCGGATCCCACTGGGAGAAACGGTAGCTGACATCCTCAGCCAGACCAAGGGTTTCGAGCATATAGTTTGCAAGCTCCAGACAGCCGCGGAATTCATCCTCCAGCTGCTCAGGACGGAGAATCAGGTGTCCTTCGGAAATGGTGAACTGACGAACACGGATCAGACCGTGCATCTCGCCGCTCTCCTCGTTGCGGAAGAGGGTCGAGGTCTCGCCCAGACGCATCGGCAGATCGCGGTAGGAACGCGCACGATTCAGAAATACCTGGTACTGGAACGGGCAGGTCATCGGACGGAGCGCAAACACTTCCTTATCCTTCTCCTCGTCGCCCAGAACGAACATACCATCCTTATAATGATCCCAGTGTCCGGAGATTTTATACAGATCGCTCTTTGCCATCAGCGGAGTCTTGGTCAGCAGATAGCCGCGGCGCTGCTCCTCATCCTCCACAAAACGCTGCAGAAGCTGAATCACACGCGCACCCTTCGGGAGCATGATGGGAAGTCCCTGTCCGATGGTATCCACCGTGGTGAACAGCTCCAGCTCTCTGCCGAGCTTGTTGTGATCGCGCATTCTCGCCTCTTCCAGACGCTTGAGGTGTTCTTCCAGCTCAGACGCCTTAGGGTAAGCCGTGCCGTAGATACGGGAGAGCATCTTGTTCTTCTCAGAACCTCTCCAGTATGCTCCCGTGCAGGAAAGAAGCTTGAACGCCTTGACAGGAGCGGTGGACATCAGGTGCGGACCTGCACAGAGGTCGGTAAAATCGCCCTGCTTGTAGAAAGAGATCGGCTCGCCCTTGTCAGCATGCTCCTCACACAGTTCAACCTTATACGGCTCGTCCTGTCCGCGGAGGAACTCCAGTGCCTCAGCAGGTGCAAGATGATACTGGATGAGCGGAACGCCCTCCTTGACAATCTTCTTCATCTCTGCCTCGATCTTGGTCAGCTCCTCGGCAGTAAACGGCTTTTCTACGTCAAAATCATAGTAGAAGCCCGTGTCGATCGCAGGACCGATCGCCAGCTTTGCGCTGGGATACAGACGCTTGACTGCCTGCGCCAGGATATGGGACGCGGTGTGCCAGAACGCCTTCTTGCCTTCGATGCTGTCGAAGGTCATAACTTCAAATTCGCAGTCTGCGTCGATCACGGTGCGGAGATCTCTGACCTCGCCGTTGATCTTTACACAGCACGCAGCCTTATACAGTCCTGCGCCGATGCCCTTGATGATCTCGGCAGCGGACAGATTTGCCTCGACCTCACGGATCGAGCCGTCTTTGAGTGTTAACTGAATCATATCTCACAGATCCTTTCCAAATTCATGATATAAACAAAAACGCCCCTTATGCCAAAGCACAAGGGGCGATTGCTCGCGGTTCCACCCTGTTTCGCGCAGAAAGCCTGCGCCTCATTTCAGTCGTTCTGTAACGGGAACACCCGGCGCCGATTAAGGCGCACTCCGAGGGCGGTCGGCGGTCTGTCCTGCGCTTGGTACCGTTTTCAGCCGATGGCGGTACTCTCTTTGCCGGCAGTGAACAGCGTCATCCCTCGTCAACGCATTATGAATATATAAGATAGTTTAGCACACTTTCCCGCGTTTGTCAATTCCAATGCGGCAAAAAACCTGCACAAAAATTCAGCCCAAGTTTTTGACGGAAACATCTTGACAATTTGACCGAGAAGTTATAAAATAGAAGTATTGCAGAAATTATGATGCAATAATCGGCTATTATTATGACTACGGCACAGGAATTGTGGCTGTAACTTTTATTTTTATATTGGCGTTTCTTTCGTTTTTGTTTTATAAATAAATCGGAATAAATGAACAAGGGCGCTGCCCTCCAATCTTTTTTCGGGGAATTCCCCGCTTTACAGCATCTGCGCAGAACGTTCATACGCGCAGACGATAGAATAAAAAGTGAATAAAATTATAGCGGCACTTCCTGCCTTGGTACAATAATTGTCATAGACAATTCTGTAAAAGGAGGAAATGTATCAGTGTTAACATCTATTGTTATGCTCCAGTCGGTCACGCTGCTTGCCGCAATCCTGATTGCGGTCTGCGCGCTGCTGGTCGGCGCTGCCGTTTCCGGCATCATCTGCTTCCGCCAGGGAATCGCACACCGCCGCAGACAGGCAGAAGGCTTGCTCGGTTCCGCCGAAAAGGAGGCGGAGCGCATCGAACGCGAGGCTGCCCGTCTGCTTGAAGACGCTGAAAAAGAAGCGGATGCCAAGAAAAAGACCGCACTCGTCGAAGCGAAGGATGAGATTCACAGACTGCGCAGCGACTCCGAAAAGGAAATCCGCCGCCAGGAACGCAGAATCCAACAGAAGGAAGAATCGCTTGACAAGAAAAACGACAACCTTGAGCGCAAGGAAGAAGCACTCCAGCAGAAGCTCAGATCTGCAGAAGAAAAGCTCAAGGAAGCCGAAGCAATCAAGCGCAGTGAGATGGACATCCTTGAACGGATCTCCGAATTCACCAGAGATCAGGCAAAAGAGTACATACTTACTATGCTCGAAGAGGATCTCGTTCACGAGAAGGCACAGAAGATCGTCAACTTTGAACAGCAGATCAAGGACGACTGCGAGGAGCGCGCGCGCAACTACATCTCTCTTGCAATTGCAAAATGCGCGTCCGAACAGGTATCCGAAGTTGCAGTTTCCGTTGTGGCTCTGCCCAACGACGAAATGAAGGGCCGTATCATCGGCCGCGAGGGACGCAACATCCGCACCCTCGAAACGCTGACCGGCGTTGATCTCATCATCGACGACACGCCCGAGGCAATCACCCTCTCCTGCTTCGACCATGTCCGCAGAGAGGTCGCAAGAATCGCACTCGAAAAACTCATCGCTGACGGCAGAATCCATCCGACCAGAATCGAAGAAATGGTCGACAAGGCACGCCGTGAGGTCGAATAC
>SVNN01000038.1 GCA_015066905.1 Ruminococcus sp.
TTCTGTCCGTCACCGCCCCAGTATTCCCACTGGCAGATGTTTGCGCCATCCGCAAGACTGATCTCATATACATCAACACAGCCCTGATTGTTGGATGCGGTGGTCAGAATCGAATAGGAGCCATCCTTATTGCAGTGAAGCGCAAACCGCTGGGAAGCGTCTCCTGTATATGCCGCAAGATGAATATTTGCACCATCCTCAGCAGAACCGTTTGCAACTGTCAATGCTCTGCCGTCGGTGGTCTGTACTGTATATGTACCATCATCAAGACGGGTGAATGTCCATGCCTCCGCACTGCTCTGTACAGCATTCTCATCCTGGTCCGCAAGGAACAGACCGCTGTTCAGATTGCGGATGGTGTACTTGCCGCTGTGCACCATCGGGTGAACCGGATCGATCCGCCAGAGCTGGCAGTCGCCGCCCCAGTATTCCCACTGGTTGATGTTTCCGCCATTTTCGGTGGACCAATCGTAAACATCCAGACCTGCTTTATCTTCAGAGCATTTTGATACGATTCCGTAATAGCTGCCATTCTGCACCAATTTCCACTGCTGCTGATCCGCTCCGCTGTACTGCTGCAGTTCAACATTCAGTCCATCCAATGCAGAATTTTCAGCAACCGCAACACACTTGCTTTCATCCTGCATTGATATAATCTTGCAGTATCCATCCTCCGTTGCAACAATGCGCCATTCCTGATTGCTGCCGCCCTGTTTCGTCCACTGCTGGATATTGCTACCGACTTCCGGATTACCGCCGTCGAGATCCAGCACCATTGCGCTGTTCTTGTTTGTAATCCGATAACTTACACCACTTAGCAGCTGTGTATCACCGAGTTTTACTGTATTGCCATACCCACCTGCAGATTCTGCATTGTAAACAAGGCTGCTGTCTGCATTGGTCAGATTGACAATATCCTCAGACGCCTTATATGCGTTCTTCTTACTGCCCCAGACACAGGTATTGTTCCCCGTCGCAGTGAATGTCATCTTCTGAGTCATCGCCGCAGATTCGTCGGCCTGCACCAGGAAACTTCCCTTATAAGTCACGCCACCGAAGCTGAGCGTCAGTTCCGGCGAACCATCATACATCGTCCATGTTCCTGTGATATCACCCGTGATCGTACCGTCAGCATTCAGACGGATGTCCCTGGAGCGTTCCACATCTGCACTCTGCTCATTTACAAATGCCTGATTCAGCGTATGGAAGATAAACTCGTAGTCACCTGTCACTGCATCCATCGTATGTCCGGCTTCTGACAGGCTCTCGCCCGTATATTCATATGCTGCAGCCGTCGGCCAGCCATCCGCATTCATGATCATCTGGTGTACACGCACCTCGTGGAAGCCATAAGGATCGTCAAATTTCGTGTGATAGATCACAAACAGCTTTCCGTCATCGTCCATCAGAACAGAATTATGTCCCTGTGCCTTGAACGGGCGGTCATTGCAGTCCCACTGATAATTGCTCATCAGCCGCTCGCCGACCGTACCGCCGATATTATCGCCGCCACGTGGGAAGACTGCACTGTTGCCGTTTTGATCCGTATACGGTCCGTCAGGAGATTCACTGCGGAAAATCCGCATATTATAGCCGCCGTTGGAATTGAAGAAACCGTAGGAGACAAACAGATAGTAATATCCCTGATTGCTGCCGGGCGCCTTCATATATTCAATGTACGGACCTTCGCCGGAGGCATAATTACCGCCCGCCACCTTGGTACCCATATAAGCATCGGATACGTTGGCGATCGTCTCATATTTCACGCCGTAATCACGCAGACCGGTGTTTTCATCCAGCTCCAGCATATATAGCCCGCCGAACCAGGAACCGTAGACCATCCACAGATCGCCGTCCTCATCGTAAAACACAGCCGGATCTATGGCGTTTGTGCCATATGCGGCATTCCAGGAACCGTTTCCGCCGAGATAGCGGCTGATATCCGGATTGTTTCCGAGCACACGCGGAACATCGGTGTCGTTGACATTATTGACCGCCTGATTGGTAAAGCCGGAATAAACAATCGTACCCTGGTAAGTATACGGTCCGTCAATATTGTCCGCTGTACACAGGACAATAGAGGAATTCCATACCTGTCCGTTTACACTGAGATACATACAGTATTTGCCCATGGCTTCGTTATAGATGATGTCGGGTGCCCACATGTTTCCTGCAAGATTATAGCCGTTGGTCGTATTGGACCATTTCTCAGGGATTGCTAGATCCTTGTATATGTCACGGAAGAACGTGGTTCTTGTAGAGCCAAGGTTGGAATTGGCAGCTGCTGTCCAGTTACCCAGATCAGCAGAACGTGCTGCGCCCAGATGAGAACCGATGATATAATAGCTGCCGTCCTGCAGCTTTACAATTGACGGATCGTGAACAGATGCCCGCGAATAATTTGCAGCAGAGGATGTCTGTGCCGGGATCATTCCTAACAGCAGACAACCTGCTGTCAGCGCGGAAATGGCTTTTTTCAGTTTCATGACAAGTCTCCTTTTCTAGCGATCACACCTTAAAGATGCTCCGTACTAAATTGTAGAAATGCGGGCGGATGCTGGTGCCGTCATGTCCGCCGTCGGGGAGAGAATTCCAGATGTGATCTACGCCGTTGCGGTTGAACATATTATGATACTGCTCAGGCTGTGTGCCCACAACATAATCATTGACAGCTCCACTCAGGAGAACGAGATACGGCTCGCCCATTGCCGTATCAAATCTCATCTCGTTTTCGGAAAGCTGACCCGGATGCATACCAGGATCCCAGCCGGGTGTCAGACCGGGAGCAGGTGCAACTGCACCCACATATCCAAACAGGTCGGAACGTGTGATTCCGATGTAAAGCGATTCCCGTCCGCCCATCGAAAAGCCGCTGATCGCACGGTTTTCGCGGCCTTTCGCCACAGAGAACGTACTCTCGATATAAGGAATCAGGTCCGTCGTCAGATCGTTGATGAAATTATCGTAGTTCAGAGAATTCTCCAGATCCATTCCCGTGCAGTATTCCATCGTTTTGCTGGTATAGATATACGGGAATACCACGATCATCTTTTCTGCCTCGCCTTTTGCCGTAAGATTGCCCAATATCGTCTGCAGGCCCATCTCAGAAGAAGAAAGCGTGGTCTCGTTGTCCCAATACCCGTGAAGCATATACAGAACAGGGTATTCCTCACTCTCCTGATATCCAGCCGGCAAAAGCACATTTACATTTGTCATCCGCTCTCTGGTCGTGGAATAATAACTGTAAGTTTGCATCGTACCGTAATCAACGCCGCTTATCACTGCATCAGCACCAGAGGGAAGCCTTTCTGTGACTGTATTTCTGACCATGTTCATATACTCTGTCGGTGTAAGTTCGGCAACAGGCTGTTCCGCCAGAAGAGTGCGTTTCAGAAGTGCCAGATCCAAAGCATTCACACGTCCGTCCCCTTGCATATCTGCATGACCGAGCTGCTGCTCAGAGAGCATTTCCTGTCGGAGCAGGTAGTTCTTCAGCAACACAGCATCAGCCGCATTCACAGAACCGTCCAGATCAACATCTCCCTTTACAGTTTCTGTTTCTTTGATATAGTGGTAAATATCCGGAATCTCGTCCAGCGTCAGCACATATTCACTGTTGTACACCTTGTTGAGATAATCCGTTGTATTGATCGCATGTCCATCCACAAACGAAGTGTGCCATGTCATAAACCAGAGCCAGTTTGCACCGTCTGCCTGCATATGATCCGGATCGGGAATCGGTCCGTTTTCGTGCAGACATACCGGTTTGTCAGCAATGTCTGCAGTGTTCTGATACATCGAAAGCAGGGAATTTGTGTGATTGACGTATGTATCCGCACCGACAATGTCTACATACGCATCCCCCGGATACCAGCCGTCTTTGGTTTCACCGCTGTATCCGAGCGTCCAGATCAGATTGTTCAGTCCCCAGTCGTTCGTATAACGGTTATACATGATCTGCCAGAGCTTTTTGAAATTCTCTGCACCGCCCTTGCCCCACCAGAACCACTGTCCGTCAAATTCATGGAAAGGACGCCACACAACAGGAATACCGGCTTCCTTCAGTTCCAGCAGTGCCTTCGCCGCTTTGTCCATGCCTGCAATCAGCGCGTTATATTCATTTGTACCGGGGGTCAGCGCCCTGTCCCAGTTCAGATTGGTTTCCAGCGATTCAGTGTGGCTGCCGGAAAAATCACTGCCGCAATGCCAGCAGATTTCCACAATGCCGCCCTTTGCATACCAGTCCTTTGCGCGGCGGTTCACACCGGAAAAATCATCTCCCATATAATCCAGACCGCGGATGACAGGGAGCCTTCCGCTTGCATTCTGAATGATGTTCATCTCATAATCCACACTGCCCATCCAGGTAGATTCCTGCTGACCAGAAAGCACATAGCTGCCGTAGGTATCGCACAGAAAGCTATACAAGGATCTCGCTTGCGCACAAGCGTCCGCATTGGAAAGAATGCCGTTTCCCCCGTTTACAGAAGACTTCGCTTCAGATACAGTCAGAGAATCCAGATATGTCCAGCCCCAGGAGCCTTCGATTATGACGGTATTTTCCCCTTGTTTCAGATTTGCTGTAATGTCCGCGTTAGAAAATGTACCGTCACCGGTATATGCACAGAACATCTGCCCGACATTCGCCCCGTTTACAAGAACATTCTGATACTTCCCCGCTTCATCATAGGGCTGAGAGTAGCGGACAGAAAGCGTGTATCTGCCGCTAACGTCTGCGTAGATCTTCAGCGCAGCCTGATCACCAGCGTCCGTCAGATGAACCGCTTTGCCGCCGGATGCACCTGCAAGCGTTACAGTTTCTGTCAGATTCTCACCGCTGTCATAAATTGTTCCGTTTTCAAATTCATATTTCGTTTCTGCCGCATAGCTCTGCATCGGAAGCAAAGCGCAGGTCTGCAATACAAAAGCTGCTGTCAGAATAGCAGAAAGAGTTCGTTTCATGGTAAACCTCCTGTCAGGTCATCTGATCTTCTGTATCCATCATACCGAAAATACAAAGAAAATGAAATGAAGATTCCAACCAAAAAAACTACATTTTCACTCAAATCATTTGACAATGCGTCAGTCGATGTGTTATAATTGCAATAAAGAATCTGGCGGAAAGGAGAAGTATTATGGATCAGACCGGCAGAATCGGCGTTATCATGCCGGAAATCGTAGACCCGCTTGATTATGAGCTGCTTGATGGCATCTATATGCAGGCGGAAAAACTCGGTTATGATATCATCATCTATACTGGCATCTTCAATTCACAATCGGAATTTCAGCAGGACTACTACACCGACGGGCTGGAAAACATCTACTCTCTCATCTGCCAGAGCCGCCTTGACGGTATTATTTTCGCAGGTGAGCGGTTCCGTAATCCGGATGTGATCGAAAAGATCTATCGTTATCTCGGTCAGACCAGCATCCCCAATCTGACACTCAGCATGTGCCGCGAAGGCTTCCCTCATATCAATGCAAAACAGCACGATGGCGTATACAGAATTACCAATCACCTCATCAAGGAACATGGCTGCAAAAAGCTGTACTGTATCGCCGGTGTGCCTGATCATAAACCCTCCCAGGAACGTCTGCAGGGATTTCTGGACGCCGTGGCGGATGCCGGACTTTCGCTGGATGAAAACAGCGTGACGTACGGATGGTACTGGCACCAGGCACCGCAGGAATTTGCACAGAAGATCGTGGACGGAATCATCGAACGGCCGGATGGTGTGGTTGCCCTGAGCGACTCTATGGCAGTAATATTCTGTAAGACGCTTATGCGTGGCGGTATCCGTGTACCGGAGGATGTTGCTGTCACAGGATATGACGGTTCCTGGTTCGCACTGATGCACAACCCGCAGATCACTACAATCTCCGACCGAGACCGTCAGCTTGGAGTGGACGCTGTCAGCAGACTGTATGAAATGATGACAGGAAACACCTGTCAGACTGACGAAGATCTCCAGCAGATGCGGATGGGCAGAAGCTGCGGCTGCAGTTATGAAAAAATTGCAGAGATGAAAGGAATTGTCCCCTCTCTGGAGCGGCTGGCAGTCAAGCATCTGACCCGTACATCAGATCGGACATTCATTGCAACCGATATCATCAACCGCATTGCTGACGCTGAAACCCTGGAACATCTGGTACAGGAAACCGACCGTGTCGGTCATATTCTGCGCGGATGGAAATGGATTGATCTTTGTCTTTGCGAAGACTGGAAGTATGATTTTGATAATCCCGATCAATTCAGACAACACGGCTACTCTGACAGGATGTACCTGCTTCTTTCAAAACGATATGGCAGCAATGCACCAAACGGCTATTTCTTCCCCTGCGCGGACATTCTTCCCGATCTGACCAAGCCGCACGACCCCTGTGTTGTCGTACTAACTTCCCTGCACTGCCGCGGACAGATCTTCGGCTACTGTGCAACAATGTACGAGAATCCCGAACAAATTGAACTGGGCGAACAGTATGTGAGCTGGTGTGAGGCGGTCGCAAACGGTCTGTACATGCTGCAAAAACGGCTTTATATTGAACATGTACAGCACCAGATGGAGGAATTTACTGCAATCGAACCTGTTACAGGACTGCTCAACAGACGAAGCTTTACAGAAAAGCTGCATGATACCCTGCATCACCTCAGAAAGCAGCAGCTTGTATATCGTGTACTGCTGATCTCGTGGATGACCAAGTCTGCAAATACAGCATACGACATTGCCGGTGTCATGGCAAATGCACTGAAGAAAACGCCATACGGCCAGCTGCACACCAGGATCAATCAGAATACATTTGCAGTGCTTCTCTCGGATACAGAGGAAGCGATTCTGGAACAACAGGCAGAGCAGTATATCGCCGCACTGGAAGCAGAAATGCGTGCGCTCTTACCGGATGCCGCACATCTCCCCCGTCTGATTACTGAATTTGCTGCGCTTCCCGGCAAAACGCCTGCCGAACTCCAGCAGGCAGTGCAACAGGCACTCACCGATTTTGATGAGAAGATATCCATCACCGAAAACCACTATGTGACGCACAGAGAGCTGCTTTATAAACTGCGCCGTGATATCATCTCTCAACCGCAGCTGGACTGGAACATTCCTGATATCTCAAGAAACCTCGGCATCAGCAAAAGCCATCTGCAGCGACTCTACAAAGACTTTTTCTCGGCAAGCATCAAAAACGATATCATCTCCGCACGGATGAATAAATCTATGCAGCTTCTGGCGCGCACCGACTTCAAGGTACAGGAAATTGCCGAACACTGCGGCTACAACAACGTCAATCACTTCATGCGTCAGTTCAAAGAAAAATTCGGCATCACAGCACTCCAGTTTCGGAAAAATCAATGCAAGAAATACAATTAACTCCCCAAACCCCGCGTAGAATCCAACTATTCTACACGGGGTATATTCAGATCAAAAATAACACCACCGTATTTCGATTCAATACGGTGGTGTTATTTCGCTTATCAGGAGGAATTGTTAATACAGATCCGGTAATTCATCCAGCGTGATCACATATTCACTTTGATATGTTTTCCGCATAATATCCGCCTCTGTATATCTGTCGTTATACTTGCCGTTGACCATTACAAAATCACCGCACCAGGTGCCGAACCAAGCCCATCTGGAATTAGCAGCAACCACGTTATCAATATCAAACACGGTACCGTTTTCAGTCAGAGCAATGATCTTGTTTGTATCAGAATATTCGAGCAGCTCGGAGAATTTCGCATTCTGTGCAGAATATACGCGTTCCCCTGCATAAATATCCTCACCGATGATGTCTACATATTCATCGCCCGGATACCAGTCGGCGTGCTGTCCGTTCCAGACCCAGATCAGATTATTGCACGCATATGTATAGGTCAGTTCCTCGTAGAGATATACCCAGAATTTCTTATAGGCATCCGCACCCTTTGCGCCCCACCAGAACCAGCCGCCGGACGCTTCATGCAGCGGTCGCCACAGTACAGGAATACCTGCATCCTCCATACGGTGCAGCTGTTTTGCAATTTCCGCAATGTCTGCATCAATCAGAGCCTTGCCCTTCGGATCAGAACCGTTCATAACGGCTGCAATGTCAAAAGTCGTGTTGCTGGTTGAGAAGCCGCTCCACCATCTCGGCGAGCCGTTGGCATCATTTCCGTCAAGGAGATATTCTGTCGGCGCATTCCAGTGCCAGCAGAAGGTTACAATACCGCCGTTCTGATGGAAGTCAATTGCCGTATCTACTGCATTCGAACGTGCGCCAAGCGCTGTGCGGGACGGGGTATAGTCCATCATATCCAGTCCTACAATGGCAGGATATTTACCGGTTACTTCATAGATTGCTTTGAATTCATCTCCGTTCAGGCCATCATTGCAGACCTGTCCGGCAAGGGTTACATCGCCGTAGCTTTCGCAGAGATAATCAAACAGCTTCTGCGTATTTGTGTTTGCATTCGGATTGATGAGTGTATTCTCCACCTCATAAACCGAATTAGAAATCGCTTCATCCTGCTCAATTTTCAGACAATCTACCTGAATCCAACCCCAGCTTGGCGTAATTGTAATGGTATGTGTACCGGCTGTCATCATCACTCTGCGGATTACAGAATCAGTATATGCACCGCCGCTGCTCTTGAATGTTCCTGCAGGTGTTCCGTCGATCAGGATATTATTCTCCTTTTCACCACCAAGACCCATTGCAGTCACAATCAGCTTGTAGCTGCCGCCCGTCGGAATGTCAACGGTGAATGTAATGGCATCACTGCTGTCAGCAAAATTGCCGACTGCTTTTCCGCCGGATGCAGAAGAATCGGTGATGATCTGATTTGCGCCGGAAACGACTGCATGTTCCGCCTCTATGAATGCGGAAAACTCCTGCGTTTCGGGAAGATCAGGCGTGTCAGATCCTGTAAAGAGATTCCGCTTGAGTGCCGCGAGGTCAAAGACATTTACCAGACCGTCACTGCACAAATCCGCATTCTGATACTGCTGTGTGGTCAATTCCTGTCTGCAAAGCAGATGCTCCTTTAAGTACACCACATCCGCCGCATCTACGATTCCGTCTGTATTTACATCGCCCAAAACAGAGCTTTCCGCTGGCTGAGACGACTTTGTATAGACAGCTTCATACATCGTCTCTGCCCAGAGCTGGCGCATGGCTTCATAGCCCTCAAAACTCGGATGCACGCCGTCACTGCTCAGATAGTTCGGATTCTCCTTGAAGAACTGATAGAAATCGGGTCCGTGAAGCACCTTGTCCCCATATTCCGAATAGAGCTGTGCAATCTTTGCGTTATAAAGATCCAGATAGGAATTCACATCCTGATTGGTCGCATAAGGAATGGTCGGCACAACAGGAATCTTCCCCTTGGCAAGTACAGCGTCGATCATATACTTTGTCGATTCGTAGTATCTGTCCGCACCGCCGTTATTGCCCCAGGCATCGTTTGTACCATATGCAATGCTGACATATTTGACAGGACTGTCAGACAGCCAATCGTCGATGTTGGCACTGCCATGATAGCTGGAAATACCGCCGATTCCACCATTTTCCTGCAGCGGGAAATAGCGGCTGTCAATCTGATTTACGCGCGTCGCATAGCTCGTGCCATAGCTGTTCACCATGCTGCCCGCGGTAATGGAATCACCAAAGAAGATCCAGCTGTCAGATATACCGGCCGAAGCGTCATGAATGTCAAAATTCAGACTGACTTCATTGCCATAACACTTGGAAACATTGATACGGATCCAGTTATATCCCTCCAGATCAATGAGATGCTGACGGGATGAAAGTCCGTTGCCCTGTACTGTCTTGACCGACTTCCAGCCGCTTGCAGGATAGGTTCCGCCGGCTGCTGCATTGACCTCAATCGTGTAATCCACAGGAATGGCACTGCATGTAGCATAACTGCCGATCTGGTCAAATGTACTGCCGTTATACCACACAGCAAGTACCTGCTTGCGCTGTGACTGCGGAACAGAAGAAAGATCATACGCAAGATAATCCTGCCCGGAGGATGTCCAGGAGGTATAATAGTGTGCATCATTTCCCGCAGCTGCCGCAGTAGTGTTCTTCGAATAGGCAGGCACGTTGCGGCTGATCACCGGATTCGCCGGCATACCAGCTGACTGCGTATTCTGCACAACTGTCAGCTTATCGAGATAGCACCATCCCCAGGAAGCCTGAATGGTAACCGTATTGGATCCCTTCTTCAGATTTGCAGAAATTCCAACGGTACGGAATGTATTCTCCTCTGTATATGCACAGAGGATCTGTCCGATTTCTGTACCATTCACCAGAACATTCTGGTACTTCCCTGCTTCGTCATAGGGCTGGGAATAGCGGATAGAAAGTGTATAACTGCCGTCGGCAGGAGCATTGATCTCCAAGGTCACAGAATCTCCGCTGTCTAAAAGGCTGACCGCTTTTCCGCCGGATGCGCCTGTCAGAGACACCGGTTCGGATACGTTATCGCCAGTGTTATAAATCGTGCCCTTTTCAAATTCATACATCAGTTCTGCCGCTTCCGTATCATACGGCGGGATCGAGAGCATACTGCCGCACACCATCGCCGCAATTGCAATCGCCTGTAAGCGTTTTTTCATATAATCAACCTCCGGTTCACTTGGGTATCATTCCTTTATTGTTGTTATCATACTACATTTCTCGTCAATACGCAATGAAGTTTTATCCCTAAAAACTGATAATTTGTGCGAAACAGACGATAAACCGCATCTATTCCTCTAAAAATAAAGGATGTCTACCATTGAAACGGAACGTCATGTTCATCATCTGCAATACACTCTGATCGCCTGACGCATATACTCTGCTGTCCCCTTGCCGTGCGCGTCGATATTCTCCTGAAACCGTTCATCAGCAACATACATCTCGCCAAGTCCCGCCAGTATTTCCGTGGTACATGCGTAGTAATGCGCTGTAATAAACGACTGCCAGCGTTTTACCAGTGCCTGTGCTTCGTTGCTGTCCGGAGCGGCTCCGCTTGCTTGGCACGCTGCAAACTCTGCCATGACGGCGTTCATGCCTTCAGAAACTTCACTCCACTTTTCTTTTGAATAGCCCTTCGTCTTTTCGGTACTTTCTCTGTAAGCGTCCGTAGTGCCCCACTTCTCTTGCGCTTCCTTTGCATATTGTTCGCGCCTCGACTCAAATTCACTGTTATCAAAAACATTCATAGATATACCTTCTCCTTTCATTGCACTGTCAAGCGCAGTGATCAGCCGTTCAAGCCGTTCCTTTTTCAGCGTCAGCAGCCGCTTCTGCTCTTTCAGCGCAGCCTGTTTGTCGTAGTCGGGAGCGGACAGAATCCCACCGATCTCCTTCAGCGGAAAATCAAGCTCACGATAAAACAAAATCACCTGCATACGCTCCAGACAACGTGCATCATAAAAACGATAGCCATTCTGTTCGTCAACAAAAGAGGGCTTCAGCAATCCGATTTCGTCATAGTAGTGCAGTGTGCGCACACTGACACCTGTAAGCGCTGCAAATTCCCTGATCTGCATTTTCATGAGATCACCTCCCGATTCTGATCATATACTATGACGCAGCGTGAATGTCAAGCGTTTTTCAAAAGTTTATTGATTTTTTCCAAGGACGCTTGCCCTTTGTCCAGCCTTTGGCGTTCCAAAATGTGCTGTCCGCCATATCCTTGATCGTGCTTTTCATTCCTGCTCCTGCAGCAGTTGAAAGCGGACATTTCGTTTCATCTGTAAAACAAGCAGCACAGCCTTGGCAAAAACAATTAAAGTCCCTTGGAAGAAAAAACTCTGTGACTTCTCCACCCAGTTTATCGCAAAGTGCTTTCGCAATGTTGTATGTAGAGCCTTTGTGACTTTGTCCATGCATGACTGTGATTTTCACATCTTCTCCCCCAGACTGTAAATTCGGCTGAACTGTCTGATGTGCCGTTCCAGCAATCCCGTCAGCTCTGCTTCTCTTGGTGGCTCTCTGTCGCACATGGTCAGAAGCATAAAGATCGGTGCGTAAAACTGCAGCGCCATTACATCCGCATCCTGCTCTATCAGCATACCATTCGCGCCAAGCAGTGCGAACATCGCCGACTGGTATGAAAGCGGATCATCTGCATATTGCTTTGTGAACAAACCGGAAAGCTCTGCATTGTGAAACTGCTCGATTGTAAGCATTTTCCTGAATTTCTGCGCGTATGGATCATGAAGAAAGTACATAAACAGACCCATACCCATCTGAACCAGACGATCTTCTGAAACACTGGCAAAGAGTTCTGCATCTGCCGCAGCATTGTTTCCGTTCATATGCAGAGCGGATGCCTGATTATCATAGCTTTGCTTCATCTCATCCAGAATTGCCTGAAAAATGTCCCGCTTGCTTTTATAATGCTTATAAAGGGATGGCGCTTTGATACCGACAGCATCGGCAATCTCCGCAACAAACACATTCGCGTACCCCTTCTCTGCAAACAGCGTCAGTGCTTCATCCAGAATCCTCTTTTTTGTACCCATACTCCCACTCCTTTGGCTAATTGAAATTAGCTATACTTACATGATAAGCTAATTTCAATTAGCTGTCAAGCGTTTTTTCTCATTCGTAAGAATACAGTTCTGATTCCTGAGAAGCAAAAACAACCGAAACCTTTGAAAGTCTTCAGGCACAGCGTATACAAATCCCTTTGGACGCACCTTTTGTTGCTTTTTCATGCAGAGCGTGGTATAATAATAGCGACAAGATTGACAAAAAGACTTCGCGTCTTACAAACTCAATTCAGACAGCAGACACAACCCAGTTTAAGTTGATTCGCCACACGGCGGCATGGACGGCGGCTGTTCCTCGGCAGACGGTGTACCGGAAAAGGGAATCAATCTGAGCATTCTGCTCAAACTGCGCGATCTTCTGACGATGAGCGGCTACACAGTCGAGGTCACTCGTGATACTGACAGATCCATTCACGACAGTGGAATCGAAGGCATTGCGAATCAGAAAAGCTCTGATATGGATAACCGTCTGGAGCTGTTCAATAAATATGACAACGCAATCTGCCTGTCTATTCACCAGAATCAGTTTACAGATCCGAAGTACAGCGGCGCACAGATGTTTTATGCGCCCACCAACCCGCAAAGCGAATCTCTTGCACAGTCGCTGCAGAACGCATTCCACACAATGATCCAGCCTGAGAATGAGCGCGAGATCAAACAATGCGGCAAGGAACTGTTTCTCTGCTATTTCTCTGAGAATCCGACTGTCATGGTGGAATGCGGATTTCTCTCGAATCCCGACGAGGCTGCACTTCTGGCAACAGAGGAATATCAGCACAAGGTCGCTTTCACGATCTATGCAGGTCTGCAGCAGTTTCTGAGCGGAAAATAATTCATAAACAAAGGACGTTGCAAAATGGCAAAAGCAAAAACTGTATTTATCTGTACAGAATGCGGCTATGAAAGCCCGAAATGGAACGGAAAATGCCCCTCCTGCGGTGCTTGGAACAGCTTTGAGGAAGAGCTGCCCGTACCTGCTGCAAAAAACGGAACGCCCCAGCGAACCATAGATCTCTCTGAAAAGATTCTGGAACTCGGAGAAGTGGATACCGCAGACGAGGTGCGCTATTTCACCGGGCTGAAGGAGCTGGATCGAGTCCTCGGCGGCGGACTGGTCAAAGGCTCTCTCGTACTGCTCGGCGGTGAACCGGGTATCGGAAAAAGCACGCTGCTGCTCCAGATTTGCCAGTTTCTGGGTGAGGAGCATTCGGTGCTATATGTTTCGGGCGAGGAATCTGCACGGCAGATCAAGCTTCGCGCCCAGCGTCTCGGTGTAGACACTGAAAGCCTCTATCTGCTCACTGTAACAGATGCTGCCGCAATCTGCGATACCATCTGTTCTGCCGAGCCGGATATCGTAATCATTGACTCGATCCAGACGATGAATCTTTCACAGCTCAGCTCCAGTCCGGGCAGTCTCACGCAGGTCAGAGAATGCACCAATCTCTTCATGCAGACCGCCAAACAGCAGGAAATCCCCATCTTCATCGTCGGTCATGTGAACAAGGACGGCGCAATCGCAGGTCCGAAGGTGATGGAACATATTGTGGATGCTGTTCTGTATTTTGAAGGCGAACGGCATCAGAGTTACCGCATCCTCCGTGCAGTCAAGAACCGATTTGGTTCCACCAATGAGATCGGCGTGTTTGAGATGATCGACAAAGGACTGCGCGAGGTGGATAATCCCTCCCAGATGCTTCTTGCCGGCCGACCGCACGGTGTATCCGGCACCTGCGTCGCCTGCGTGATGGAAGGCACACGACCGATTCTGGCGGAAGTACAGGCGCTTGCCGCAAAAAGCGGATTTACCGCACCGCGCCGTACTGCAACGGGCTTTGACTTCAACCGCATGGCAATTCTGCTTGCGGTGCTGGAAAAACGGATGGGGTTTTCCTTCGGCACGCTGGATGTCTATCTGAATATCGTCGGTGGATTCCGTCTGGATGAACCTGCAGGTGACCTGCCTGTGGCACTCGCACTCTGTTCGGGACTCCTCGACAAACCGATTGATGAACAGCTGATCGCCTTCGGAGAAATTGGTCTTGGCGGAGAGATCCGTGCAGTTTCGCACATCCTCCAGCGTCTGCGTGAAGCAGAACGCATGGGCTTTACGACCTGTATCGTTCCGAAGCAGTCGCTCTCTGCGATTGATCCCACACAGTTCGGGATGCAGATCATCGGAGTAAGCTCGCTCCGTCAGGCACTCGCCGTGATCGATCCGCGCACATAAACCCAGCGTTTTGGGGCATACTCCCCTTATGAAACGAATCATCTTTTGTATATTGCTGACCGCATCGCTCTGCCTTGCGGTCAGTTTTGTTCCCGACCTTTTCCCGAAATTCCTGCCTTCCGCCGATGCGGTTGCCGTCACTGATCCTGCGTCCACCTGCACGCTCCCTGCTTCAGCTGTCACAGCGCGCGGCACGGTATTTTTGTTCGAAGACGGAAAAGCGGTCGAACAGCGCATCTGGTTCAGCCGTGACCGCGACGGAACGATTCGTCTGCTCGGCGGAATCCGGCTGCCTGCATGGATCCTCATCGGTGACGCACTTTCAGATGGTGAGTATGTTGTAATTGAAAGCAAAGGAGCCGCTTCCCATTAACACGGGAAGCGGCTCCTTTTTTAGTTGCAATGTTGTAAAGACAATCAGCCGAATTCAGAAGAATCAGCAAGTCCGCTCAGATAGCGGCTCAGCAATCCGACGTCGTCTGCAGTGATCTGATCATCCGTCAGACAGTCTGCATTCTTCAGACCATCCTCAGAAAGTGAAACATTCTGATCCTGAGACACGAAGCGTGCCAGCAGAACCAGATCAGAAACGCTGATCGCGCTGTCGCAGTTAACATCGCCGTAAAGCGTTTTATTCTGCGGCGCCGTGGTCGTGGTTTCTTCCTCTTCGGTTCCGTCTGCCTTGAGATTCGGCAGCTCGTCCAGCGTGATGCAATAGTCGCTCTGATAGATCTCAACCAATTTATCAACCGGATTATTGACCTCACCGGTCAGGAAATAACCGTACCACGGACAGAAATAAAGCCATGCTGCACGGTCGTTGAGCAGATTCTCCAGCGAAGGGATCGAGTCGTTCTCAGACATTGTTACCATCTTCTGACCATTTGTGCTTGCCACGAGGCTGTAGAATGTGGAAGCGATCGCGCTCGGATTCTCCTTGCCGTCAGCGACGTTATATTTGTCGTAACCGATGATATCCACAACATCGTCGCCCGGATACCACTTGGAGGATTCGGGAGTCGTGTAGCTGGTCCACACCCAGATAAGATTGTTGAGTCCGTAGACATTCGTGAACTGATCGTACATCAGGCGATAGAGCGCAACGCAGGCCTCCGGGCCTTCTGCACCCCACCAGAACCATCCGCCCTCCGCTTCATGAAGCGGACGCCACAGAACAGATACGCCGGCATCCTCGAGCATCTGCAACTTGCTTGCAACCAGGGCAAGATCTGCCATGATGACGTCATGCTCGGGTGTTCCCTCCTTGACCGCCTCGGTAATGCTGAAGTCGGTGTAAGTCGCACTTGCAGATTCTACATAGAACGCGTATGTTTCACCGTCGCTGTGCGGCACATTCCAGTGCCAAGTCAGTGTTGCAATTCCG
>SVNN01000039.1 GCA_015066905.1 Ruminococcus sp.
TGCCTCGTCATAGATCATGGTGCGCGAGGAGGATATCTCCCGTTTTGCAACCAAGATCTATGACGAGGCACAGCGGCTCATCACCCTTGTCGGCGACATCATCAAGCTGTCGCAGATGGACGAGAACTCGATCCCTGTCGAACCGCAGAGCGTGGATCTTTACGAGCTTGCACAGGCGGCATTCGACCGTCTGCAGGGGCAGGCGGCGCTCAGTGATATCTCGCTGACGCTGCAGGGCGATCACAGCTGCGTGCGCGGCGTGCCCCAGATCCTCGACGAAATGATCAGCAACCTCTGCACCAATGCAGTCAAATATAACCGCCCCGGCGGCACTGTAACCGTTTCCGTCGAGGATACGCCGAACGGCATACGGCTTTCGGTTGCAGATACGGGAATCGGCATCTCCGCCGCCGACCGTGACCGCGTGTTCGAGCGGTTTTACCGCGTGGACAAGAGCCACTCCAAGCAGATCGGCGGTACAGGACTCGGTCTTTCCATCGTCAAGCACGGCGCGGCATATCACGGCGCACAGCTGAGCCTGGAGAGCGAGCCGGATATCGGCACAACAGTAACACTGCTGTTTCCGCACAAAGATTGAACAGGAGGACAACCCCATGCTGACACATACCGGAACCAATACAATCGAAACCGAGCGGCTGATTTTACGCCGTTTTGCCTATTCAGATGATGACGCCATGCTCCGCTACTGGGTGGCGGACGAAACAATCCAGTCGCTTTACTCTGAGCCGACCTATCCCACCAAGGAAGCGGTCAGGGGGCTGCTGGACAAATATATCAGCTCCTACGAAAAGCCGGATTATTACCGCTGGGCCATCATCGACAAGGAAGCAGGCGTATGCATCGGACAGATCGCTTATTTTCTCGTAGACAGCAAAAATCATTTTGCCGAAATCGAATACTGTATCGGTTCTTCCTTCCAGTGCCGGGGGCTTGCAACCGAAGCGGCAAAAGCAGTCATCCGCTATGGCTTTGAAAAAATGAACCTGCATAAGGTCCAGATCTGTACAAAGACGATCAACGCACCGTCCAGACGCGTGATCGAAAAATGCGGTCTGACCTATGAAGGCACACTGCGTGATTATTTCTATATGAACGGCGCATATGTCGGCCGCTTATATTTCTCGATCCTGCGCGAGGAATATGAAGCGATGCATCCTTAAAATCTGCGAAAAATTTCCGCGTTTTTTGTCGATCTGCGCGGATATACTATATATTGTTCACCGGAAACGGCGGACAAATTTCAAGCAAAGGCAGGGCTTTGCCGATGCGGTTCAAAGCATTTGCAGCGGCGCTGGGCTGTGTACTCACACTGTCTTCTCTTTCTGCGTTTCCTGTATCTGCACAGGGCTACGGACAGGGCAAACAGGTGAATGAGAACAACGTGCCCATCGGTGCTGTGGAATTCAACAACGCTTACAAAGAGCTGAATGCACTGGCACTTTCCGAAGACGAGCGATATATCATCCTCACCTTCGACCAGGGATATGAAAACGGCTATACGACAAAGATTCTGGATACGCTCAAGGAAAAGAACGTGAAAGCGATCTTCTTCCTCACAGGCGATTACGCCAAGCGCGAGCGTGCTCTGGTGGAGAGAATGGTTGCCGAGGGGCACGTTCTCGGAAACCATGGTATGACGCACGCGGCGATGCCGACCCTCTCCGCGGACGAGCTTGAGACGGAGATTGTAAGCCTCCACGATTACGTCGAGGCGGAATACGGCTATACGATGCAATATCTGCGCCCGCCCTGCGGCGAATTCACCGATTCGACCCTTGCAGCGGCACAGAAGCTGGGCTACTCCACCGTATTCTGGAGCTTTGCCTATGTTGACTGGCTGACCGACAGCCAGCCCGACGAGGCACAGGCTTTGTCGGAGCTGACCGATTCTCTCCACGGCGGCGCGATCTATCTGCTCCACTCCGTTTCCGCAACGAATGCGGCGGTGCTGGGCGATTTCATCGACGCGGCACGCGCAAAGGGCTATCAGCTGTAAGCAGAAGCAAAACAGGGACGCAGTACAGCGTCCCTTTGCTTTTGGCATGAAAAATAAAAGAACCGCCGAAGGCTCTGTCCGAGCAGTACGGCGGTTTCTTTTGTAAGGATTATTCGTTAGGAATCGCAAAAATCGGGTTATTCGTTGAGATAAGACTTCACAAGCACCTGCAGCAACTCGTCGCGGTCGATGTGACGGATCAGACTACGCGCGTTGTTGAACGTGGTTATGTATGTCGGATCCTCAGAGAGAATATATCCGACAATTTGGTTAATGGGGTTATAGCCCTTCTGAACGAGGGCGTCGTAGATGATGGTCAAATTTCGTTTCAGCTCAGTTTCCTTTTCCTGATTGACAGAAAAGGTCATTGTTTTATCACACATTTGATTCACTGTGAATCCGCAGCAAAACGCAGATTCAACGCTCCTTTCCTGAAATTTCACCCTGATGTTGACAGCAGACACTTTGCCGCGCACTGTCCGTGTGCTTCATCGCATCCGCCGATAAATTCCTACCCAATAAGTATACACTATTTTCGTGCCTTAGACAATAGCGAAATTGTAAAATTTCCGTTATGCTGTGTTTTGCAGAGTGATTTTGTGCATTAAGCACAAGGCGATCTGCTTCGCCCTGTGCAATGCACCAATTCCTTCCGCTTAGCGGCAGCCTCTGCACTCGAAAGAGTTGCAGTCTACACACTCACACTTGGTCGGATTCGGCTCGTGGGTGCCGATGCTGACAGCGCTGAGGGTGCAGTAGTTCTCCGAACCGCAGTGGTTGCGGCAGGAGGTAACGGTACAGTGAATGTTCGGGTTTTTCTGCTTGTTTTCCATAATAGCATACTCCCTGCTTTCTGTAATTTCGTTGCGCGTTCTCAGGCAACAGTCCTAGTATCCCCGACCTGTGCAGGATTATTCAGACGCTTCTGATTTTTCGCAGAATTGATAAAACTATAATGTAATCCCACTTAAATAAAGCAACGTCAAAAACGAAGTGCAAAGGGGGGAGAAATTTCTCTGTTTTTTCACAGAATTTCCCCGAAACCAACAGAAAATCCGCTTGACGGGGCATATTGATTTTGGTATAATAAGATAAATATGGCGTTACAAGAAAACAGATGCGCCGCCCGCGGAAAATTCAGAAAGGAGCAGACAGGTACAAACTCATGTCCTGCCGTGAAAATTCTGCGCATGAAACAAAAAAACAAGGAACAATATAAACGGATCATATCGTTTTTCTCCACGCTGCTGATCCTCGGACTGCTGACGCTGGAGTTTGCTTTTGTCTGGTATGTCGCATACAGCGACAAGCTGCTGCTGCCGTTTTACCGCCGCGGCCACTGGCTGATGATCCTAGTCTATGCCCTGCTGACGCTGACGGTTTCCCAGGCGTCGGGCGGATATAAGATCGGCTATCTGAAGCGCAGCGACGTCCTGTACACGCAAAGCATCGCAAGCGTGATCGTCAACGCGATCACCTACGCACAGGTCTGTCTGATCGGCAGACAGCTGCTTTCACCGATTCCGCTGATCATCCTCACCGGCGTGGACATGATCCTCCTCGCCGCGTGGTCCTATCTTTCCAGCTGCCTGTACTTCCGCCTCTATCCGCCGCGGAAGCTCATCATCGTCTACGGCAGCAAGGCGGCTGCACAGCTCGTTCTGAAGATGAGCATGCGCGTGGACAAATATATGATCTGCGAGTCGATCGACATCGCGGTCGGTCTGGACAAGATCAAAGAAGAACTTGCCCGCTACGAGGGCGTCATCATCTGCGACATTTCCGGCGCGGATCGCAACGACATCGTAAAATACTGCTTTGAAGAATCAAAGCGTGCCTATATCTCACCGAAGATTTCAGACATCATTCTCCGCGGCGCGGATGAGATCCGTCTGTTTGACACACCGCTTCTGCTCTGCCGCAACAGCGGACCTTCTGCAGAACAGCGGTTTGCAAAACGCGCGATGGATCTGCTGATCTGCATCCCTGCGCTCGTGCTGTTCTCCCCCGTGATGCTCGCCTGCGCGATCGCGATCAAGGCGCATGACGGCGGCCCCGTGCTGTACAGACAGACGCGCCTGACGATCGGCGGACGCGAGTTTGAGGTGATGAAGTTCCGCAGCATGGTACTCGACGCCGAAAAGGACGGCAAGCCGCGGCTTGCAACCGAGGACGACGACCGCATCACGCCTGTGGGACGCTTTCTGCGGAAATGCCGTCTGGACGAGCTGCCGCAGCTCATCAACATCATCCGCGGTGATATGTCCATCGTCGGTCCGCGCCCCGAGCGTCCGGAGCTGACCGAGGAATATTCCCGTGAGATCCCCGAATTCAGATTCCGTCTGAAGGTGAAAGCCGGACTGACGGGTTACGCACAGGTCACAGGCGTATATGACACCTCGCCGTTCGATAAGCTGAAAATGGACCTGATGTACATCGAACGATATTCAATTCTGCTGGATCTGCGAATCATGCTGATGACGGTCAAGACCATGCTCCTCCCCGGACAGACGAACGAGGAACAGCATATCTATTCCGTCGTTCTGCCGCAGCAGGAAGAAACAGAATCCGACACAGAAAGAAAGGAAGAAACATGAAAGTAACAGCAGTCATCATGGCGGGCGGCCGCGGAGAGCGGTTCTGGCCCAAGAGCAGAAACTCCTTGCCCAAGCAGTTTCTCTGTCTGACCGCAGACGGCGAAACGATGCTCCAGAAAACCGTAAAGCGGCTTTCTCCCCTCGTTGCAACAGAGGATATCTTCATCGTGACCAATGCCGCATATACAGGCCTTGTCACCGAACAGCTCCCCGATCTTCCGCGCGAGAATATCCTTGCAGAGCCGATGGCGCGCAACACCGCACCCTGTATCGGTCTTGCCGCAGCAGTCATCCGCAAGAAATATGACGACGCGGTGATGCTCGTCCTCCCGTCTGACCACCTGATCCAGTATGAGGAAATGTACACCGACACCCTCACACAGGCGATCGCTATGGCGGAAGCAGGCGACAACCTCGTCACAATCGGCATCACCCCGACCTATCCCGAAACGGGCTACGGCTACATCCGCTTTATGCGCGACGGCGACAAGAAGATTCCCCACGGTGTGTATCAGGTGGAATGCTTCGTCGAAAAGCCCGACCTCGAAACCGCAAAGGACTACCTCAAATCCCGCAAATATCTCTGGAACAGCGGCATGTTCGTATGGAAGCTCTCCACGATCCTGAAAAACTTTGAAGCGCTCATGCCCGACATCTTCAACGGACTCGGCGCGATCACCGACGCGTTCGGCACACCGCAGTTCGACGCGGTACTGCAGGAAAAATTTGCTTCCTTCCCGTCTGAGTCAATCGACTTCGGCATCATGGAAAAGGCAGAAAACATCTACACCCTCCCCGCAAGCTTCGGCTGGGATGACGTCGGCAGCTGGCTGGCGCTCGAGCGCATCAACCCCACCAACGAATGCGGCAACGTCGTTTCGGGTGATGTCATCACCATCGGAACCGAAAAGAGCATCATCTGCGGCGGCTCCAGACTCATCGCCGCTGTCGGTGTGTCTGACCTCATCGTAGTGGATACAGATGACGCGATCCTCCTCTGTGCAAAGGACAGCACACAGGATGTCAAGAAGGTACTCGAGAATCTCAGAATCTGCAACCGCAGAGAGCTGATCTAAATAATAAGAAAAGAGGAAACAAAAAATGGCTAAAAATGCACTGATCACAGGTATCACAGGACAGGACGGTTCCTATCTCGCAGAGCTTCTGCTGGAGAAGGGCTACAACGTGTACGGCATCTGGAGAAGAAAGGCGACCGTAGACTACGGCAATATCGAACACCTCAAGGAGAAGGTCACTCTGATTTATGCAGATATGACCGACCCGATCTCCCTGATCAACGCAATGAAGATCTCCCAGGCGGACGAAGTATATAACCTGGCGGCACAGTCCTTCGTTGCAACCAGCTGGGATACCCCGATCGGCACTGCTGACATCGACGCAATCGGCGTTACCAATATGCTCGAAGCAATCCGCACCGTAAAGCCCTCCTGCCGTTTCTATCAGGCATCCACCTCTGAGATGTTCGGTCTGGTGCAGGCTGTTCCGCAGTGCGAGACCACTCCGTTCTATCCGCGCAGCCCGTACGGCGTTGCAAAGCTCTACGGTCACTGGATCACCAAAAACTACCGCGAGAGCTATGACCTCTACGCTTGCTCCGGCATCCTCTTCAACCACGAGTCTGAGCGCCGCGGCAAGGAATTCGTTACCCGTAAGATCACAGACGCTGCTGCAAGAATCAAGTTCGGCATCCAGGACTGCCTCTACCTCGGCAACATGGACGCAAAGCGCGACTGGGGTCACTCCAAGGACTACGTCAACGCAATGTGGCTGATGCTCCAGCAGGACAAGCCGGATGACTACGTCATTGCAACCAATGAGACCAGAACTGTCCGTGAATTCGTTGAGATCGCCTTCCGCGAAGCCGGCATCGAGCTGGAATTCAAGGGCGAGGGCGTAGACGAGATCGGCGTAGACAAGGCAACCGGCAAAACCGTTGTCAAGGTAGATCCGAAGTTCTTCCGTCCCGCAGAGGTTGAGCTGCTCCTCGGCAACCCCGAGAAGGCAGAAAAGGCACTCGGCTGGAAGCGCGAGATCCCGTTCGCTGAGCTGGTTTCCAGAATGGTCAAGAACGACATCGCGCTCGTTGAAAAAGAAATCAAGGCCGCTGCACTCTGAGTATGAAAATCGCGTTTGAGGCGGCACCGCTGATTGATGCAAACCGTTCGGGCATCGGCAACTGCGAAGCAGGTCTGACCGAAGCCCTCGGACGGCTGTATCCGGAGCATCACATCTATCTGCAATATCACACCACACGGCGCAACAAGGAAAAAGCAGAGCGGATCCGCCCCTTTCTGCGCGAGAATGTGCATGAACAGGGTGTGCGGTTTTCGCGCATCATCTACCGCGCGATGATCACGCTCCTGCCGCTGCCGTATCGCTTCATCTACGGAAAAGAAGCGGATATTACCCACTTCTTCAACTATATCGTTCCGCCGGGCGTCGGCACAAAGACCGTCGTTACGGTACATGATATGGTTCTGCACGCGTTTCCCGAAACGATGCGCGACCGCACGAGAATGATGCTTTCGGCGAATCTGAAGCGCTCCATCCGCCGCGCCGATCTGATTATCACCGACTCTGAATTTTCCAAGTCGGAGATCATCAAATATTACCCCGACACCAAAGACAGGCTCCGCGTTGTGTACTGCGGTGTGGATACCGAACGGTTCCATCCGATCCCAAACCGCACGGAGATTGATTCTGTCCTCACAAAATATGACCTTGCAAAACAGGAATATTTCCTCTATCTCGGCACAATCGAACCGAGAAAAAACCTCGAACGGCTGATCCGCGCCTATGCAAAACTCAAGGCGGAGCATCCGCACGCGCCGCTCCTGATCTTAGGCGGCGGACGCGGCTGGAACTGCGACAGCATCTATCAGACCGTCAAGGATCTGAAGCTGGAGGAATCCGTCCGTTTTACAGGCTATCTGCCGGGCGAGGATATGAATCCGCTCTTAAACGGCGCCTGTGCATTTGTTTTCCCGTCTGTATATGAAGGCTTTGGTCTGCCGCCGCTGGAGGCAATGGCAGCAGGCACGCCCGTTCTCACCTCCACCGCAGCATCTCTGCCGGAGGTCGTGGGCGAATGTGCCGTGCTGACCGATCCGTATCAGATCGACGAAATGGCAGACGCACTGCAAACAATCTGGCAGGATGAGACACTTCGTGCGCGTCTGCGCCGTGACGGTCGGGAACGCGCCAAGCAATTCAGCTGGGATGCAGCAGCACAGCAGCTGATGCATGCATATCTCTCGCTGATGTAAAGGAGAATCCCGGATGCACAAGCCCCGTATTCTGGAAGTGAATAAATTCTATCCGCCCCACATCGGCGGAATTGAAACGCTGATCCAAATGATCTCCGAGGGGCTGCAGTCCCGTTCCTCGCTCTCCGTTCTCGTCTGCCGCGATCAGCGCGGCGGCAAGGAGATTACAGTGCAAAACGGGATCCGGGTGCACGCCTGCGGCTCGTGGGGGACATATTTTTCCTGTCCGCTTTCGTTTTCGTTCTTTCCCGCCTTCTTCCGACAGGCGAAACAGGCGGATGTCATCCATTTTCACACACCATTTCCGCTGGGCGATCTCGCCTGCCTGCTCTCGCGGTATCAGGGTCGCGTGGTGATCTCATGGCACAGCGACGTCGTCAAGCAAAAGCGTCTGCGTGCGCTCTATCTGCCGATTATGCGGCGGTTTCTGGATCGCGCGGACGCAGTTATCGTTGCAACACAGGGACACATTGACAGCGCGCCCGAGCTGATCCGCATCCGGGAAAAATGTCACATCATTCCCTACGGAATCTGCTCTGCGGATTATCTGCATGCACCGCGCACACCGTATCTGACTGCACGTGCCAAGGATCCCGCCGCAAAAAAGGTGTTCTTTGCAGGACGGCTGGTCTACTACAAGGGTGTGGATGTTCTGCTGGAGGCATTTGCAAAAACTGACGGCTGTGAGCTGTTTCTGGCAGGCGAAGGCGGTCTGGAACAGACGCTGCGCGAACGGGCAGAGGAACTTGCGGTTTCGGATCGTGTACATTTTCTTGGACGGCTCCCGGACGCCGATTTGAAATCTGCCTTCGCAGACTGCGACCTGTTCGTGCTTCCTTCTGTGCAAAACAGTGAAGCATTCGGCATCGTGCAGCTCGAAGCAATGGTCTACGGCAAGCCCGTGATCAACACATCGCTTCCCACAGGTGTTCCGTGCGTGAGTCTGGACGGCCAGACGGGACTGACCGTTCCGCCCGGAGATGCCGACGCGCTCCGCACAGCAATACAAACCCTCGTGAACGACGACGCACTCCGCCGGACATATGGCGCTGCCGCAAAACAGCGTGTGCTGGCGGAATTTGAGCGTGACAAGATGCTCGACCGCATCTTTGCACTGCTGACCAATACTGAAAGCAAGGAGGAATAAGCGGATGATGAAGGCTCTGATTCTCGGCGGCGGCGGATTTGTCGGCCGCTATCTTGCACAGGCACTGCGTGCGGACGGTTCTTTTGAACCGGTCGTCACCAAGCTGCCGCACGAAGCAACGCCGGATATGGACTGTCCGGTCTTTGACCTCAACCTCCTCGACGGCGATTCCGCTTTTGACCTGCTTGATACGCTTCGCCCCGATGTGATCTTCCATCTCGCGGCGCAAAGCTCAGTTGCCGTTTCGTGGCAGCAGCCCGAACGCACTGCTGAGATCAACATCTGCGGCACCATCCGTCTGCTGGAGGCGATCCGCAGACTGGAGAAGAAACCGCGCGTGCTGATGATCGGCTCGGGTGAGGAATATGGCGCTCCCCGCACCGCAGACGGCAGATTTTCTGAAGAAGCCGCACTGCATCCGGGCAATGTCTATGCCGCAACCAAGGCTTGCCAGGGAATGCTGGGAGAATTATATGCAAAGGCATACGGGCTGGAGCTGATTATGATCCGCGCCTTCAACCACATTGGCCCAAGACAGATTCCGCAGTTTGTCGTTGCAGATTTCAGCCGTCAGATCGCAAGGATTGAACACGGCTTGCAGCCGCCGGTGATCTATACCGGCAATCTCAGCGCAAAGCGCGATTTCACCGATGTGCGTGATGTAGTCCGCGCCTATGTCCTGCTCGCCAGACACGGTAAGGCAGGACAGTTCTATAACGTCGCAAGCGGCAGAGCGGTTGCTGTTTCACAGATTCTCGACACGCTGATCTCGCTTGCAAATGTACCGATCACCGCCGAAACCGATCCTGCGCGTCTGCGCCCTGTCGATATTCCTGTTATCGAGGGAGATATTACCAGGCTCTGCGCTGATACGGGGTGGGAGGCGGAATTTTCCCTGACACAGACGCTGACAGACACACTGAACTACTGGCGGGAACAGACCGCCGCCGAATCTGAATCCGGAAAGGAAGAACCAAAGTGAATCTCAGAAATTTCAAACGCGCACTTGCGCTGACGCTCACACTGGCGATCTCCGCCGTATCGTTCTGCGGCTGCTCGGAGGATCAGAAAGAATCCACCGCGTCTGACGCAGGCGTGACCATCGACATGGACAATCTCGAATATGGCGCAACACTTCGTACTGACCGCGGAAACTATCCGCTTCCGCTTCAGTTTGACAAGCGTTTCTTTGAAGAAGACGCGCTGACCACGCTTGCAAATTACTACTACTCGATCCAGACCAACGACGCGGCACTGTTCCGCTCTGTCCAGCAGGAATGCTTCCTCAACTACGTCATCGGCGAGGTTTACAAGAACCAGTTCACCGTAGAAGAGCTGGTGAAGTCCTCGCACGACAGCTGTAAGGATAAAATGGGCGGCGACTACGCCTACGCACTGATCTATGCTAAAAATCTGATCAAGGAAAGTGCTGCACATTCCAACGTGCCAATCATGAAGGAGATGCTCGACTATGCTTCGACTTCCGCAGGCGGAGAGAAGATCTCTGACAAGATCACCACGATGTATGAGCTGACGCTGGACATCTATCTCACCGAAGCTGACAGCGGTGAAACCGGCGAAGTCGGAACCAAAATCGGCGACACCGTCCTGTTCCTTTACGAATATGACGACGCGTGGTATGTGGTGTACTAAGATGGACTTCAACCTCTACAACAAGCAGATTCGCATCCGCGAACGGATTACGCCCCGGAAAGCCGAGCTGATCCGCCGCCGCCTCACCGAAGATGGGGCGAAAAACGTACTGGTCTATCTCCGCGATGGACTGATCATGCTCGACACGAATCTGACTGAGATGCAGCTCACGCGCATCCTGAACGAATATGCAGTTACTGTTCTGGATGTGTCAGAAACCTGCCGCACACCGGATGTATAAGTTAAATCAGCCGCCTGGGTCAAAATTACTCTGGCGGCTTTTTCTATGTTTTCAACTAATCAACGAATATTTTTCTTGAAAAAAGTATACAAAATGCTTGACATTAGTTTCGAAATATGATAAAATATCTATAACAAAACAAACCAATCTGCAAATTCCACAAGATGATAACAGTTTTGCTGTTTCATATATCCTTCTTTCTTTCTGTTTGGTTTGTGTGATGTTCCCATCGGTTTTTGGACCGATGGGATTTTTTTCGCTCATGCCGCACGGATATCCACCCTGACCTCGATCTCGGCAGTACGAAGCAGCTCCTCCCAGTCGGCTTCATGCGCGAGATAATAGGCGCGATTCGCTCTTGCAGCCGCAGTTTCAATTCCGATGACGTCCGCGCCGCAGGCTGTCACCGTCTGTCGGAGCGCCGCCGCGCAGATGCGCTTGACTTCTGTCTCAGCCGCCGCGGCGAGCGCACCGCCGTGCGCGGACAGATCCCCTTTGACAGAAAGCTCCGCCACAATCTTCAGACCGTCCTGTGCAGGATAGGCCTGCAGCGATGCGCGTGTGTCCGTCACTGCGAAATAGAGCACCTCATCACCGCTGTTCACCGCAAGCGTCAGCGCCGCCGATTCTCCTGTCAGCCAGAACAGTCCCCGACAAGCCGTCTCATCCAGAAACGCAAGCCGATTCCCGTCGGCATCCACGACCGCAAGGGTAAGCGTGCCGTCATCCAGCGCCGGAAGCACTGTTTTTTCCGATCTGCCAAGCAGATGGCGCAAAGCGTCGCCGCAGCTGGGTGCAATCAGCTGACCGCTGTCTGCCATCTGCGACAAAACAGGAATCAGTGCGGAGTCCACTGTGCCGTCGGGTGAATACATCAGCTTGCAGGAGGGCGAAATGCGGTTACCATCCAGCAGCTCCTCCAGATTTTCGGTGAGATCACCGCGACCGACACCAAGCAGCTCGGTGTGTCCCAGAAACAACGCACCACCCAGCAGTCCCTCCGCTGTTTCCAGCGCGGTGAGGAGCGTTTCACCTGCTGCCGCCACAGAGCGTTCTGAATCAAACGGATGCAGGACAACATACTCCTCGCCGCTTTTGTGATAAAGCGCGGCAGTCTGGATGAACTGACGTTCGCGCACCTCGGTCACACTGCAGGCTGTCATCAGCAGCGGCAATGCGACCATCAGAATCCGTTTCAGCATCTTCATTTTGCCGTATCCTCCTTTCTGCGAAGCAAGCGGATGCACGGAATGATCGTCAGCAGAATCAGCCATGCAGCAGCGCTGATCGCTGAAAATTCCATCTGCACTGCGGTCATTCCCCAAACACCAAGGAGCATTGCCCCAGTGAGCCACCATGCTGCCCCGCGCAGTTTCGGAAACACAGAGCGAAATCCATCCACCGCAAGAGTAAGCGGATAGGCGGCGGAAAATGCGCCGATCTCCGTGTAGAGAAGCAAAAACAGCGCGTCTGACCGCTGTACCGAAAACGGCTGAGAAAAGGCACAGAGCGTGAAAAAGGGATAATCCGACACATCCACAAGGCGGCCCAGCACACCGGCAGCAAGAATTGTTACTGCCGCGATTGCCGCAAGCTGTGCACCCAGAGCGGCATATACCGCACGCGCACCGCCGCCGCTGAGTCGGGAAAGCAGTGCTGCACAGATCACAAAGCTGCCGCTGTCGCAAAAATCCTGCCACGCAGCCGACAACAGTCCCGACACACCTGCCGTGACCAGTTCTGCGGAACGGAAATTCGGCATTGCGCCGAGGAGCAGTACCGCGAACGCAAGAACTGCCATGCCAAGGAGCAGAATGCCCACGCGCGACAGCGCACGGAGTCCCAGCACCGCACCGTACAGACAGACGAGCGCGAGCAATCCGAGGGCAAGCGTGCGGCTCCGGACAGGCACGTTGATTCCCTCCAGCACCGTCAGCAGACGCGTCAGCACCCGCGCGGCGAGATAGAGATAAAACAGTGCACACACCAGCGGATAGACCTTTTCGGACCCTGCTGCAGACCTGTCCGCATACAAAACGACCGGCACCAGCAAAACCGCCTGCAGCACCGCAGAGATCACCGCACCGCCGAGCGTGACCGAGGACAAGGGCGCATCCGCGCTCAGAATCCAGAATATCTTCATCAGAAACAGAACAGCGAACAGATGTTCGCATCTCAGCTTAGTCATGCAGCTCCTCCACAGTAAAATTTCCATGCGCCATTCTGCGGAAGCCCACCCGCGTCAGCACATCACGCATTGCTTTCGGATAAAACGGCGAGATCGGCGCGGTCACGGGGAATCCGTAATCCTCCGTGGCACAGAGATTGAGCATCGTCAGCAATCCGAAAATGCTGATTCCGAACAAGCCCCATACACCGCCGCAGAGGAGAAATCCGAGACGGAGCATGGTCATCCCCTGGCTGAGGTCGGGAATCACAAAGCCCGAAATGATAGCGATTGCCGACACGGTCAGAAGCGGGGTGCTGATGAGTCCGCTGCTCACCGCCGCATCTCCGATGATCAGACCTGCAACGATGCTCACCGCGCCGCCGACCGCTTTTGGCAGACGCAGACCTGCCTCGCGGATGATCTCGTAAAGCAGAAGGATGCCCGCCGCCTCCGCGATCAAGGAAAAAGGCGCATTCGCCTCCTCCTTGGCAAGCAGGCGCAGAAGCTCGCTGTTCATCAGCTCAGGGTGATGCAGACAGATCGCGGTATATACCCCCGGCAGGAGGATTGCAATCAGAAACGCGGCATATTTCAGCCAGCGGAGAAAGGTCGCAAAATAGGGCTTTGCGTTATAATCATCCAGCGTCTGGAAATTCTCACAAAACAGCCGCGGCAGAACCAGTGCAAATGGTGTTCCGTCGATCAGGAGCGCCACGCGTCCCTCAAGCAGCTTGGAGCAGAGCACATCCGGCCGCTCGGTCGTGCCGACGCCATGAAACAGCCGCGGCGCACGCTGTTCGAGGAATGGTCGGACGTAACCGCTCGACAAAATCGTTTCCAGCTCGATTCCGTCGAGTGCGGTCTGGATGTCGTCCAACAGCTGCTGCGGCACGCGGTCAGACATATAGCAAACGCACACATCCGTCCTGCTCTTTTCGCCCAGCACCTGCAGCTTCTGGACATATACAGGCGATTTCAGTCTGCGCCGCAGCAGTGACATATTCGTTCGGATGACTTCTGTAAAGCCGTCATGCGCACCCATCACATTCGCCTCACCCGACGGCTCGGTCACGCTGCGGCGGTCGTAGCCCTGTACGCCGAATGCCAGCGCACGCGGCATCCCTTCTGCGATAATCACCGCAAAGCCTGCGTTAATTGTGCGAAAGAGCATCCCGTAGGTGTCGATCTTCGGGCGGTCAAGAGAGAGCAGCACATCGTTTTCGAGGTAGGAAAACAGCCCCGCACTCGTAATCTCGCCCAGATCCAGCCGGTTCAGCGGATCGAAGATCAGCTCTGCGACCATTGAGGTCGAAAGCATCGCCTCCGCTGTGACAAGTGCAATCTGCACGCCCGACACCGTGATCGGGTTAATCATCAGATCCGAGCTGCCGCCCGCAATCTCCTTGAGCCGCGCGATATTCTGCTCCAGACCAGGAAGAATCGGCTCTTGCTCGATCTGCTGCTGCAATATGCGTCGGTCTGTCATATATCCACCGCCTCCGTTCGTTTTTATCAGAAGTATGCCCCGTGCGGAGGATTTCTATGCGGATACGGGAAAATAATGCTTGTAATTTTCCCGATGATGTGTTATAATATCAGTGTATTGTCGGCAGAATCTGCCGGACGCAAATTCTCTCTTGAAAGGATGTATTCAAATGTTCGATTCTATGATGGATACCATCGGCTTTGTAGCACAGTATGACGCTGAGATCGGCGACGCAATGCAGCAGGAGCTTGCGCGTCAGAGAAGAAACCTTGAGCTGATCGCCAGCGAAAATATCGTCAGCCCCGCTGTCATGGCAGCAATGGGCTCTGTTCTCACCAACAAGTATGCAGAGGGCTATCCGGGCAAACGCTACTACGGCGGCTGCCAGTGCGTTGACGTTGCAGAAACAATCGCAATCGAGCGCGCAAAGAAGCTCTTCGGCGCAGGCTTTGCCAATGTACAGCCCCACTCTGGCGCACAGGCAAATACCGCTGTATATTTCGCACTCCTCAACCCCGGCGACACCGTTCTGGGTATGAGCCTTGCACACGGCGGTCACCTCACCCACGGTTCTCCTGTCAACCTTTCCGGTAAGTACTTCAACTTCGTATCCTACGGTCTGGGCGACGACGAAGTGATTGACTACGACAAGGTTGAGGCACTCGCTAAGGAGAATAACCCCAAGCTGATCGTTGCAGGCGCAAGTGCATATCCGCGCGCGATCGACTTCAAGCGTCTTTCCGAGATCGCAAAGTCTGTCGGCGCATATCTGATGGTTGATATGGCGCACATCGCTGGTCTGGTTGCGGCAGGACTCCACCAGTCCCCGGTTCCCTACGCTGATGTTGTAACCACCACCACCCACAAGACCCTCCGCGGTCCGCGCGGCGGTATGATCCTCACCAACAACGAGGAGCTTGCAAAGAAGTTCAACTCCGCTGTATTCCCCGGCACACAGGGCGGCCCGCTGATGCACGTGATCGCGGCAAAGGCTGTCTGCTTCGGTGAGGCGCTCAAGCCTGAGTTCAAGGCATATCAGCAGCAGATCATCGACAACGCACAGGCGCTCGCAAAGGGACTGCTCGACCGCGGATTCAACCTCGTTTCCGGCGGCACCGACAACCACCTGATGCTCGTTGATCTCCGTCCGTTCGACATCACCGGCAAGGAGCTGGAGCACCGTCTGGACGAAGTATATATCACCGTCAACAAGAATGCAATCCCGAACGATCCCCAGAAGCCGTTTGTTACCAGCGGCGTCCGCATCGGTACACCTGCTGTTACCAGCCGCGGTCTCGGTGTTGCTGAGATGGAAAAGATCGCAGAGTACATCTACCTTGCAGCAAAGGATTTCGACGGCAACGCAGATGCAATCCGCGCAGGCGTCAACGAGATCTGTGCAAAATATCCGCTTTACGCTTAATGAGGTGAGCCTATGGAAAGACAAAATAGTGTTTTACATACCAT
>SVNN01000040.1 GCA_015066905.1 Ruminococcus sp.
AGCGCAGCAGCTGGGAATCAAAACGATCTGGGCGCTCTCACTGCCCGGCAAGGTCGCACCGATCAGCGCCGGAGAGAGCATTGCCGCAACCATACGAAACATCCTCAGAGAGAGGGGGAGGGAATATGCCTGATTTTGACGGCGTGCGGATCGGTTTTGCCATCACCGGATCGTTCTGTACATTTGCAACCGCATTCCGCGCCGCAGAGCAGCTCCGTGACGCGGGTGCGGAGCTGATTCCGATCATGTCCTACAATGCCGCACAGCTTGACACGCGCTTTGGCGCTGCGGCTGATCAGATTGCACGGTTTGAGGAGATCTGCGGGCGCAGTGTCATCCGCACGATCCCCGACGCCGAGCCGATCGGCCCGAAGAACATGACTGACGTGATGGTTGTTGCACCCTGCACGGGCAACACGATCGCAAAGCTGGCGCACAGTATTACGGATACGCCCGTTACGATGGCGGTGAAATCGCATCTGCGCGGTGCAAGACCCGTTGTGCTTGCGGTATCCACCAACGACGCGCTTTCGGGAAGTGCGAAAAATCTCGGAATGCTCCTCAACACGCGGCATTATTTTGCTGTGCCGTTCCGACAGGACGCGCCCGAGGCAAAGCCTGCGTCGCTTGTGGCGGATTTCTCCCGCCTGTCCGAAGCGATTTCCGCCTCAATGTGCGGGATTCAGCTGCAGCCTGTGCTTGCATAAAAAAACGGGACGCCTGATTTGTTCAGGCGTCCCGTTTGTGGTTTTTATCGGGTACATCAAGCGTCTTTTTCTTCCGCTTCGACATCAGCGGCTTCTGCGCCGTCAAGCTCCATCACCTCAGCGACATCCGCGTCGTCGAGTTCTTCTGCGAGCTGTTCGAGGTCGAGATCATCGCCGCAAACCTCGCAGGTGCAGCAGTCATCCTCAAGATCTCCGGCATCATAGTGGAAGCTGTTTTTTTCGGAACGCTTCTTCAGTACGATTGCAACAGTAGCAGCAGTTACAACGGCTGCACCGGTGAGCAGAGCGATTGCAGTAATTGCCTTCATAATAATTCTCCGTGTACCGCGCCATAAAGACGGGCGGCAGCCGCTTGTTCCGGTGAGCGGCACACCAAAATTTTTTGGATTTCAACACTGAGCATACATATAGTATAACACATTTTCCGAAAAACTTCAACCATTATTCCGAAAAAATAAACAGAGCGCCGCCAAATCTTCTCGCGAAATTTGGTGCAAATTGCCGAAACAAGATCAGAATCCGCCGCCGACGCCGAGAATCTGTCCCGTGATGTACGAAGCCTCATCTGAGAGGAGAAAGCGCACAGCCGCGGCAACCTCCTCCGCGCGACCCATCCGCCCCAACGGGATCTCCTCACAAAGTGCCGCTTTTGCGTCCTCATCCAGATTGTCGTTCATCTCTGTGTCGATCACGCCGGGTGTGATGCAGTTGACGCGGATGCCGCTGGGCGCGACCTCTTTCGCAAGCGCCTTTGTCAGCCCGATCACCGCCGCTTTGGATGCGGAATAATCCGCCTCGCAGGATGCGCCGACCTCGCCCCAAATGGAGGATACAGTGACAATTGCGCCGTTTTGCTGCTGTATCATCGACGGGAGTGCGGCGGCGATGACGTTCCGCACACCGAACAGGTTGATGCCGTACAGCCGCTGAATCGTCTGTTCCTCCATACACTGGAACAGTCCAGCCGCAGCAACGCCCGCATTGCACACGAGCGCGTCGATCCGTCCGAATTGCTTTAAGACGGTCTGTACCATGGCTTCGCACGCGGTCTGGTCGGAAACATCCGCGCACAGGGCGATTCCGCCGATTTCCTCCGCGAGTTTCTGCGCCGCCTCGGCAGAGTGGTGATAGTTGATGATGACAAGATCACCGTCTGCGGCAAGCCGTCTGGCACACGCCGCTCCGATGCCGCGCGACGCGCCTGTAATTAACGTGATTTTCTGCATAATGCTCCTTTCGTGGTTGCAATTTTTCTTCCGCTGTGGTATACTGAAGTGGAACGAATGAAACGCAGAGGAGGGAATGTATGACACAGGAACAGCTTGACCGGATCAGCGAACTCTACCGCAAATCTCAGGCAGAAGGGCTGACCGAGGAGGAGCGTGCAGAACAGAAGGCGCTCCGCGATGAATATCGCGCCGGCTTTGTCCGCAATCTGACCGGGCAGCTTGACAACACCTATGTGGTTTATCCCGACGGCACGAAGAAAAAGGTCGGAGAGAAATAAGCGTACAGAGAAAGGACACCAATATGGTGTCCTTTTTTCAGTTTAATCGGAATACCGCAGGAATCAGATCACCAAGGCGATATGCACGCACGCTGTCGGCACTGTCCCCCTGCACGATCACGAGGAAGTCGTCTGTGCAGAATTCCGCCAGCGTCTGCCGGCAGGAACCGCATGGCAGACAGGCATCTGCAGAATCCAGAGATGTGATCGCGATTGCGGAAAATGTACGATTCCCCTCCGAAACCGCCTTGCAGATTGCGGTTCGTTCCGCGCAGGTACAGAGTGGATATGCCGCATTTTCGACATTACAGCCCGTGTACACGGTACCGTCCGCACAGAGCAGTGCCGCGCCGACGCGGAAGTTGGAATAGGGCGCATATGCGTGCTGTGCCGCAGATCTTGCGGTATGAAAAAGGGAAAGCTGCTTCGCTTCGTTCATTCTTCCCACTCCTCAAAATAGGCTTTGATTGCGCTGTTGATCTCAGAAAAGCCATATCCCCGCCGTACCAGAGCGGCTTTGACCTTTTCGATCTCCGCGCGGTCGGTCGGATCGGTCAGACGGCGCGCATATTTCTTTTTCAGCACATCAGAAAGGCGTTCGTCCACGTTGTCGTGATACGGCGCGAGCGCGTCCTGAATCAGCACCTCGCTCAATCCTCTGTGCCGCAGTTCCATTGCCGCGCGGCGGAGTCCGTATTTCTTGATCTCCACAAACTGCCGCGCATAGGACTGTGCACAGGCACGGTCGTTTATGATCTGCAGTTCGGATAGTCGGTCACAGACCTTGCGGCAGATCTCACGCGGATAGTGTTTGCTGAGCTTCTGAAATAATTCGTAATAGGTGTGTGCGCGCAGGTCGAGGAGATAGAGCGCGCGCTGATATGCACGGCGGAACTCTGCCGCTTCGCAGATCTCCTCCAGTTTTTCCTCCGTGAGCTCCAGTCCTGTTCTCAGCCCGAAATCACCGATGATGTCGCGGTGAAAATAGAACGTTTGTTCGGTGTCTGTTTCTACTGCAATCGTCGTGCCTTTATACGGCTTGACGGCTGTGAGCTTCATCACACATTACTCCGCAGGTGCAAATTCTTCAAAATCGTCCTCGGCGCTGATGATGGGATCAATCTTTGTGCCCGAGGGCTGATAATCCGACTTTGAAGGGCCGCCCTCTGCGGAATCCGCCTTGGCTGCCGCCGCAGCTGCTGCGTCACGGATATCTTTATCCTCTTTTTTGTCGGCTGCCAGATCCGCAAGCTTGTCGCGGTGCTCTAAGATCTTTGCTTCGACTTCCTTCATCAGTGCAGGATCGCTTTCGAGCAGCACCTTGACATTATCGCGTCCCTGACCGAGCTTCTGGCCGTCATAAGAGAACCACGAGCCGCTCTTTTTGATGATATCCAGATCTGTTGCAAGATCCAGTACCTCGCCGGTGCGGGAGATGCCCTTGCCGAACATGATGTCAAATTCACAGGACTTGAACGGCGGCGCAACCTTATTCTTCACGACCTTGACCTTGGTGCGCGAGCCGATGACATCCGCGCCTTCCTTGATCGCTTCACCCTTGCGGACTTCCATACGCACAGAGGCATAGAACTTCAGTGCGCGGCCGCCCGGCGTAGTTTCGGGATTTCCGTAGATGACACCAATCTTCTCACGCACCTGGTTGATGAAGATTGCAACACAGTTGGATTTCGAGATGACGGAGGTCAGCTTGCGCATCGCCTGTGACATCAGACGTGCGAGCTGTCCGACGTGTGCATCACCCATATCGCCGTCGATTTCGGCGCGTGTGGTCATCGCCGCAACGGAGTCGATGACGATAACGTCAATCGCGCCCGAACGTACGAGAGCTTCGGCAATTTCGAGTGCCTGCTCGCCGCTGTCAGGCTGGGATACGAGGAGGTTGTCGATGTTGACGCCCAGTTTTTCGGCATATACAGGATCCAGCGCGTGTTCTACGTCGATGAATGCCGCCTCACCGCCGAGCTTCTGTGCCTCCGCGATGATGTGGAGCGCAACGGTGGTTTTACCGGAGCTTTCGGTTCCGTACAGCTCGGTGATTCGTCCGCGCGGCACACCGCCCACACCGAGTGCGAGGTCGAGCGTCATCGAGCCGGTGGGGATGCTTGCGACATTCAGCGCCTTGGTCTGACCAAGCTTCATGACTGCGCCTGCGCCGTAGGTCTTTTCGATATGTGCAATCGCTGCCTCCAGCGCCTTTTTCTTATCCTCAGCACTGTTGGATGCGGCAACCGCCTTGATATTCTTCTTTTTCAGATCAGACTTTGCCATAGCTCAAATTTCCTCCTGTATTTGATTTATCGGATGCCGCAGATTACACGGATCGTGCCTGTATAATCGGGAATCTGTCGGATTTCTCTGTATCCTGCCGCAGCCAAAAACGCACAGACATCTTCTTCCTGTCCGGCGCCGATCTCCACGGCGAGCATGCCGCCCACGCAAAGGGAATTTTTCCACAAAGCCGGGAGCCGGCGGTAAAACATCAGTCCGTCTTCACCGCCGTCGAGCGCGAGCTTCGGCTCAAAGCCGACCTCCCGCTGCAATGCAGTCAGATCCTGTGCGGTCAGATACGGCGGGTTTGCAGTGATCAGCGACAGATTTTCAAATTCTGCCGCCTGCGCCTCAGAAAGCGCGTCTCCGGCGATCAGCTGCACGGAAGAATGGTTCAGTGTGATATTCTGTCGGAGATATTCCTGCGCCTGTTCGGAAATCTCCAGAGCGGATACTTCTGCGGCGGTGCAGTTTTTTTCGATGGCGATCGCCACGCAGCCGCTTCCGCTGCAAAGATCCAGCACGCGTTTCGGTGCGGGAGCACAGCTCAGATGATTCAGCGCGGTTTCCACCAGCGTTTCTGTGTCCGGCCGCGGGATTAAAACGCCCTCGCCGACCTGAAAGGGGAGTCCGAAAAACTCCCATTCGCCTAAGATGTACTGAAGCGGAACGCCCTCGCACCGTTTTTTTGCGGCATCAAGGAGTGCTGCGAACATCCGTTCGGAGATTGTTTTGTCAGAATGTACCGCCATCGGGCGGCAGCCCAGCAGATCCTCACACAGACAAAGTGCGTCAAAGTCTGCATCGGGGATTTCTGCGCCGCGCAGAATTTCTCTGATCTGCGCGAGTGCATCGCGCGCGGTCACCAGATGTCCTCGGAGAGATCGTCGGGAATGCACGGGGTGATCGCCGCGATCGCTACTTCAATCTGCTTGTCGTTCGGCTCTCTTGTGGTGATGCGCTGCAGCAGCAGTCCGGGCGCGGAAAGTGCGCGCGTAAAGCAGTTGTTGCACCGTCCTGCAAGACGGATGAATTCGTAGGAAATTCCCACAACGAGGGGAAGGGTACACGCGCTGCAGAGTACACGCTGCCATACGACAAAATCCTTCGGGATGAAGCACGCGAAGAAGATGGATACGATCAGCACGATGAAGATGAAGCTGGTGCCGCAGCGCGGATGGAACCGCTTTTGTTTTCTGACATTTTCCACCGTGAGCGGCAGATGCGCCTCGTGGCAGGCAATTGTCTTATGCTCTGCGCCGTGATATTCATAGGTGGTGCGGATATCCTTCATCAGCGCCGTCACCGCCATATAGGCGACGAACAGGATGATTTTCACCAGTCCCTCCGCAATACTGCGGATAATGTGGTTTGCAGTCAGCGGCTTGATCAGCGCGACCGTCCACTTCGGGAGATAGAGAAACAGACCGAACGCGAGGGCGATACTCAGCACGAGTGATACGACCATCACCACGTTCATCAGTACGCCGCTTTCTTCTTCCTCTTCTTCCTCCACCTGCTTTTCGGCGGATTTCATCATACAGCGATAGCCGTCCTTCATCGAGAGGACAAAGTTTACGCAGCCGCGTACCAGCGGCACTTTTCTGTACCACGGGGGATTTTTTCCGTTCTTTTCGTCCCACACCTCAAGGTCGATCTCGCCATTCGGGAGACGGCACGCCATTGCGCCCTTGAGCGGACCTTTCATCATGATTCCTTCGATCAGCGCCTGTCCGCCGATCTTGCTCTTGTGGAGCTGTTCTTTCAATTTTTCGGCTGATTGCTCTTTCGCCAATTGATTCACCGCTTTCTGAAGACTTATTTATTCTTTTCCCGTTTTGGCGGAAGAAGGATCGTGACCGCTGTTCCCACGCCGATCTCGCTCTCGATCGTGAGCGTTCCGCCGTGCAGCTCGACGATTTCATCCGCCACGCCGAGTCCGATTCCTGAACCGCGGCGGGTATGGTTTGCCTTGTAGAATTTTGTTTTGATCTTCGGCAGGTCGGTCGATTTGATGCCGCAGCCGCGGTCACGGACGATGATCCGCGCCCAGCCCTGATGTTCATCTGCGGTCACGGTGACCGTGCCGCCGGGGTTGGAATATTTGATCGCGTTGTCGATGATGTTGATGAATACCTGACGGATGCGGTTTTTATCCCCGAAGATAATCGGGAGCTGTTCCGGCTCGTCATAGATCAGGGTGATGTTTTCCTGCTTGGCACGTTCTGCATAGATCAGCACCGCGTCCTCCAGCTCTGCCAGCACGTCCATACGGTCGAACTGGAGGCTGAAATGTCCGCTCTGCATTCTGGAGAAGTCAAGCAGCTCCTCGACCATCTGTGACAGACGGGCGGTTTCGCCGTTGATCACGCGGATTCCCTTTTTAATCGTTTCGGGATCATCCTCCAGCGCGATGGTCTCCGCCCAGCCCTTGATCGCAGTCAGCGGCGTCCGCAGTTCATGCGATACCGAGGAGATAAACTCGTTTTTCATCGTTTCGGCGCTGGAAAGCTCGTCCGCCATATGGTTGATCGCCACACAGAGGTCGCCGATCTCGTCGCCGGTATGATTGGTGATACGGACGGAAAAATCGCCCTTGGCATATTTCTCCGCAGTTGCGCCGATCTCGCGCACAGGCTGGACGATACTGCGGATGAAGTAAAGACCGGAGGAGGAAAGCATCAGAAAGATGACGATACATATCACCGAAACGATGATCGTGATCGTGATGATGGTCTGGTCGATCTCCTCCAGAGAGATGATGACGCGGATTGCGCTGTATTCATTCGAGAGCGTGGTGATGGGATAGGTCACAGCCATCACGCGTTCTCCGCTGCTCAGCGAGCCGGCATAATAGCCGTAGGAACGCTGTCCGCCTTCCATCGCAAGGGTATAGTCGGGCATCGTGACCGTGTCGCCCGGCGTAAAGCCGGAGGAGGTCAGCGTGACCTGACCGCGCGAATTGATCGCCATCAGTTCCATCCGGTCCTTGTCGGTGAAGTTTTCCAGCGTGCTGCGGATCTCTGCGGAGAAGTTGGTGCCGGGATCTTCCGCCGATCGGCTCAGCGCACTGGTGATGGAATTCATTTTTGAGATCAGATGCTGCTTGGCGGAGTTGTAGTAGTAGTACTGCGCGAAATAGACGATTGCCAGCTCCGCGGTCAGCAGGATCAGAAGGACGACGCCGAGGTTATTGATCGCCCAGCGCCGTGTGATACTGCGTTTTCTCATTCGGATATCAGGTGTCTTCCCATTTATATCCATAGCCCCAGACGGTGTGGATATACTTGGGATTTGACGGATCCTCCTCAATCTTCAGGCGCAGACGGCGGATGTTGACATCCACAATCTTGATGTCGCCGAAATAACCCTCGCCCCAGATGTGGACGAGAATGCTGTTGCGGTCGAGCGCCGTGTTGCGGTTGTTGATGAAATATTCAAGAATCTGGAACTCAACCTGTGTCAGGTCGATCAGCTCATCGTGCTTGTAGACGGTGCGGCTGCGGAGATTGAGTGTGAACGGACCGGAGTGGATCATCGCCATGCGGTCATCCTTTGCAAAGCTCATGCACACGCGGCGATAGATGGCGTCCACGCGCGCGGTCAGTTCCGACGGGGAGAACGGCTTTGTGATGTAGTCGTCCGCGCCGATCATCAGACCGCTGATCTTGTCCATTTCCTGCGTTCTTGCCGTAAGCATGATGATACCCAGCGTAGAGCTGCGCTCGCGGAGCTTTTTGCAGGTCTGAAAGCCGTCCATTCCGGGCATCATAATGTCCAGAAGAACGATGTCAAAGTTGCCGTATTCGGTATCATAGACCTTGAGTGCCTCCTCGCCGCAGTCAACATCGACCACGGTATAGCCGGCGCGCTTGAGGTTGATCACGACAAACTCGCGGATGGTTGCTTCATCTTCGCAGACAAGAATTCGTTTCATGATTATTCCGTGCCTCCTTGCGCTTTGAAATTGGATCAGTAGAGGAATGCGGTGATGATCTCTCCTGTTGTAAGGAGCAGCGGATCATCGGAATCCGCGCTTTTTGCGAGATATTGTGTGCCGCCCTTTGCGCCGAGCAGAAGATAGCCGTTGTCAAGACAGTCAGCGACCGTGACAGGATCGGCGGTGATGCACAGGCGGAGCAGCTCGTTCGTGCTGCCTTGCAGCGAGCCGGAATAAGCGCAGAACACAAGCTCTTCTGCGACATTGTCGCGTTTGAGTGTGACCTTGTTTTTCCAGCGATCGGGCAGCAGGAAGAAAAAGCCTTCGTTGATGCTGTAATAGCCGGTGTGTTTTTTGATCAGCCGGTTGTCGGAGAACGTGTACCAGCTGGTCATCGTGATCTGTTCGGTTTCACTCAGATCCTCATAGCCGGGAAACACGTTGCAACCAGGGATCTCTACGATTCCGTCGCCGTCGATATCCTGTGCAGCATAGCCCGACGGGCGGACAGAGTCGAACAGGGGATTATTCTGCGGCGTCCGCGTCAGACGATTCTCCGACAGGCGAAGAATCTCGGTGCGGATGGCAGACGGGCCGACGACGCCGTCGATGAAGATGGCAGGCTCGCCGTTTTCGGTATTGCCGCAGAGCAGCTGGGTACATTCGGTAAAATCCTCCGACAGTGCGGTGATGGATTCGTAGTAGGTGCCGCTTTCGTCCAGGTGATAGGCGGCAGCACGCGCGGCTTGTCCTGCGGTCTGCGCAGAGGCGATGAACAGTTCGTTCGTGCCGTTGCCGTCGAGGTCGTGTACCTCCATCAGGGAGCAGGACTTGGAAAGCGTTCGTTCCAGCGTGCCGCTGCGGTAGTCATATACTTCGGTAATACGGCCGCTGCCTGTAACAGTGCCGTAGCTGATGATGATGTTGATGCGCTCATTCTCGCCAAGCGGAGAGATGATGACCTCTTCGATATCCGCGCCTGCCGCGCTGCGGTCATACACCGAACTCCACACGCCGTCGATCTGGTCGAGGACGTTGATGCGGAGCGGGTTTTCTTCGGCATTCGCTGTGCCGCGTTCATAAAATACGAGTGCCTCATCCGCCCCGTCGCTGTCAATGTCGCTGACGATAAAGGCGGAGAGATAGTCGCCCGATTTCGGATATTTCAGACGGATATTGCTTCCCGTCACGCTTTTGAGCGCGTTGTAGATCTGTTCCTGCTCAATGCTCAGCTTGGGCGGTGTCATCAGTGTTTCGACCGATCCGCCCAGACTGCAGCCGCCCAGTGCGGGCAGAAGCAGTGCGATCATCAGCGCAGATGCGCGTTTCATGCCGCATCAGCCGCGCTCGGAGATCGGCGCGTAGGTGCGGGGCTTTGCAATTGCTTTATATGCCGGACGGATGATACGATTGCCGGTGAGAAGCTCTTCCATTCTGTGCGCCGACCAGCCTGCAATACGGGAGATGGCGAACATCGGGGTGTAAAGATCCATCGGCAGACGGAGCATCTTGTAAACAAGACCGGAATACATATCCACATTTGCGCAGACGACCTTGTCGCTGCCCTTTTCTGCGTGGAAGATCTCAGGCGTGAGGCGTTCAATTGTGTCGAGCAGACGGAATTCTGCTTCGATCTCCTTGCCTTCAGCCAGCGCCAGCGCCTTTCTCTTCAGAATCTTTTCGCGCGGGTCGGAGAGGGTGTAAACCGCGTGTCCCATACCGTAGATCAGACCGGAGTGATCGTTCGCTTCCTTGCGGAGGATCTTTCTCATATGGTCTGCGACCTCGCCCTCGTTCTCCCAGTGTTTGACGTTGGTTTTGAAGTCTTCGAGCATCTCCATTACCTTGAGGTTTGCGCCGCCGTGACGCGGTCCCTTGAGCGATCCGATCGCTGCGGAATATGCCGCATATGCGTCTGTGCCCGAGGAGGTCATCACGCGGCAGGTAAAGGTGGAGTTGTTTCCGCCGCCGTGCTCTGCGTGGAGCATCAGCAGGATGTCAAGCAGCTGTGCTTCTTCTTTTGTATACTGACGGTCTGCGCGGAGGAGGGAGAGAATTGTCTGTGCGGTATTCTCCTCAGGGCGCAGCGGGTGCATGATCATACTCTTGTTGTCGTAGTGGCTGCGCTTGACCTGATAAGCAAAGGTCATGATGACAGGCAGCTTTGCCACCAGGCTGATCGCGGTGCGAAGCTCATTTTCGAGGGTCTTTTCCTCGCAGCGCTCATCGTAGGAATAGAGCGCCAGCACCGATCTTGCCAGCTTGTTCATGATGTTGTTCGACGGAGCCTTGAGGATCATGTCCACCACGAAATTATCAGGCAGAGGACGATACAGCGCCAGTTTATCGGTAAATTCCTGCAGCTCTGCCGCGGTCGGCAGATCACCGAACAGCAGGAGATATACGGTTTCTTCAAAGCCGAAGCGATCCTCCGCCTCGACGCTTGCAACGAGGTCACTGATGCGGTATCCGCGGTAAACGAGATCTCCCTCGATCGACTCGCGTTCGCCTTCGTTCATCACATAGCCGTGGACGTTGCAGATATTGGTGATTCCGGCGATCACGCCTGTTCCGTCGCTGCGGCGCAGACCGCGCTTGACGTGGAATTTTTCATACAGCTGCGGTGCGATCACCGAAGCGTCACGCAGATTGTTGCAAAGGTTCTTCAGCCGTTCGTCGGAAATATACTGTTTATTCATCATTCTGGCTCCAATCTATGTTCAGATACTCAGGTCAGACCACCTGAAAAATGCGGCGGTGTTTAAACTGCCACATCTAACATTATACTACAAAAACGCGCCGCTGTCAAATCAGGGGCGCACGCCGGGCAAAGAAAAACAGCCGGAGAATATTCCCCGGCTGTCTGTGTGTGATTAGTCGATGGCGATCCCTGCAAGATAGAGAGAGATCTGGGTCAGATCGGCAGCGTCTACCATGCCGTCCTTGTTGAAGTCGGCGCAGATTTTGCCGTTTTCGGTGACAACAGGAAGGTCGTCCGCCGATTCGTCTGTCTGTGCGATCATTCTTGCGGCAGCCACGAGGTCAGAGACGCTGACTGTGCTGTCACCGTTGATGTCGCCCATGAGTTTGTCTTCGTAAAGCGATTCGTCAATCGTGACGTTGACGATGTACTCTGCAATCAAAGTATTGCCGGAATAGCAGTAGATGATGGTCTGTCCGGTTCTGACAGCGCTGATGACGCCGTCGCCCACCTCGCAGGAGGTGCCGATTACATCATACGGGAACTCGGCAACAAAGCCGTGCATCGTCATGGTTTCGCCCACGGTCAGATCATAGGTGAAGTAGTAGGTGCCGCCTGTGACGGTCGTGGTCGTGGTTCCTGTTTCGTTCGGGTATTCGGTCGGAATGGTGGTGGACGTGGTGGTGTAGAATGTAACTTCGGTCACCGCGTAAACGTGAATTTCGATTTTTCCAACGCATTCGCCGTCTGCGGCATAGAAGTAGATGTACTCAGTGCCGACGCCGACCGCGGTGATCAGACCGTTTTCGATGGTGCAGATGTCGCCTGCGATATCATTGTGCTCCAGACCGATCAGCTCTTCGGGGATCCAGTAGGTTCCGCCGATCAGGAGCGTTTCGGATAAATTGATTTTGAATGTGGACGTCACAACGGTTGTCGTTCCTGTTCCAATGGCATGATTGGTTGTCGTCGTTCCCGTTCCGTCGGGGTGGGTGGTGTGGTATGATGTGGTCGTTCCGCCGATGCCCAGAGCAGAGCAGCTCTGGCAGAGGAACATGCCCAGCGGAGAGCGCACGCCCTCGCCCTCGGGAACAAATTCGCCGCAGCTGTCACAGTGATCCTGCGGTGCAAGCGTGGTTCCGGTCACGACCTCTGTCGTTTCCTCTTCGGGTACATAAACGGTGACATAAATCTCCGCGTAGTAGCCGTTTTCATCCTCCACGGTCAATGTAGCGGTTCCTTCGGAAACGCCGAGAATGTGGATGTTCACCAGCTCGTCGAGGTATTCGATATCATCGACCACGGCAACATCCTCGTTGTCGCAGGTGACGGTTACGGTCGTAGAGCCTGCAAGCGCTCTGACGGGAACGGTGCAGATGCAGCCTTCCTCGATGTACGGTGCAGTATTCGCAGGCAGACTGGGGTCGGTTACATAGATGTTGTAGTGTGCGTATGCGCTGCCGTCTTCATTGTAGAACATAAGGCTGAAACAGCCTTCTTCCACGGCAACCAGCAGACCGTTTTCATAGGTGCAGGCTGCGCCATTGGTTTCATAATCAAGCGCAATCAGCTCTGCGGTGAATTCGAGGTAGTCTCCGACCTCAAGGTCGATGTAATACTCGGGAATCAGGGGGATCGGTTCGTCTGTCGCAGGCGGAATGTACGCGTCGCTTGTGGTGGTCGTTGTTGTGAAAGCCACAGTCGTGCCGCCTGCACCTGCGCTGTTGCAGCTGTCGCAGATCGTGAGTCCGAGCGGTGTGTGGTGTTCGCTGCCCTCGGGGATTTCAGTTTCGCAGAGGTCGCAGTAGATTACCTCCGCTGCACTTGCGACGAGGGGTTCTGTCGGGAGCTCGGGGACAGCAGATGCGGCAGCACCCGCCGAAAATACCATTGCAGCCGACAGGAAAAGAGATACCAGTTTTTTCATGAAAAATTCCTCCGTTCAGTTTGAATTTGGCAGATTGAAACCGAACGACATGCAGGGGTTCATATTCATCACCTTATATTATAACACATTCCATTTAACTTTTCAATTGTCATTCTTCACAAACCAGGAAAAATTTTTGCACAATTTCGCCGAAAACGGCAATCACGCACAAAAACGGTTTTGGGGGGCGATTTGATTTCGGCGCAATCGACAAAATCATGAATTGGGGTTGACAAAGAATGGGCGGATGGGTATAATGAAAGATAGATTTCAAGATTCTGAGAATTGGGAGGAAGCACTTATGGCACAGTTTTTCGTCGTGAACCTAGCAGTCGTGCGGAGCTGTAAGAAGTGCGCCCTCTGTTAAGTACATGATGACGCTCTGTATGCTGCACAAAGCAGATACAGCAGCAAGTTGTGAATCTGCTTGAACGGTCAAAGGCGTACAAAGCGTCTTTGACCTTTTTTTGTACCCGAAATCAAGTCTGAATGAAAACGGAGGAAACAGTGATGCAAAACGAAATCAGCGGAATTGCGAACCGGATCCGCGAGCTGCGCGAGGTCTGCGAATATACACAGGAGCAGCTTGCCGCCGAGCTTGGCGTGGAGCCTGCGGTGTATGCGGAATATGAAGCCGAGGGAAATTTCCCGATCAGTGTAATTTATGAGATTGCGAACAAGTTCAGGGTCGATTTCAACGAGCTTGTGACAGGCAATCCGTCGCATCTGGATACTTATCACATCGTCCGCCGCGGACAGGGACAGAGCGTCAGCCGCTTTGAGGGCTACCGCTTCAAAGATCTTGCGTTCCGCTACGCGAACAAGGTGATGCAGCCGCTGCTGGTTACCTTAGATCCTTCGGATGAGACTCCCGCGCTTGTGTCCCATGCGGGACAGGAATTCAATCTGGTGCTCAAGGGCACTGTCGCAGTGATCTTTGAAGACAAGGAGATCCTGCTCAATGAGGGCGACTCCATCTACTTTAACCCGACTGTGCCGCACGGCCAGCGCTGTGCGGGAGATACAAAGGCACGTTTTCTGACCGTGATTGCTGAATAAGAGGAAGGAAGTTACAATATTATGCTGCTGGACAGATACCTACCGCGGATCGAGTTTGATTCGTATGAGGATTTCAAGGAGAATTTTACAATCAATGTTCCCGAATATTTCAACTTCGGTTTTGATATCGTGGACGAGTGGGCAAAGCAGGAGCCGGAAAAGCAGGCGCTGCTGTGGTGCAACGATCACGGCGAGGAGATTCGCTTTACCTTTACGGACATCAAGCGGCTCTCCAACCGCGTTGCGAATTATTTCAAGAGCTTAGGAATTCAAAAGGGCGACGTCGTGATGCTGATCCTGCGCCGCCGCTGGGAGTACTGGGTATGCGCGGTTGCACTGCACAAGCTGGGCGCGGTACTGATTCCGGGCAGTCTGCAGCTGACGAAGAAGGATATCGTCTACCGCGGCAATGCGGCAGGCGTCAAGGCAATCGTCTGCGTCAACGATGACTTCGTTATGGCGCAGGTTGACGCCGCGTTCCCCGAGATCGAAAGTCTGAAGACCAAGATTATGGTTGCTGAAAAGCGTGAGGGCTGGGCATATCTCGAGGAGGAGATGGAAAAATTCTCTGACGAGCTGGAGCGTCCCACAGGGGAGGAAGCAACGAAGAGCACCGACCTGATGCTCATCTACTTCACCTCCGGTACCACAGGAATGCCGAAGATGGTTATGCACAACTGCTCCCATCCGCTCGGACACATCATCACCGCGAAGTACTGGCAGCAGGTACAGGAAAACAAGCTGCATATGAGCGTTTCGGACTCCGGCTGGGCAAAGTTCGGCTGGGGCAAAATCTACGGTCAGTGGATCTGCGGCGCGGTCATCTTCGGTTATGATATGGACAAATTCGTGCCGAAGAATCTGCTGGAGAAGATGAGCCACTACAAGCTGACCACCTTCTGTGCGCCGCCGACGATGTACCGTTTCATGCTCCAGGAGGATATGACGAAATATGACCTGTCGAGCATCCAGAACTTCTGCAATGCGGGCGAGCCGCTCAACCCGGAAGTATTCCGCAAGATCTATGAGCTGACAGGGCTGAAAATGCGCGAGGGCTTCGGTCAGACAGAAGGTCCTGTTCTGCTTGCGAACTTCAAGTGGATCGACCCCCAGCCGGGTTCGATGGGTAAGCCGTCTCCGCTGTTCAACATCCACCTGCTGAATGCAGAGGGCGCATACTGTGACGACGGTGACGAAGGAACGATCGCAGTCTGCGGCATCGACGAAAATTACCCCGTCGGCCTGTTCCGCGGCTACTATAAAAACCCTGAGCTGACCGAGCAGGTCATCGGCGGAAAGAATTATGATCTGGGCGATATGGCTTGGCGCGACTCCGACGGCTACTACTGGTTCGTCGGCAGAAACGACGACGTCATCAAATGCTCCGGCTACCGCATCGGTCCGTTTGAGGTTGAGAGTGCGCTGATCGAGCATCCCGCTGTCGTTGAGTGTGCCATCACCGCTGCGCCTGACCCGATCCGCGGACAGGTCGTAAAGGCAACCGTCGTTCTGGCGGGCGGATATACCCCGTCGGACGAACTGACCAAGGAACTGCAGAATCATGTAAAGCGCGTGACAGCGCCGTATAAATATCCGCGTATCATCGAATATGTCGAGGAGCTCCCCAAGACTCTCGGCGGAAAGATCAAGCGTGCTGAGATCCGCAAAACGGATGCAGATGCACCGAAATAAGGAGAGAACTTAATCATGAAGATCGGTTTTTCTACAATCGCGTGTCCGGAGTATTCCTGGACTGACATTTATACCATGGCAAAAGACCTCGGCTTTGACGGAATCGAGATCCGCGGCCTCGGAAACGATTTTTCCGCA
>SVNN01000041.1 GCA_015066905.1 Ruminococcus sp.
TACATGAAACCGGATTTTCTGCGTGAGTTTGAATTTTTCACGGGCGTGCCTGATTCTCAGCTCAAGCCCGTCTGCAACTATCTGATGCACACCTACGGTATCAGCGCACAGCACATCATCGCGGCGAATGAGGGAAATGCGGTCGCACTGGCGGCTGGCTATCACCTTTCTACGGGGAAGATCCCTGTGGTATATCTTCAGAACAGCGGCATCGGTAATATCATCAACCCTGTGGCGTCGCTTCTGAATGATGAGGTGTACGGAATTCCTGTGGTATTCCTTGTCGGCTGGCGCGGCGAGCCAGGAATTCCCGATGAGCCGCAGCATGCCTATCAGGGACAGGTCACACTCCGTCTGCTGGAGGATATGGATATCCGAACCTGCGTGGTGGATGATGAAACAGACGAGGCGGAGCTTGCGAGCGTGATGATGGAATTCCGCTCTGTCCTTGCCAAGGGGAAGAGTGTGGCGTTTGTCGTCAAGCACGGCGCGTTTACATTTGAAGAAAAGGTGACATATCAAAACGATCATGCACTCTGCCGTGAGGCGGTCATCGAGCATATCACAGCAGTGTCGGGAGAGGATATTGTCGTATCTACGACGGGCAAGACCTCGCGTGAGCTGTTTGAGATCCGGGCGCGTACCGGCGTGGCACACCGGTTTGATTTTCTGACTGTCGGCTCGATGGGACACAGCTCGTCGATCGCGCTCGGAATTGCGCTGCACGCACCCGAAAAGCGCGTGTGGTGTATCGACGGAGACGGCGCGGCACTCATGCATCTCGGCGCGCTGGCAGTGATCGGTGCAAATGCGCCCACGAACCTGATTCACGTTGTGCTTAACAACGGCGCACATGAATCCGTCGGCGGTATGCCGACTGTGGCGGACAATGTGGATTTTGTTGCAGTTGCCAAGGGACTCGGCTACCGGCGTGCGGTGTCGGTCGATACATTTGAGGCGCTGGATAAGGCGCTCGCAGAGGCGGTATCCTCTGCGGAGCTGACGCTGATTGAGGTGAAAACGGCGATCGGTTCGCGCGTCAATCTCGGACGTCCGACCATTCCGCCGCGTGAGAATAAGCGTGCGTTTATGACGAATTTCGGGTGAGAAGAGAATGGATCAGCCGTTTTCTTTTGCGACGTTTTTGAACGTGCTTGAACATGATGATGATTTTTCGGTTGATGAAACAGCGTTTTATTTTGACGATGATCCTGCTGAAGAAGAGCGGATGCTCGGGTGTTTACGGAAGCTTGATAAGCCTTATTGGGTTGGGAATTGTGATTTGCCGAAAGGCGGCGGATATTCTACCGCCGCTCAACTGCTCAGCGCCAAGATTTTTAATGGTGAATCCCTTAAGGATCGGTGGAATCACATTGTTTTTGTAAGCGTCGGAGGAATTCGTATAGATGAGTGGCTGGATTTATATCAAGACAAATTGTGATACGAAAACATAAAACGCCTGAGAAGACCGCACATCTTCTCAGGCGTTATTTTTGCTGAAACCACTTCCATTTTCGCGGGAAATGCGGTATAATAAAAGAATCATGGAAGGAGGCGGAGAGATGGCAGAAAAACCAAAGGACGAACAGCTCCACAAAGGGCATCGCCAGTGCGTGCGGACGCGGTTTCTGACGCAGGGGCTGGACGGATTCAGCGAGCATGAGATATTAGAATTCCTGCTGTTTTATGCGATTCCGCGTGTGAATACAAACGATATCGCGCATCGTCTGATTGATCGGTTCGGCTCGCTCTCCGCTGTGCTGGATGCTGATCTGGATGCGCTGCAGGAGGTCAAGGGTGTAACAGAATCTGCCGCGGTGCTCATCAAGCTGATGCCGCCGCTGTCGCGGCAATACAGTCTGTCACAGAAACGGGATATCGTTCTGGGCACGTTCAGCGCGACCTGTGATTATTTCCGCAGCCTGTATATCGGCGAGCAGGAAGAGAAGCTCCGTCTGGCGTGTCTGGATGACCGTCTGCGTCTGCTGAGCTGCGGCGTGGTCGGTGAGGGCGCACCGGGCGTTGTGCCTGTGAATACGCGCAAGATCCTCGAATTTGCCCTGCGCTGCAAGTGTGAGCTTGTGGTGCTGGCGCATAATCACCCCAACGGCTTTGCAGTGCCGTCGAACGAGGATATCGTTTCTACCAAGCATATTCACGGTGCGCTGAAAACCGTGGGCATCCGTCTGCTTGACCATATCATCGTTGCAGGCGACAAGGCGATCTCGCTCAAGGAATTCGGTGCATTTTCTCTGTTGGATTAAAGAGGGATCTGAACTATGAAAGAAGCAAAGTTTCAACTGAAATCGGATTACGCGCCTGCAGGCGATCAGCCCGAGGCGATTGATGCGCTGGTACGCGGCATTGAGGCTGGTGAGCGCGCACAGATCCTGCTCGGTGTAACGGGCTCGGGCAAGACATATACGATGGCGAACGTGATTGCGAAAATCAACCGCCCGACACTGGTGCTCGCACACAATAAGATTCTTGCCGCGCAGCTCTGTTCGGAGTTCAAGGAGTTTTTCCCCGACAACTGCGTGGAGTACTTCGTATCCTACTACGACTACTATCAGCCCGAGGCGTATGTGCCGAGCACGGACAGCTTTATTGAAAAGGACTGCTCGATCAACAACGAGATTGATAAACTGCGCCATTCTGCTACTACGGCACTGGCGGAGCGGAGAGATGTCATCATCGTTGCCAGCGTATCCTGCATCTACTCCCTCGGTAGCCCTGAGGAGTACCGTTCGATGCTCGTTTCTGTCCGCAGGGGAATGGAAAAGCCGCGCGAACAGCTGCTTGAAGAGCTGGTTGCGATTCAGTATGAGCGCAACGATGTCAGCCTGACGCGCTGTCACTTCCGCGTGCGCGGCGATGTGGTGGAAATCTGCACGGCGGATTCGGATAATACCGCGATCCGTGTGGAATATTTCGGAGATGAGATTGATCGCATCAGCGAGGTGAATATCTTGACAGGCGAGGTGCTGTCTGTGATGCAGCACGCGGCGATTTTCCCTGCGAGTCACTATATTGTCGGACGCGATAAGATGGAGGACGCAATCAAGGAGATTGAATATGAGCTTGCGGAGCGCGTGAAATATTTTGAAGAAAACCACAAGCTGATTGAGGCACAGCGCATTGCGCAGCGCACGCGGTATGATATTGAAATGCTGCGTGAGATCGGCTTTTGCAGTGGAATTGAGAACTATTCGCGCGTGCTTGCGCGTCGTCCGCCGGGAAGCGTGCCGTACACCTTGCTCGACCACTTTCCCGAAGATTTTGTCCTGTTTGTGGACGAAAGCCATGTGACGCTGCCGCAGGTGCGCGGTATGTTTGCGGGTGATCGTGCGCGGAAAACCACGCTGATTGATTTCGGTTTCCGTCTGCCGAGTGCACTGGACAACCGTCCGCTGAATGTCGACTAATTTGAGTCCCATTTTTCGCAGGCGATATTTGTCAGTGCGACACCGGGTGACATTGAAAAATCCATGACCGACACGATCATCGAACAGGTGATCCGTCCGACCGGACTGGTGGATCCGAAGATCACGGTCAAGCCGGTTGCAGGACAGATTGAGGATCTGCTGTTTGAGATTGAAAAGCGCAGAGAGAAATCCGAGCGCGTGATGATCACTACGCTGACCAAGAAGATGGCGGAGGATCTGACGGCATATCTCGAAAATATGATGGTGCGCGTGCGTTATCTGCACCACGACATTGATACCATCAAGCGCATGGAGCTGATCCGCGATTTCCGTCTGGGTGAATTCGATGTTCTGGTCGGCATCAACCTCCTGCGTGAGGGTCTGGATATTCCTGAGGTATCGCTGGTGGCGATTCTGGATGCGGATAAGGAGGGCTTTTTGCGCTCTGAAACCTCGCTGATCCAGACGATTGGTCGTGCGGCGAGAAATGCCGAGGGCGAGGTCATTCTTTATGCAGATACCGTGACAGGCTCGATGGAGCGCGCGATCCAAGAGACCGAGCGCCGCCGTTCGATCCAGACGGCATATAACGAAAAATACGGCATTGTGCCGAAAACGATCCGCAAGGATGTGCGCGGCGTGATTGAGATTTCTACCAAGGAAGAGGTCGAACAGAAGACTGCCGCGCCGAAGCTGACGGAAAAGGAGAAACAGCAGATGATCGAAACGCTGACCGCTCAGATGAAACAGGCGGCACAGCTGCTTGAATTTGAACACGCGGCATATCTGCGTGATAAGATTGAGGAGCTGAAGGCGCTGAAATGATCATTCATGTGAAAACGGAGCGGCCTGTGACGCTCCGTACCTATCTCCGCGGCGTCTGCGGAATCTCAGCAAGGCTGCTGACCAGACTCAAGCAGATCCCCGGCGGCATCACCCGAAACGGCGTACAGATCCGCAGCGTGGATCTCGTCTGCGACGGGGATGAGATTATCCTGCAACTGCCGAATGATACACATCTTGCGGCAAATCCGTCACTTTGTGTGCGGATCGCGTATGAGAGCGAGCAGGTCGTGGTATATGACAAGCCGCAGGGGATGCCTGTGCATCCGTCGGTGCATCATCACACCGACACGCTGGGAAATGCGTTTGCCGCGCGCTATCCGGAATTGACCTTTCGTCCTGTCAACCGTCTTGACAGCGATACATCGGGGCTTTGTCTGATTGCGAAAACTGCATTTTCCGCCCATACACTGTCGGGCAGTGTGGAAAAAGCATACCGCGCACTGGTCTGCGGCGAGCTGACAGGGGACGGTACCGTGGACGCGCCGATTGCCCGCGCTGAGGAATCCATCATCACGCGGTGTGTCCGCGCAGACGGAAAAGCGGCGGTCACGCATTATCATACGGAGCATTTTGACGGGAAATATTCGCATCTTTCTCTGGCGCTGGAAACAGGACGGACGCATCAGATCCGCGTGCATATGGCGCACATCGGGCATCCGCTTGCAGGCGATCGGCTGTACGGCGGCGACTGCACCGATTATCAGCGGCATATGCTCCACTGTGCGGAGCTTTCCTTCACAGAACCCGAAACAGGAGCGCGGATCAGGCTTGTTTCTGTGCCGTGGTGGAGTGAGGGTAAGAATAGGGGAGTGACGAATGAAAGCATCAATTAAACCGGAAGTACCTTGTAACTACGAAAATCTGAAAAAATACCTGCCTGCCCGATATGTCTCGATGGTAAGTAAAAGCTACTTCGGTGACACTGTAAATCTAGTGTATTTTCCCATAGACAAAGGTGCTGTTACAAGCGGCGAAATCCTCAAAGCACAGAAGAAAATTGAAAATACAGACATCAGAACGTTTTATTTTGCGCGATGCTTTACGATTGAGGCGGCTGCATTGATTGCTGAAAGTAATGGGATTGCGTTTCATTCGCATGATTATCCGTGGTTTGATGAAAACTACAACAGAATCCGCGGCGGAAATCGTTGAATGCCAAAAAAGCCTGAGAAGAAACTGAGTCTTCTCAGGCTTTGGTTTTTATACTGCGCGATTAATCCAAAAAAATCTGATAGCCGACCTGTGAGAACCGGCGGACGGTACGGTCGATCTTCCACGGCTTTTCGATGCCGAGGAGACGGTTGACCGCGATGTTCGGAATATTCACGCCTGCTGCGTTGCAGGACATATGCACGCCGCCCGACATTCTCGTGTTGACCTCAAGAAAATAGGGGATTCCGTGCAGATATTTGAACTGGATGTTGCACGGACCTTCAATTCCGATCTGGTCATAGAAGGACTGGCAGGTTGCGAGGATACCTTCATCATAACCGATGGATTCCAGCCGTCCGCTGTACTTGATGCGCGGTACCATGATGATGCCACTGTCGGTGCGGAGACAATCTACGCTCAGCTCCTCGTCGGGGAGATAGGGCATCAGCATCAGCGGCGGGAAGCTCTCAACCTCACTGAGCGCCTCGATGATCTTGTTGTACGGCATTCTCGTGGACTGCTTGCGGAACAGCCCCTCATAGCCCGAAATCGACGGAACGATCAGACGGTAGCTTTTTCCGCCCTCGTCCGCGACAAATTTCATGCAGACCTGTTCGTACTGGTCCGCCAGTTCCTGATATGCCTGTTCAAATTCGGGGCGTGTCGTGACCACACGGTACTGCGGCAGGATGCCGATCCCCAGACGGTCAAACAGCTCATATGCGGCACGCTTGTCCTGCAGGATAGAGATTGTTTCGGCGTCACCGACCAGCACCTGTACGCCGATCGCGTGGAATTCTCCGATCCTGCGGCTGATCGCCAGCTGATGGTGACGGGGAACGAACACCTGTACATCATGCGCTTTGCAGAATGCAAGACTTGCGTCTACATATCCGTCCTCAGTTTCAGCGGTCGGCTCGTCGAACCATTCATCGCAGACGGTGCGGACAACGGAGTTCGGATTGCTTCCTGTGCCGATGACATGGAACTGAATCTCCTTGTCGTCCTTGAGGAGGTTGATGATGTGATATGCGGTACTGAACCAGTGGTTGAACCAAACATTAACGCGTTTCATAAAGGGAATCTGCTCCAATCTGTTGATTTTTTCTAATTATAGCACAGTTTCTTGCTCTTGTCCAATAGATTTGCCGTATTTTGTCCGATTCTGATATTTTTTTCACAGACCTCTTGCAATTGACGGGAAATTCATGTATAATAGTTGGTGGACAATATCCGAATCAAATTTCTGGAGGTTTCAAATTATGTTGGTATCTGCAAAGGAAATGCTCGAAAAGGCAAGAGCCGGCAAGTATGCTGTCGGCCAGTTCAACATCAACAATCTCGAATGGACCAAGGCAATTCTGCTCACTGCTCAGGAGTGCCAGTCCCCTGTCATCCTCGGTGTATCTGAGGGCGCAGGCAAGTATATGTGCGGCTACAAGACTGTTGTCGGCATGGTAAAGGGCATGATCGAAGAGCTGAACATCACTGTTCCGGTCGCTCTGCACCTCGACCACGGCTCCTTTGAGGGCGCAAAGGCTTGCATCAACGCAGGCTTCTCCTCCGTTATGTTTGACGGTTCTCACTATCCGATCGAAGAGAACATTGCAAAGACCACCGCGCTCGTAAACGCTTGTGAAGTACTCGGCATCTCCCTGGAGGCTGAGGTAGGCTCCATCGGCGGCGAAGAGGACGGCGTTGTCGGCGCTGGCGAATGTGCTGATCCGAACGAGTGCAAGATGATCGCTGATCTCGGCGTAACCATGCTCGCAGCAGGCATCGGCAACATCCACGGCAAATATCCTGAGAACTGGGCTGGTCTGAGCTTCGAGACTCTGGCAGCTGTAAACGAGAAGGTCGGCGAGATGCCGCTCGTTCTCCACGGCGGTACCGGTATCCCGGAGGATATGATCAAGAAGGCAATCTCTCTCGGCGTTGCAAAGATCAATGTAAACACCGAGTGCCAGCTCGCATTCCAGGCTGCTACCAGAACTTATGTTGAAGCAGGCAAGGATCTCGAGGGCAAGGGATTTGACCCGAGAAAGCTTCTTGCACCGGGCTTTGAGGCAATCAAGGCTACCGTTAAGGAGAAGATGGAACTGTTCGGTTCTGTTGGCAAGGCGTAAGCGATATTCTGAATTGAATAAAAATCAGATCGTATACGCTGAATCGCTATATGATAGTACTGCAAAGCCACTTTTGATGTTGATGTCAAAAGTGGCTTTGTGTTGTTTGTCACATTGACATTTATAGAATTTATGTTATAATCAACATGGCGGCAAACAAATGAGGAATAGAGGCAGGTGATTCAGTGATCAGAATGATGCGGCACAGCGATCTGGCGCAATGTGGTATGATTTATGCAAAAGCGTTCCCGATGGAGCATTGGGGGATTGACTGGACGACGGAGCGTGCAGCGGAATATCTTCTGGACTTTTTTGAACAGAAAAGATTTGTCGGATATGTATATGAAGAAAATGAAACATTGTTGGGTTGTATATTTGCACTTTGTAGGATTTCCGGAAGCAAGGAAGAGCTCTACATTCATGAGATGGCGGTGCTTCCAGAACGGCAAGGTCAGGGGATCGGCAAGCAGTTGTTGGATGCTGTTAAAGGTTATTGTAAAGAAAAAGGGCTTGCGGGAATTGTTCTATATACAAGTAAGTATGCACCGGCAGCAAGGTTCTATGAAAACAACGGATTTCAGCTGTCTGATGGGACAATCTGTATGTACTGTGAGTAATTGAAAACCGAAAAGTTCCAGCTGCTCTATGAAACGAAAAAATCCAGAGAAGAACTTCCATCTTCTCTGGATTTGATTTTTTTGACAATTTTTCTTTAAGCGTTTCCGCCGCGGTTTGCCATAGGAGGTGCGCCCGCACGGAAGCGTTTCATCAGCACGTTCAGGAGGAGCGGCTGGAAGAGGAAACTCAGAATAAAGCCGATGGCGAGACTGACAGGCAGAGAGGGGAGCCATGCCTTAAAAAAGACAGGCTTTTCTTTTTGCATAGAAGCGATTGAATTTTCCAGCTGGGTTTGTCCGGCGCCCATTTTCTCCAGAGCCGCTGTCTGCTGTTCAAGCGACTGCTGCATTGCGGCGCGTTCGGCAGAGTCTTCTGCCAACGCTGTAATATCTGTGCGCAGACGGTCTGCTTCTGTTTCGGCTGCGGTGTATTCTTGTGTCAGAGTCGTCAGTTCCTGCTGCTTGACGTCAATCTGACGGTCGATTGCTGCTCCTGCTAACGTAGTGTTCATAAACACCATCACCGTGGTAAGCAGCGGTGTATAGATCAGCGATGAAACCACTGCGGAAAGCACTCTGGATTGGATCGTCTGCGGCGGTGCGTGGAATTTCCGGCATATTTTATCACACAGCGGTTTCATTGGTACGCACAGACCGATCAGGAGTGACAGCACAAAGCTGCACAGAAAACTCAGCAGAAATGTCGGGACAGCAAATCGTCCGGACATCAGATTTCCCGTCAGAGAAAGGGAAAAACTCATAATCAGTCCCATGCAGACGCTCATCAGCAGACCGATTTTTTTCATATGGATTCCTCCTTGATTTGTGAACACGAAAAAGCCGGTTTTATTCGTTTCCCGTGAAAGGTGCGGGAAATCAACAAAACCGACATCGTTTCTGAATCGGGTGGGCAGCAAAAAAGCCCGATGAAAATCGGGCCTTTGTGCTGGTGAATCCTATCACCAAATGGCGGAAAGACAGGGATTCGAACCCTGGAGACGCTATTAACGTCTACACGATTTCCAGTCGTGCGCCTTAGACCAGCTCAGCCATCTTTCCAAATTGGTGCGAGTGACGGGACTTGAACCCGTACGCCTAAACACACGCCCCTCAAACGTGCCTGTCTGCCAATTCCAGCACACTCGCATTCAGATGTTTCACTTTTCTAACGCTTCAGTCTCTCGACTGCTTTAATATTATATCAGCTTTGAATTGATTTGTCAAGCATTTTTTTGAGATTTTTCAAAAAAACTTTTTGAATCGCCAAAAACAACGAAAATACGCGGTTTGGAAAAGAGAAAAGCCGATGCGTTTTTACACATCGGCTTTTGCTTTTGGATTACCAGGTGATTGTTGCGTGGCTGTGGATGTAAAATTCCTCCTGGCTCGGCTGCCAGCATTTTTCCTTTTTGGGGAATGTGGAATCAAACTGTGCCACTGCGTCAGCGTCATCGCACACCTGCTCGACCGGACTCGGGTAGAAGTACCATCTTCTTCCGTCAAGCGCGCCGGGGATCAGCTCTTTGACCAGGAGCGCAGAAGGGAAAATGTCCCCCACCAGCGATACGTTGTGCTTCTTGCAGCTGCGGAAGCCGCGCGCAACATAGTTGTTCGGATTGCCGAAGATCGCAATCGTGTCGTAGCCGAGTGCGATTGCCTGTTCAAAAGAATATTCCAGCAGTGCCTTGCCGTAGCCTTGCCGCTGATACTGCGGCGCGATGCTGAGCGGTCCGAACGAAAGAATCTGTTTTTCGTTGCCGTCCGGATCTTTCAGGGTAGATTTTGTGTACATCACGTTGCCGATGATTGCGCTGTCCTTTTCGAGAACGAATGCGAGCTCGGGAATAAAATCTGCATGGCTGCGCATAACGTGTACGAAATAATGCTCGTGACAGCCCGGAACATACTGGTTCCAGAATGCTTCGCGTGTCAGCAGCTCAACCGCCTTATAATCGGTTTCTGTTTCTTTGCGAATGGTGTAGTCATTTTTATTCATTGTTTTTCCTCCTGAATCTTGTTGACCGCAATACGGGAGGTTTGTGTGGATTTTGTATTCGCAAACCTTCCCGTTTACGCTACAATCTCCAGTGCGTTGTAATGTTTCAAACAATACGCTCCTTGTTTTGATTTTTTCAGATAATCCGCACGCTGCGGTCTTATCCAGGATTCAGTATACATCAAAAATCGGGTGTTGTCAAGAGCCGCGATCTTTTTGCTTTCCGATGCTTGCAAAGGTGAGGAAAAAATGATATAATGGAATCAACTGAATATACTGCTATGATTGGAGGAGATTTATTTATGATGACCGATATTGAAATTGCACAGGCGGCGAAGATGCAGCCGATCACCGAGATTGCGGCGAAAATCGGTGTTACCCCGCACGATCTGGAGCCGTATGGCCACTACAAGGCGAAGCTGTCTGAGGAGCTGTTCGGACGTCTTTCGCACGAACAGGACGGCAAACTGATTCTTGTTACAGCGATCAATCCGACCCCTGCGGGAGAGGGAAAAACCACCGTCAGCGTCGGACTTGCGCAGGCGATGAACAAGATCGGCAAGAAGACGATGCTTGCACTGCGTGAACCTTCGCTCGGTCCTGTCTTTGGCGTCAAGGGCGGCGCGGCAGGCGGCGGCTATTCGCAGGTGCTTCCGATGGAGGACATCAACCTCCATTTCACGGGCGATATGCACGCGATCACCGCGGCGAACAACCTGCTGTGTGCACTGCTTGACAATCACCTCCAGCAGGGAAACGCGCTCGGCATCGACCAGCGTCAGATCCAGTTCAAGCGCTGCATGGATATGAACGACCGTGCACTGCGTAATGTTGTGGTCGGCATGGGCGGCAAGGTCAACGGCGTACCGCGTGAGGATGGTTTCCAGATCACAGTTGCGTCGGAGATCATGGCAATCCTCTGTCTCGCGGCAGATCTGCACGACCTGAAAGAGCGGATTGGTCGGATTCTCGTGGCATATACATATGACGGCAAGCCTGTTTTTGCGTCTGATCTGGGCGCGGAGGGTGCGATGACCGCACTGCTCAAGGATGCGCTCAAGCCGAATCTGGTGCAGACGCTGGAGCATACACCTGCGCTGATTCACGGCGGCCCGTTTGCGAATATTGCACATGGCTGCAACTCCATCCGCGCAACAAAGCTGGCGCTCAAGCTGGGCGATTACTGCGTAACAGAGGCTGGCTTCGGTGCGGATCTCGGCGCAGAGAAATTCCTCGACATCAAGTGTCGGTTCGGTGGGCTCAAGCCCTCCTGTGTGGTATTGGTTGCGACCGTGCGCGCGCTCAAATATAACGGCGGTGTCAAGAAGGAGGATCTGCAGACGGAGAATCTGTGGGCGCTCGAAAAGGGTATTATCAACCTCCAGACGCACGTAGAGAATCTGCATAAATATCACCTGCCCGTTGTGGTTGCGCTGAACCGTTTCCATACCGACACTGACGCGGAACTGGACTTCGTCCGCTCGTTCTGTAAGGATCTCGGCGTGGAATGCGCGCTCTGCGAGGTGTTCGCAAAGGGCGGCGAAGGCGGCGTGGAGCTTGCAAACTGCGTTTGTGAGACGATCGCGCTGTGCAATGATACAAACTCCTTCCGTCCGCTGTATGACGAGATGCTCCCGATCAAGGAGAAGATTTCGATTCTCGCAACAGAGATCTATCGTGCAGACGGTGTGGTATATACCGCACAGGCGGAAAAGGCACTCAAGCAGATCGAAGGACTGGGCTATGGCAATATTCCGATCTGTGTGGCAAAAACGCAGTATTCTCTGTCGGATAATCCTGCACTGCTCGGAAAACCGAAGAATTACAAGCTGACAGTGCGTGATCTGAAGCTCTCAGCAGGTGCAGGTTTTGTGGTCGTACTGACGGGCGACATCATGACGATGCCCGGACTGCCGAAGGAGCCGGCCGCACTCAGGATCGACTGCGACAACAACGGAAATATTACCGGATTATTCTGATTATAAGGACGGGACTTTGTGAAAATCAAGATTCAGACCAATTCGCCCGAGGAAACGATCTCTCTTGCCGAGCAGATCGGTGCAAAGCTGAAGAAAGGGGATATCATCGCCTTTCACGGCGATCTGGGCGCAGGAAAAACCACCTTCACACGCGGTCTTGCCGCGGCGCTCGGACTGCCGGATGAGGTGCATTCCCCGACCTTTGCGCTGGTGAATGAATATCACGGCGGCGCGGATTCGATTTCGCTCTATCACTTTGATATGTACCGTATCACCACGCCCGAGGCGCTTTCTTCGACGGGATTTTTTGATTATCCGCTTTCCGACAGCGTGTTTGCAATCGAGTGGGCGGAAAATATTGCGGACGCCCTGCCGGCGGACTGCATCCGCATTTCGATTGCCTATCACGGCGAAACAGGACGCGAATTAACGATTGAAGGAGATGACCGCTTTGCTGATCTTGGGGTTTGATACCTCCGGCTCGACCGCATCTGCGGCACTGCTGCGCGATGATCTGCTGCTGGCGCAGACTTCGCTGTATACAAAACGGACGCATTCACAGATCATGCTTCCGCTGTGCAGGGAAATGCTGAAACATGCAGAGATTTCTGTGGAGGAGATCGATCTTTTCGCGGCGGCAAACGGCCCCGGCTCCTATACCGGTCTGCGGATCGGTCTTGCGGCGGTAAAAGGCATGGCATTTGCGCTGGGCAAGCCCTGTGTGGGCGTTTCGACGCTGTCAGGTCTTGCATGGTTGATGGCAGGCACGCAAGGCAAGCTTTGCAGTGTGATTCATGCGCGTCAGTCGCTTTATTACTGCGCGGTGTTTGAATCTGACGGTACGGCGGTTTCACGCGTGACCGAGGATGCGATTCTGGAAGAAACTGCGCTGGCGGAGCTGCTCGAATCCTATCACGCGCCTGTGCTGCTCAACGGTGACGGGGCAGAGCGGATTGCTGCGCTGTCAGAGCAGTTTACTGCGGCACCGCCGCATCTGCGTCTGCAGTCTGCGGTCGGCATTGCCCTTGCGGCAAGAGAACTGCCGCATCAGGATGCCATGACGCTTGCCGCGTCCTATCTCCAGGAAACGCAGGCGGAAAAATTAAGACGGTGAATGATATATGGAATATATGGTGAAAAGTCGGGCGGTGTTTGCTGTTCCGACTGCTGTGGTGGATCATTTTTTAAAACTTGCGTCTCCTGACGCGATCAAAGTGCTGCTGTATGTTTTACGACACAGCGGCACTGTTTTCTCAGCGCACGAAATTGCTGCGGCGCTTTCTGTGCAGGAAAGCACGGTAGAGGAGGCATTTCTGTTCTGGGAGCAGGCGAATGTATTCGACACGATGGCCGAATCTGCGTCTGCTGTGCAGAAGCTCAGTCCGCAGCCGGCTGCACCTGTGGCGCCGGTGCAGAGTACTCCTGTGGTACAGCCCAAAGAGCCGGCTGCACCTGTGTTTGCACCGAAGAGCAGTACGAACTATCTGCTGCGCCCGTCAGAGCTGGCGGCACGCGTCGATCAGGATGCGGACGTGCGTATGCTGTTTGAGCTTGCCGAGCAGATGCTCGGTCATCCGCTGAAGTCAACCGAACAGCGTTCTTTGCTCTGGATGCATGATTATCTCGGGCTGGAGGCGGATGTGATTTTAATGCTCCTCGGCTACTGCAATACAATCGGCAAACCGCATGTGCGCTATGTGGAGGCGATTGCGATCCGCTGGAACGAAGAAGGGATCACCACCCTCTCACAGGCGCAGGATGAGGTGCAGCGTATGACAGAACGGCAGGGCTTTACCCATGCTGTCATGCGTGCGTTTGATATGAAACGCAAGCCTGTCACAAAGCAGCAGGAATTTATCGACAGCTGGAAACAGCGCGGCTATTCGATTGAGCTGATTACATACGCATATGAAAAGACGATTCTTGCAATTGACAAGCTGTCGTTTGCCTATATCAATACCATCCTCGAAAGCTGGGAGGCGGCAGGGATCACCGACCGCGCATCGGCGGAGCGTGCAGGACAAGCAACTGCAAAGAGCCATGCGGAACCGCAGCAGCACTCCTATGACCTGGAGGAACTGAAACGGCTTGCCAATCCATTCTGAATCTGAACGGAGGGATCTGATATGTTTCCGCTGCCACCGCCTGTACAGACTGCGCTGCATCGCCTGAATGACGCAGGGTTTTCCTGCTATCTGGTCGGCGGCTGTGTGCGCGATTTCCTCCTTGGCAGGATGCCGACGGATTTTGATCTGACCACGAATGCGCGGCCTGCGCAGATGCAGGCGGTTTTTTCTGCCTTCCGTTGTATTGAAACGGGACTGCGGCACGGGACACTGACGGTCATGATACGCGATTTTCCTTTGGAGATCACGACCTATCGCGTGGATGGGGCATATTCTGATTCCCGTCACCCCGATTCGGTCATCTTCACCGAAAATCTCTGTGCTGATCTGGCGCGGCGTGACTTTACCGTGAATGCAATTGCATATCACCCGAAAACGGGACTTGTGGATCCCTTTGACGGACGTTCAGATCTCGAGCACCGTCTTCTTCGCTGCGTGGGGATTCCTGCACAGCGGTTTTCAGAGGACGCACTCCGGATACTCCGCTGTATCCGCTTTTCCTCGGTGCTGGGATTTGGAGTCGAGGCGGAAACTGATGATGCGATACGGACACGGAAGGATCGTCTGCAGTCTGTGGCGGCTGAACGGATCCGCGCTGAGCTGGATAAGCTGCTGCTTGGTACGGATGTCACACGCATTCTGCTTGCATATCCCGAGGTGCTGGGTGTTGCGATTCCTGAACTGCTGGATTCGGTCGGATTTCTGCAGCACAGCCCCTATCACCGCTACTCGGTCTGGGGGCACACGGCTTATGCTGTCGGTGCCGCAGCAGAGGATCCGGTGGTGCGGCTTGCAATGCTTCTGCATGACCTCGGAAAGCCTGCGACCTTTACGCGGGATCAGACCGGCAGAGGACACTTCAAGGGGCACGCTGCGGTGAGTGCGGAGATGACGAAAACAATCCTCACCCGTCTGCGTTATCCGAATAAAACGGTGCAGGGTGTGACAGAACTGGTTGCGCGGCACAGCGACAAGATTTTCAACGACGCGCAGATCCGCCGTCTGCTTGCGCAATATGGCACGGAATGGTTCTTTCGTCAGCTGGAGGTACGCCGTGCTGATATGCGTGCAAAGGAGGCATTCTGTCTGCGTGAGCTGGACAGCATCGATCGTATGGAGCAGGCGGCAAGGCGGATTCTCAAAAACGGCGATTGTCTTTCTCTGCACGATCTGCTCATTGACGGGAGTGACCTGCAGCTGCTTGGCGCCAAAGGCAGGTGTATCGGCCGTGTACTGGATCAGCTTCTGGAACGCGTGCTTGACGGCAGTCTGCCGAATTCGCGTGAGCCGCTGTTTTATGAGGCGGAGCGGCTGATCGCGCTGTATCAGGAAACCAATGAAGCATAAAAAAGCACACGCGGTGCAGTTTGCCGCGTGTGCTTTTGTGTTCATATCTCACGGAACCCCTTGCCGATGACTTCGCTGGAGTTTGTGAGCATCATAAAGGTTTCGGGGTAGTTTTTTCGCAGGAATTTCCGCAGGCGCATTGCCTGAGAACGGCGCATGGTCGTAAGGATGACGTGGGTATGCTCTCCTGTGAAGCCGCCCTGTGCTTCGATTGACGTTGTGCTCCGGTGCAGCTCGTCGATGATGAAACGGCTGATTTCCTGTGGATGTGCGGTGATGATTGTAAAGCATTTGCACAGGTTGATG
>SVNN01000042.1 GCA_015066905.1 Ruminococcus sp.
GCGCGCTCCAGCTTCTCCTGTTCGGTCAGCTGCTGGTCGATGAAGTAGTAGCCGACGCCCGAAAGCGCTACAATGCCGGCGAGGATTCCGATTACCTTGAGCTGTTTCATCCGTTTTTCCTCCTCCACCAGATGAATACGCCGATGGCTGCCACTGCCACAGGTACGATGACCATAGCGGCCAGTGTGCGGTTTGCCGCGCCTTCGCTGTTGATCGTAAGATAGTCGTAGGTCTTGTTCTTGTCGGGGATGTTCATATCCACCTGATTGTCATACATCCAGGTGATTGTAGAAAGGAACAGATAGGTCGGAACGATGACATAGCTGGTTTCAACGTGTGAATCGTCGATAAACTCTGCGTTACCCATAACCACAACCTTAGAGTTGTTTCTGGATTTGTCAGTGGAATATGCCGCAAGGATCATTTCGGTTCCGACGATCTCGTCCGGATCCTCATCTGTGCCGCCGTAAACCTCGCCGACTGCTGTGGTATTGGTTGACATCAGCGTGTCGATGGTCAGGCTGGTGTAGTTGCTGCCGTAGATCGTATAGAAGCTGCGGGATTCCGGCATGTAGGTGTACAGACCACTGTTTTCCTGCATCAGACCGGAGGTCATATCCACATAGCCTTCTTCCTCAGGCGCTGCCTGCAGATTTGCCATGATCGTGTAAGGGTCGTCGTCTACGTGCATATTCTTGTCGGTTTCATATATTCTGTTGTAGTCCATGCCGAGGCAGTAGTCCAGCAGGATACGCTCGATGTTGGCATATTTCACCTTCTGCTCATTCGGCGACATCAGGAAAGAGATATTGCCGCCGTCATCGAGATATTCGTCCAGCTTTTCCTTCTCAGCGTCTGTAATATCCTTCTGCGGTGCAGCAATGATGATGATCTTTGCGTCGTCAGGAACTTCATCGGCGTTGAGCAGGTTCAGCTCAGCTGCACGATAGTTGTGTGCAGAGAGATTTGCCTGGAACTGGGTATATTCGCTCAGCGACTTTTCGCCGTGTCCTGTAAGGAAGTAGACCATTGGCTCTTCGCCGTCTACGACTGTCTTGATCGCACCGGTGATGTAATTCTCGCCGTTGAAGATCGCATTCATCACGTTGCCGGCTTCATCCAGCTCAAAGGTGTAGGTGGTCTGTCCTTCGATCCACTTGACCATACCGGTCTCCTCGCATTTGACGAAGAGGTCACCGTTGTCGGAGAGATAATATCCTTCCGGATCCAGCTCCTTGATGATCTCCGGATGCTCGTTCGGATAGAAGGTGACAAGATCAATGCAGTCGTAGCTGTCGTACTGCTCCAGTGTGCTGGAGAGCGCCATCATACTCGGATCTGCCTTGAGGTCGTCCATGTCAACCAGACAGTAGATTGTGATATGCTTGTCGTTGATCTTGTCCAGATAATCGGTTGTGGTGCTTGTCAGCGTATAGAGTTCATTCGAGGACATATCAAAGCGGAAATCCAGTTTGTCAAACAGCAGATTCACAGGAATTGCTGCAACCAAAACGAGAACCGCCATCACCCACGCGATCAGGGTGAATTTTGTGTTTTTCAGATTCTTTTTCTGTTTCATATCCATAAGTATTACCCCCTGCTCCAGCGTCTTTTTTCAACTGCAATGACTGTCCAGGCAAGGAAGACGATTGTCAGTGTTACGAAGAATACCAGATCCTTGATCTGAATCAGACCCTGGGAGAATGCAATAAAGCGGTTCTGGGTCGAGAACCAGACCAGGACGTCGTAGAGTCCGAGCGATGCAACCAGATCACCGTAGATCAGGTTATCCAGGAAGAGGATGACAATCATAGCACCCTCGCTGAGAATTGCTGCGATAATCGGGTTATCAGTCAGAGAAGAAAGGAAGATGCCGATTGCGATACAGACTGCGCCCCAGAGGAAGAAACCGAGATAGCCGCTGATCAGCGTGGAAATCACGATACCGCCGCTCAGGTATGCGAGCAGGGGGAAGAACAGCGAGCAGACCAGCATCAGCAGGAACACGGTGCAGACTGCCAGAAACTTTGCGAGGACGATGCTGGTGATCTTGAGCGGAGAGGACATCAGCAGCACCTCAGTGCCGTTTTTGCGTTCCTCCGCAAAGGTACGCATCGTCAGCGCAGGGATCAGGAAGATGAAGTAAAAGAAGTTGTTGTAGAAGATCTCAGGGAACGAGAATTTCAGCGTGTCGCTGTCCATATCAGAGATACCCTGAGAGAGCGCCAGTGTGAATACAAGCATGAAGAGTGCACATACTACATAAGCAAAAGGGGAGTAGAAGTAGCACTGCACTTCCTTTTTATAAAGTGAAAACATGTTTATTCCTCCTCCTTTTTCTTAAGATCAGCAGCAGCGTTGTTTTTCTCATCCATCTCTGCGCCGAGCTCCTCACAGATCTCACGAAGTGATTTTTTCGTATTCTTCTGTGTTGTAAGCTGTACGAATACTTCTTCAAGGCTCATCTTGACAGAAGTGATCTCTGTGACAGAGCAGTCTGCCTCGATCAGTGTGGACAGAACTTTCTTGCGTACATCGTCGGAGGTGATCTCAATTGTATATGTATGCGTCATCGTCTTAACGTAGTCAATCTTGTCCACAGATACAACGCCGTCAATTTTCTTGAGCAGGGATTCCACTTTCTGCTTGTCGCCTTCCACGGTGACAGACAGACGGATGTTTGCCTGAATGCTGTTTTCCAGGTTTTCAATCGTGTCGATCGCTTTGATCTCGCCCTTGTTGATGATGACAACGCGCTCACAGACGGCGCTGACTTCTGCAAGGATGTGAGAGCTGAATATAATAGTATGGTCACGCTTGAGATCCTGAATCAGCTGACGGACTTCCATTACCTGTGTCGGGTCAAGACCAACAGTCGGTTCGTCGAGAATCAGGATTTTCGGCTCACCGAGAAGCGCCTGTGCAAATCCGACGCGCTGGCGATAGCCCTTGGACAGATTGCGGATGACGCGGTTGGATACATCAGTCAGCTTGAGACGTTCCATCGAATTTTCGACCTGCTGCTTAGCCTTTTTTCCGTGCACACCCTTGATGCCGGCAACAAAGATCAGATATTCCGAGACACGCATTTCGGGATAGAGCGGCGGAATCTCCGGCAGATAGCCGATCCGCTTCTTGACCTCCATCGGGTTTTCTGCGATGTCGAAGCCGTCAACGATGACGGTGCCGGAGGTAGACGGCAGATAGCCGGTGATCATATTCATCGTGGTGGATTTTCCTGCACCGTTCGGACCGAGAAATCCGAGGATTTCACCGTCATTGATTGTGAACGACAGGTTTTTAACAGCCGGAATCTTCCCGTAAAGACGGGTAAGATTTTTGATTTCAACCATGATAGTTCCCCTTCCTTTCCGCAGTACGAGTGGTACATATGAAACTGCGGATACATACACAATTATTATCGCAAAAATAAATGGACAGAATATGAACAGAATATTACGAATTTTTTAATTGTCGGTCAATCTGCTGATTTCTTCCCACTTTGTTCCGTGTGCAGGCTCCATTTTACAGAAGCTATGTGTTTAAATTGTGTATAGCGACTGAAGATTCGATGAAGTGCCGAAAACGATTACAAACTGTATAATTTCAGTGTTTGAGGGCAAAAAACAGTCGGTGGTCGGGCGGATGTGTAAAATTGTTTTCTACGTTTTAAATAAATAACCCGAACCAATGCTGTGCATATTTCCGAAATCAATTTTGAGGTTCCCGGTTTTTATGTAAAGGGTTGACAAATTTTTGGGGTTGTACTATAATTTGATTGTAAATAACAGTAGGCGGAATTCTGTCAATTTGTATCAGATTCCACAGGAAAGTCTGGTTTTCGGGTTTGTTTCACACTCTTTGCCGGACAGATGTGACAATCTGTACCACATTGCGGAAGTTGCCTTGCTGTTGCACATTCGCGGCTGTCGGCTGTGTGTTCATATTATAAAGTACACACCTATAATACATATCAATGCGCAGTGTACAGCCAAAATCCATTCCACCAAATCTATATTGAGAGGGGAAAAGATCAATCATGTTATCAAAGAAGAGAAAGGCGATGATTTCTGCTGTTGTATCTGCAGCAGTTCTCACCTCCACCGTACTCCCGATGGCAGCATCCGCTACCAGAAGAACTGAGCCTGAGGCTTTCGGCGACGAGACTTACGCACAGCGCTTCCTGTCCCTGTATGATGACGTTATCACCAACGGTCAGACCAATGGCTACCTGAGTGATACTACCGTTGCATCCGGCGGCTTTGGCGTTCCGTACCACGCTGTTGAGACCTGTATCGTAGAGGCTCCTGACTACGGTCACGAGACCACTTCTGAGGCAATGTCCTACATCGTATGGATGGCTGCAATGCGTGACAACATCGGTGCAAACTCCGACTACGCTGAGAACACCGGCGACCTTGCTAAGGCTTGGAAGACCATGGAAGTTATGATCCCGACCAGCCAGACTGGTTTCTGGGGCAAGACTGACCTCAGCGCACAGGTTGCTGACGAGGACGTTGAGGACATTACCTCCTATCCGCAGCCTGGCGATGCAAGCAACACCGGTGCCAACCCGATTCACAAGTACTTCACTTCTGCGTACAGCTCTGACAAGGGTGAGTACCTGATGCACTGGCTCGCAGACGTTGATGACTGGTATGGTTTCGGCGGTGCTTACCGTAGCGACCTCAACTCTGAGCCTTCTACCACTACTCCGTCTGATTCCGGTACTTTCACCTTCATCAACACCTTCCAGCGTGGTAACCAGGAGTCCTGCTTCGAGACCATTCCGCATCCGTGTATTGAAGATCTCAAGTTCGGTAACACCCAGAAGGGTATGAAGGGTTGCTTCTCCACCGACAGCCAGGTTGCTGCTCAGTGGTCTTACACCAACGCACCTGACGCCGAGGATCGTGCAATTCAGGCGATCTATGCTGCAAAGCTCTGGGGCGTAGGCTCTTCTGACCTGTACACCAAGGCAGGTAAGATGGGTGACCAGCTCCGTAACAACATGTTCGATAAGTACTATAAGGCTATCGGCTGCCAGAACAAGCAGTCCGGCTCCGCTGGTTACGACAGTGCACACTACCTGATGTCCTGGTACACTGCATGGGGCGGTGCTAAGGATGGTTCCTGGGCATGGCAGATCGGATGCAGCCACTCTCACCAGTTCTATCAGAACCCGCTCGCTGCATATGCACTTGCATATGACTCCGACCTCAACGGTGCTATGGAGGCTGAGGGCGCTACCAAGGACTACGTTACTTCTCTCCAGAGACAGCTCGAGCTCTATCTGTGGCTCCAGTCTGCTGACGGCCCGTTCGCAGGTGGTTGTACCAACTCCTGGGATGGTAAGTATGCAAGCTATCCGTCTTCTGTATCTACCTTCTACAACATGGCTTACACCGAGCACCCTGTATACGCTGACCCGGGTTCCAACCACTGGATCGGTAACCAGGTATGGTCTACTCAGCGTCTCGCAGAGCTGTACTACTATATTAAGACAAACGGCGATGCAAGCAACGGCGCAGTTAAGCCGGGCGGCATGACCATCGAAGAAGCACTCAAGACTCTGCTCGACAGATGGGTTGCTTGGTTCGTTGAGAATACTCAGCTGACCGAAGATGGCGACTACGCTATCCCTGCTACACTTGACTGGTCCGGCCAGCCGGCAAAATGGGAGGGCACCTATTCCGCTACTGCAAACAGCGGTCTGACCTGCTCGATCCGTAACTACGGTTCTTCTGACCTCGGTTGTGTAGCTTCTCTCGCTAACACCCTGATCTACTACGCTAAGGCTGAGAATACTGCTGCTTCCGATATGAGTGCTGACGCTTCTACTCTGGGCGGCCAGGCACTCTACCTCGCACAGCAGCTGCTCGACAGATCTTGGGAACACGGTCGTGATAACATCGGTGTATCCCGTCCTGAGACCAACGGCAGCCTCTCTCGTATCTTCGAGCAGGAACTGTGGGTACCGAGCGGTGTATCTATGGAAATGCCTTACGGCGACATCGTTGAGCCGGGCGTAACCTTCATCGACATCCGTTCTATGTATCTCCAGGATGAGAAGTGCATGGAACTGAAGGAAGCTTTTGAGACCACTGGTTCTACCGAGTCTGTTGAGCTGAACTACCACAGATTCTGGCACGCAGGTGACTATCTGCTGGCACTCGGCGCTATGTACGAGCTGTATCCGGAGATCACTCCTGATTCTACTCCTGTTCCGACCAAGACACTCTACGGTGACGTAGACGTTGACGGCGACGTAGACGTTGTTGACCTCGTACTTCTGTCCCGTTATGTATCCCAGGATCAGACTCTGGCTGCAGGTACTGTAACCGCACAGGGCAAGATCAACGCTGACGTTGATATCAACAATGAAATCGGCGCAGACGACATCTCTGGCATCGCTCTCTACCTTGCTGGTATGGGCGAGCTGCCGCTCAAGTAATCTGAATTACTGATATCTTTGAACCGACTCTTTCGAGAGTCGGTTCTTTTTTTGTATCCATTTTGTAACCTTTTCCTGCTTGCATTCTTCCATATACCGTGATATAATATATAAGATAGGCAGGTTTTGCCCTGCACACCAAAATAACGGAAAAATTCCGTGAAGGAGGCAATCGTGCTGAAAAGTATGACCGGTTATGGCCGCGCACAGCAGGTGATCGACGGGAAAGAGATTCTCGTGGAGATCCGCGCGGTAAACCACCGTTACTATGAGTTTTCTTCCCGTCTTCCGCGGGCATATTCTTATCTGGACGAAAAGCTGAAATCCTTTTTGCAGGGACGCGTTTCGCGCGGCAAGGTAGAGGTTTCCGTTTCGATCAATCACCTGGAGGGAAAAGAAGCACAGATTCAGCTGAATCATGCGATCGCACGCGGCTATATCACTGCGCTGCGTGAGGCAAATGCTTCTCTCGGTCTTCAGGATGACCTTTCTCTTTCTGAACTGATCCGTTTCCCCGACATCTTCAATGTGCAGAAGCAGACGGAGGATGAAAATGAGATCTGGGCAGCGGTATCCTCTGTTGCAGCCGATGCACTGGATGTGTTCGTCAAGATGCGTGAAACTGAGGGCGCACGGCTTTGTGCTGATCTGCAGCAGAAGCTGAGCGGAATCGAAACGATGCTTGCACAGGTCGAAGAGGCAGTGCCGCGGATGACCGAGCAGTATCGTGAACGGCTTTATAACAAACTTACCGAGATCCTGAAGAATGTAGAGATCGATCCGCAGCGCGTTCTCACTGAGGCTGCGATCTTCTCTGAGAAAACGGCAGTGGATGAAGAAACTGTTCGTCTGCACAGCCATATCGCGCAGTTCCGCACCCTGCTTGAAGCAACCGATGCTACCGGCAGAAAGCTGGACTTCCTTGTGCAGGAGATGAATCGTGAGGTCAATACGATCGGTTCCAAGGCACAGGATATTACAATCACTCGTGTGGTGGTCGATCTGAAATCTGAAATCGAAAAGATCAGAGAACAGATTCAGAATCTGGAATAACAGGAGGATCTGTATGCAGCTGATCAATATCGGTTTTGGCAATATGGTATCCAGTGCAAGAGTAATCGCGATCGTCAGTCCTGAATCCGCGCCGATCAAACGTATTGTGCAGGACGCGCGTGACCAGGGAAGACTGATTGACGCGACATATGGCCGCCGCACCAGAGCGGTAATCGTGACAGACAGCGATCATGTAATTCTTTCGGCGATTCAGCCGGAAACTGTTGCAGGACGCTGGAATGATAATGAGGAGGCGATGCCTGATGAAGAATGATCGTGGCTTGCTGTTTGTCGTATCCGCACCGTCGGGCTGCGGCAAGGGCACAATCTTATATGAAATTCTGCAGGACAAGGGGTTCTACTACTCCGTGTCCGCAACCACACGCGCACCCCGCGAGGGCGAGGTGGACGGTGTGAATTATCACTTTCTGAGCCGTGAGCAGTTTGATGCGCGCGTGGCTGCTGATGGGATGCTGGAATATGCGACCTACTGCGGCAACAGCTACGGTACTCCCCGCAAGGAAGTGGAGGAGATGCTCGACGCCGGCAAGAATGTGATTCTTGAGATCGACGTACAGGGTGCTATGCAGGTGAAGGAGCGCTGTCCTGAGGCGATTCTGCTCTTTATCGCGCCGCCGTCTGTGGACACGCTGCGTCATCGTCTGGAAAAGCGCGGCACCGAAACTGCTGAGGTGATTGCTCAGCGCGTTGCCGAGGCAGAGGGCGAGATTGCCTGTGCCCCGAACTATCATTACATTATCGTGAACGATGTTCTGGAGGTCGCAGTCAGCGATTTCAGAGCAATTGTCCGCGCAGAACAGCTGAAAGTCCGTTCTGCCAAATAAAAGAAGAGGTGTATCATATTATGTTAAGACCCGCAATTTCTCAGATCATCACAAAGAACGAAAGTCCTTATTCTCTTGTTATCGCCGTTGCAAAGCGCGCAAGAAATATCGCGGATACACTCGCTGAAAATGGTGAGATCCTGGAAGAAAAGCCTGTAAAGACCGCTGTGGAGGAGTTTGCAAGCGGAAAGTACAGAATCGTGGATCCCGAAGCGGCTGAAAACTGATATGGCGGCGCAGGATGCGCTGTCGGCTGCCATTGCAGTCAGCGGAACAAGCTACTGCTTTGACACGACCTTTCATTATCTGATTCCGCCTTCGCTCGCTGATGCGGTAAAGCCTGGTGTCCGCGTGATTATTCCATTCGGAAGGGGCAACCGCAAGCGTGTGGGGTTTGTCCTTCGGATTGAGCCGCCTGATGGGCAATTCCGACTCAAACCGATTCTTGCTGTCGCGGATGACGAACCTGTGATGAACGAAGAACTGCTTTCACTGGTCAGCTGCCTGCATGAAACCACGTTCTGCACCTACTATGACGGTGTCAAGACGATTTTACCGTCGGGTATGAATCTGCGGATTCACGAAACTTACCGGCTTTGTGATGCAGATCCGCAGCTGCCGCTGTCAGACGAGGAGGAGAATCTGCTTGGATTCATCCGTCTCGCCAAGTCACAGCGAGAGCTGGACGCAATGCTGGATACGCGGCTGAATCCTGAAAAAGCGGATGTGATTGCGGCGCTTCTTGCGAAAGGATGTATCGAAGAAGTACAGGAATCTCATCGCATGGTGGGAGATAAGACCCTGCAGATGCTTCGGTTGTCTGATGCATATCTGATGGATGAAGTACGGCATCAGCCGAGCCGCAAGCAGTCGCAGGTGATCGCTTTTTTAGAGGAGGTTGGAACATCTTCCCAGCGTGAAACCTGTTATCTTTGCGGCGTAACGCCTGCCGTGATCAAAACGCTGATCAAGCACCGCGTAATTGAATTGTTCGAGCAGGAGCAGCTCCGTACGCCTGCAGGCGGGGAGTTTTATACCCGCAGTGTGGACGATGTGGTGTTGTCAGAACAGCAGCAGGCGGTATATTCCGCAGTGGCGGATCAGGTTGATCTTGGCGAACCGAAGGTGTTTTTGCTGCACGGTGTAACAGGAAGCGGTAAGACATCGGTATTTGAAAAGCTGATCGCACATACACTGGAAACAGGCAGGCAGGCGCTTCTGCTGATCCCTGAGATCTCGCTTACGCCGCAGATGGTATCGCGCTTTCAGTCGCTGTTCGGCGAAACGGTTGCTGTCATTCACAGCAGTCTTTCACTCGGACAGAGAATGGATGAATATAAGCGAATCGAACGGGGCGAGGCGAATATCGTGATCGGCACGCGGAGTGCAGTATTTGCACCGCTGACCAATATCGGGCTGATCATCATGGACGAAGAGGGCGAGCGCTCCTATAAATCAGATTCCGCACCGCGCTATCACGCTGCAGATGTTGCGAAGCAGCGCTGCAAGACGCATGGTGCTGTGCTGTTGCTGGCGTCTGCAACACCCTCGCTTGAAAGCTATTACTACGCCCGGCGCGGCGTCTACACGCTGCTGGAAATGCCGGAGCGGTACGGCAATGCCGTTCTGCCTGCGGTTGAGCTGGTGGATATGAACGAAGAACGCGCTTGGGGCAATCAGACGGAATTCAGCCGCGCGCTGGTCGATGCGATCGGTGACGCGCTGGAGGCGGGCGAACAGAGTATTCTTTTGCTCAACCGCCGCGGCTATCACACGATTATCTCCTGTGCAAGCTGCAATGCGCCGCTGGAGTGTCCCAACTGCAGCATTCCGCTGACCTACCACCGCCCGAACGACAGCCTGATGTGTCACTACTGCGGCTATGTGTCTGAAACGGTGACGGCTTGTCCGTCCTGCAAGAGTGAGCATCTGAAGCAGATGGGCTTCGGCACACAGAAGCTGGAAGAACAGATCGCGGAATATTTTCCCACTGCACGGATTCTCCGTATGGATGCGGATACCACCTTTTCGCGGTATGCATACGAACAGAAATTCAAAGCGTTCGGACGCGGTGAATATGACATCATGCTCGGCACACAGATGATCGGTAAGGGGCTGGATTTCCCGAACGTCACCGTGGTCGGTGTACTGTCGATCGACAAGGCGCTGTTCGCAGGTGATTTCCGCAGCTATGAGCGGACCTTTTCGCTGGTCACACAGGTCGTGGGACGCGGTGGACGTGGAAATAAGCCCGGAAGAGCGATCCTGCAGAGCTTTTTGCCGGAGCATTACATTCTTCAGCTTGCGGCAGAGCAGGATTATTGTGCGTTTTATAATGAGGAGATCGCACTGCGGAAATCTCTGATGTTTCCGCCCGTGTGCGATATCTGTGTGCTCGGCTTTTCGTCGGAGCTGGAACAGAACGTTCGCGCCGCCGCAGATACCTTTCTGCGTATGATGCGCGATAAAATCAGACAGGAACAGATTACACTTCCGATGCGTGTGCTTGGTCCCGTGCGCTGTGCCTACGGCAGGATCGCAGGGAAGTACCGCTATCGGCTTCTGATCAAATGCAAAAACACCCCGCAGCTGCGCGCTTTCATCTCAGAGCTGCTGCATGAATCGGGAAAATTCAAAGAATTTGCCCGCGTTCAGCTTTTTGCCGATATGAACGGCGATTTGGGGGTATAATGAATAACGGAGGACTGCAAACATGGCAATTCGGAATATTGTTACGAAGGAAGATCCGATCTTATCCAAACCCTGCCGCACGGTTGAGGTGTTTGATGAAAAGCTTGCACAGCTGATTGATGATATGATCGACACGCTGGCAAAGGCAGATGGTGTCGGACTTGCGGCACCGCAGGTCGGTGTGCTCAAGCGTATATTCGTTATGGACGTGGGTGACGGACTTGTCGAAGCAGTCAATCCCGTGATTCTGAAAACCAGCGGAAAACAGCGCGGTGTAGAAGGATGCCTTTCCTGTCCGAAGCAGTGGGGCTACGTGACCAGACCGAACCGCTGTATTCTCCGCGCACAGGACAGAACAGGAAAGACCTTCACGATGGATCTGAAGGAGCTTGCCTGCCGCTGCGCCTGCCACGAGACTGATCACCTGGACGGTGAACTGTTTTTGCGTCTGGTGGATGAATTTGTGCAGATGGAGGAAAACTGATGCGTATCGTTTTTATGGGAACGCCGGATTTTTCCGTTCCTTGTCTGCGTGCTCTGCTGGAGCACGGGGATGAGGTCGTCGGTGTGTTTACCCAGCCGGATAAACCGAAGGGAAGAGGCTATCAGATGATTCCGACTCCCGTCAAGAAAGAAGCGCTCAGCCACGGGCTGGACGTCTATCAGCCGACTTCACTGCGCAAGGGTGAGGACGCAGAAAGCGCGATGGAAACGCTTCGCTCTCTGGCGCCCGATCTGATCGTCGTTGTGGCATACGGACAGATTCTGCCGCAGAGTGTACTGGATCTTCCGAAATATGGCTGCGTGAATGTGCACGCATCTCTGCTTCCGAAATATCGCGGTGCGGCACCGATCCAGCGCGTGATCTTAGATGGCGAGACCGAAACAGGCGTCACCACGATGCAGATGGCTGCCGGTCTGGATACGGGCGATATGCTGATCAGGGCGGCGACCAGAATTGATCCGAATGAAACGGCAAATGAACTGCACGATCGTCTTTCTGAGATGGGTGCAAAAACACTTTGCGAAACGGTTGACGCGATTGCCGCGGGCAGCATCACGCCTGAGGTGCAGGATGATGCACTTTCCTGTTATGCAAAGATGATCACCAAGGATATGTCGGTTCTGGATTTTTCCAAGCCTGCCGCTGTGATTCACAACACGATCCGTGGTATTTCCGGTACAGCCTTTCTGAACGGGAAACGAATCAAATTTCACCGTTCCGAATTGACAGAGCAGACGGCAGATGCCGCACAGGCAGGCGTTCTGGTGGACGCGGCTTCTCTGGTTATTGCTTGTGGTGACGGACACTGCATCCGCATCACCGAACTGCAGGCAGAGGGCGGCAAGCGGCTTCGCACAGCGGATTTTCTCCGCGGAAACAAGCTTGAGCAAGGCATGCAGTTTACCTCCTCCAACCAATAAACGGCTTGAAAGGAGCATTTTGTTTTGATCTTCGGTTATTCTCTGGTGCTGATCTCCCTGGTGATCTCTCTGATCGTGCAGATCAACATCAAATCGACCTACTCCAGATATCGCGATGTGCGGTCGGACCGTAATATTTCCGGTGCCGAGGCGGCACGCAGGATTCTTGATGCAAACGGACTTTACAACGTGCAGATCCAGCAGATCGGCGGTGAGCTGACCGATCACTTTGATCCGCGGACGAATGTGGTCAGCCTGTCAACTGATGTTTTTCATGGCACGTCACTCGCTTCGGTGGGTGTTGCCGCACATGAGGTCGGCCATGCGATCCAGCATGCACAGGGCTATGCCCCGATCCGGATCCGTTCTGCAATCGTTCCGGTGACGAACATTGGTTCCAGGTTGTTTTACCCTGTCATCCTGCTTGGTATGATTTTAGGCATGCCGCAGCTGCTGGATGTGGGTATCATCCTCTTTTCGCTTGTGGTGGTGTTTCAGTTTGTAACGCTGCCGGTTGAATTCAATGCAAGCAGCCGCGCGCTTGCTTCGCTCGAACAGCTCGGCATCCTCGGCTCAGATGAGCTGCACGGATCGCGTAAGGTGCTTTCGGCAGCGGCGTTGACTTATGTTGCAGCACTTGTGACCTCCCTGCTGCAGCTGATCCGTCTGCTCGCGTTAAGGAACAGAAGATGACAGCGGCTGAAACGACATTTTGTGTCCGGTTGCTGGACAGGACACTGGAAAAGGACGGATATTCCACGCTTGCACTGGATGCGGCCCTGCGGGAGTCATCGCTTTCGGACAGGGAGAAAAAACGTGTTTCCGCACTATACTACGGCGTATTGGAGCGTCTGCTCACGCTGGATGCCGTAATTGCAAAATACAGCAAAAAACCGATCAAAAAGCTGGATACACCGGTGCTGCAGCTGCTTCGCACCGGCGTATATCAGTTGTTATATATGCGCGCGCCTGAGAACGCAGTAGTGAGTGAAACCGTGAATGCGGCAAAATCCCTGCGTGTGCAGAGTGCGTCGGGCTTTATCAATGCCGTACTGCGCGGATTTCTGCGTGACGGCAAGGAGATTCCGCTTCCTAAGGATCCGATCATGCAGAAGTCGGTGCTTTATTCCGCTCCTGCGTGGCTGGTTGCACAGCTGCGGCGTGAATATGGAGAGGATGCGATGCATTCGCTGCTTTCCGATTCTGTTGGACGGCCGCCTGTCACAATCCGCAGAAATGTCCTGCGGTGTGACGAAAAAACTATGCTTGCATCGCTTTCGCCCATACAGGCGGAACCGAGTCCGCTGCTGCCGGATTGCTTTGTTACATCCGGCGGCGATCTGACGCAGACAGAAGCATTTCGCAAGGGTTATTTTCATGTGCAGGATCTTGCTTCACAGCTTTGCTGCCATGCACTTGGCGCAGAAGCCGGTGATCTGATTCTGGATGTCTGCGCTGCACCGGGCGGCAAGAGTTTTACGCTGGCACAGCTGGTCGGCGGGACAGGGCGCGTTCTGTCCTTTGATCTGCACGAAAACCGCGTGCAGCTGATTGCATCGGGTGCCAAACGACTTGGGCTGAAACATGTGACTGCTGCAGTTTCAGATGCGTCTGTTTATTCCGGTGCAATGCCGCAGGCGGACAAGATCCTCTGTGATGTGCCCTGTTCGGGGTTCGGCGTGATCCGCCGCAAGCCCGAGATCAAATATAAACCGCAGGAAAGCCTGAAAGGGCTTCCCGCGATCCAGAGCCGTATTTTAGAAACGGCGGCTGGTTACTTAAAGCCGGGCGGCACGCTGGTCTATTCGACCTGTACGCTGTCGCGCGCAGAGAATGATCACGTTGTGGATCAGTTCCTGCACACGCATCCGGACTTTGTCGGCGTTCCTTTTCTGGAGGAACTCGGCGGTCCGTTCGGAGATTATAAAGCAAGCCTTGTGCCGGCGGATTTCGGCAGCGACGGCTTTTTCATTGCAAAACTAAAACGATTGGAGTGAGTAATTTGGCTAAGCGCGATATTTTATCCCTTTATCTGTCCGAGCTGGAAGCGGCGATCGTACAGATGGGCGAGAAGAAATTCCGTGCTCGCCAGATTTTTACCTGGCTCCATCAGCGTAAGGTGACAGATTTTTCCGAAATGACTGATTTATCTATACAATTTCGCGAACGGCTATCCGAAGAATTTTATATATGTTCACCAATTTCTGTCAAAACACTTGCGTCAACCCTCGATGATACTGTAAAATATCTATATGGGCTTTCTGACGGCGCACGGATCGAAACGGTTCTGATGTCCTATCATCACGGCAACAGCCTGTGTATTTCCACGCAGGTCGGCTGTAAGATGGGCTGTCAGTTCTGTGCATCGACCATCGCCGGCTATGTCCGCGATCTGACAGCAGGCGAGATGCTCGGACAGATTTATGCCTCGGAGCGTAACAGCGGCAGAACCGTCGGCGGACTGGTGCTGATGGGGATCGGAGAGCCGCTGGATAATTATGAGAATGTGATCCGCTTTCTGAAGATTCTTTCCGCACCTGAGGGACGCGGAATGAGTCTGCGCCATGTCAGTCTTTCGACCTGCGGCTTGGTTCCGATGATCGACTGTCTGGCTCAGGAGGAATTCGGACTGACACTTTCTGTTTCGCTGCATGCGACCAATGACAGCCGCCGCAGTGAGATTATGCCGGTCAACCGGAAATATCCGATCGACGAACTGATGCGTGCGTGCAAGCGCTACTGTGCGAAAACAGGCAGGCGCATTACGTTTGAATATGCCGTGATCGACGGCGTGAATGCCGACGTTCGTGCGGCGGATGAAATGGCAGCTCTTCTGAAGGGCTTTTCGTGCCATGTAAATCTGATTCCTGTAAATCCTGTCAAGGAACGAAGCTTCCGTACCGGACGGGATACCGTATATACCTTTCAGAAGCTGCTTGCAGCCAGGGGGATCAATGCGACCGTGCGGCGAACGCTCGGCAGCGACATTGAAGCCGCGTGCGGACAGCTCAGAAGAGAGGAAGCGAAGATAAATTGATGCACAAAAGAGGTGAAATGCTTTGAGGGTTGTGGGTGCAACCGATATCGGACTGGTTCGCAAGGAGAATCAGGATACAGTCAGAACCGCCGTGTTTGATGACGGCATTCTTGCCGTGGTCTGCGATGGCATGGGCGGTGCCCGTGCAGGACGCGAGGCGAGTCAGCTTGCAGTAGATACGGTCGTGACGGCGTTCAGCGATGGCTTCAGGGGCGGAATGTCGCCGCCAGAGGTGAGAAAACTGATGCTTGGCGCTGTCGCATCGGCGAATACTG
>SVNN01000043.1 GCA_015066905.1 Ruminococcus sp.
AGCGATCGACGCCGCCTGATCCAACGTGGAATTCGGCTTCAGCTCATTACCGAAGGTCAGACTGTTGTAGTGCTTTAAGATCAGATCCTTGGATGCAGGCGTTGCAAGCTCAGATGCAGTCGCCGCACCGCCGATCTTAAAGTAATCCGCATAAGTTTCATACAGCGAAGCAATATCTTTCTGGATCGCAGGATCAGGCAGGCGCTCGCCTACAACATCGTCGATATAGAAATCAATCGTGTTGTCCTGGTCGGACGGTGCAGATGACCACTGCGGCTGTACATAAACGATCAGATTGGATACATCATCCGGAATCGTCACCTTGCCTTCGATGTAGATCCACTCGCCCTTGGCACCGGTTCCGGCATTGAGTGCGTTGTACTTCGTTTCACCGTTCTGATCGTACTGGAGATACAGCTGGAATCCTGCGGTATCCGTCCATGCATCACCGTTGTACATCACCCATACACTGAATTTATAATAGCCGCCAAGCTCCAGTACAATCGACTTGTTCGACTGCGGGCCGTTCCACAGCTGGGTTCTGCCCGATGTGTACAGCGAATAGGTGGAATCGTGCGCGTATGTATCCACCACAGAAACCGAGGAACTGCCGCGCGCAGACCAGTCCTGCAGGGTACCGTCCTCGAAATCATCAAAGAATCCGTCCGGATCCTCACCCGTATACGGCTCACCGTTTGCGGTCACTTCATCAATGTAGAAATCGAAATTCAGATTATTCGGCGCTTCCACATACAACGTGATGCCGTTTGCAGTCTCGGGTACGGTATATGCCGTATTGCGGATCTCTGTCCACTCGCCGACATTTACAGTTTTACCCGCAACATACTTATAATTTTCCTTTCCTGTTTCGCTGTCGGTATACAGCACCTGGAGATTGATCTGCTGCGTGGTACCTGCTGTTTCATCGTCATACATCACCCAGCAGCTCAGGTCATAGGTATAGCCTGCACGCAGTTCCAGCACCTTGGAGCAGCCTGCGCCGTTCCAGTTCTGGGTGCGGTTTGAGATCTTCAGGCTTCCCGTTCCTGAATAAGCAGCCTCCTCAGTCACGCTGAGAATGGTTTCATCGCCGCGCGGCGTCCAGCCGCAGCTGTCACCGTTTTCAAACCCGTCATTGAAGATCTCAACGACTTCTGCATTCGCAACGGGAAACAACAACAGATTGCTCATCACCATTGCACCTGACAGCAGTGCTGCCAGGAGTTTCGTTCCTTTCATCCATCTTCCTCCTTATTCTTCGGGCATTCCGCCCATACAGCTTCAGCGTCCGACGCGCACTGCATCCGCGCGCCGCATCCGCCCCCTTTTGTCAATTAACACAAAATCTTCTCAACATCAAGTTATTTTATCATAGTTTCCATATCCAGTCAAGCTATTTTTTCCTAGTATTTCGCAATATAATACGAAAAATCAGTAACCTGCCGCCGTCATTTCCTCGACGATACGGCGGAATACAGGCGCTGCCGCTTCATTTCCGCTGCCGCCATCCTCGACAAATACCGTTACAGCATATTTTGGCGCGTCCGCCGGAAAGAATCCCGTCATCCATGCGTGACAAAGCTCCTCGCCCGTCTGCTTGTCATACCGCCCTGTCTGTGCGGTCGAGGTCTTGCCTGCCGCTTTTGTGTTCCGTGCACGCGCGTTTGAATCCTCGTTGCCGTCCACTGTCGCTGTGAGCATACCGCGCAACTGGATTGCAACCTCCTCCGCAAGCACCTGACGGCTCTCTGAAACAGGCACCGCCTCCGACAGCGTCACACCGTCCTCGGTGATACCGCGCACCAGCGAGATCTGCGGCATCCAGCCGTCTGCTGCAACCGCCGCAGTCATTCCCGCAACCTGAAGCGGCGTTGCAGTCAGCTTGCCTTGTCCGAATGCAAAATTCGCACGTTCCGCAGGAATCTCCAGCGTTCCGATCGCAGGCAGATTACCGCCCGAACTTCGGATTCCGTCTGCAAGCACGATCTCCGTGCCGAAGCCCAGACGATGCGCGGTGTAATACATCCCCTCTGCCGAAACCATGCGCGAAAGCATCACACAGTAGGTGTTGCACGATTCTGTCAGCGCACCTATCATATCCAGCCACTGATGTCCCGCAAGATTGTGACAGCGGAACCGCTGATCATAAACTGTGACCGCCCCGGTGCAGCAATGGGAAAAGCCCGGTGTCAAACCGGATTCAAGCGCTGCGGCAGCTGTCACAGTCTTGAATACCGATCCCACCCCGTAAGCACAAAGTGCACGGTTGAGAAACGGCGCGTCCACATCACTCAGCGAATCCGCCACGCGTTCGGGATCATAAGCAGGCACGCTCACCAAAGAGAGCAGCTCACCGCTTTTTACATCCAGCACCACCACAGCACCACGCGGAAAATCAATCGCCGATTCACAGATCTCCTGCACCGTGCGGTCCAGCGTCGTCACGACCCCTGCAGTCACAGGAAGCTGTGCCTCCACCTTCTTTTCAATTCCGCCAAGCAGATCTCCCTGTGCATTGACCGTATATACCACTTTGCTTTCGCGGGACGCGCCGCGGAGAAAATCGTTATAAGCCGCCTCCAGACCGCTCATACCGATACCGTCACCGTTTGTATAACCAATCAGATGCACCGCCGTATCGCTGTAACGGACCGGCACCTCAAATACTGTAATATCCGCACATTTCAGGTCCGGGCTGTCCACCTTGCAGAGAAAAGGTTTGCCTGTCATCTGTGCGTCGCGCACCTTTGCAACCTCGATGGTATGACCGATCAGCGCACGGACTGCTTCTGGTGTGGGATGAACAATCGCAAGATATTCGCTCTTCTGCCCCGTCAGTCTGCGAAAGCTGCTGTCATAGATCACGCCGTCGCCCAGATCCGCCTTGAGCGTATAGCTTCCTGTGCTTGCCGCCGCCGACAGGGTTTCTGAATGTCTTCCAAGGGCAAACAGCCGCGCCAGCAGTAATGCCGCAAATGCCAGAAGAAGCATGATGACTGCACGTTCGCGCCATCCGAACCGATTTTTGTTTTCCATCTTCCGTCCTCCTTTTTGAGGAGTATGGAGCAATTCGGATGGATTTATACTTGCGCGTAAACACCGCGGTATGATATAATAAGAACAATTGTGAGGGGGGGTGAATCTGTGGCGATCTGGAATCCTTGGCATGGCTGCCGGAAAATCAGCGCAGGCTGTGAAAACTGTTATGTCTACCGCACAGACGCTCGCTATGGCGGCGACGCAGGAAAAATCCGCAAAAACAAGGATTTTTCGCTCCCGATGCGCCGCGGTGCCGGCGGACATTTCAAACTGATGCCAGGAGAACTGACGTTCTGCTGTATGACCTCCGACTTTTTTCTTGAAGATGCGGACGCGTGGAGAGCAGATCTCTGGGCGATGATCAGACAGCGTGATGACGTTCCGTTTTTCATCATCACCAAACGGATCCACCGCTTTTACACCTCCCTCCCCGACGACTGGGAAGAAGGATATGAAAACGTCACGATCGGCTGTACCGTGGAGAATCAGGAACGCGCGGATTACCGTCTGCCGCTCTTTCTGAACGCACCCATCCGCCACAAGGTTATCATCTGTGAACCACTGCTCGGCGCAATCGACCTCTCCCCCTACCTTACCCCTGAGATCGAAGAGGTCGTCGCAGGCGGCGAATCGGGAAATACCGCAAGAGAATGCCGGTTTGAATGGATCCTCTCACTCCGCGAACAATGTGAAAGCGCAGGCGTGGGGTTTTATTTCAAACAGACGGGTGCAAATTTCGTCAAGGAACACCGCCGCTATCAGATCCCAAGAAAGCTCCAGCACGCACAGGCGCGTCTGGCGAATATCAACATCGAAAGGAAACAGATCACATGAAAGCAGTCATTCAGCGCGTCACAAGCGCATCTGTGGAAATTGACGGCGAGGTCGCAGGACAGATCGGCACCGGCTATCTGATTCTGCTCGGCATCGGCGCAGAGGATACGGAGGCAGACATCGCGCCGCTGGCAGACAAGATCTTAAAACTCCGCATCTTCGCGGATGAACAGGGAAAAACCAATCGTTCGCTCGCGGATGTGGGCGGCGGACTGCTGATCATCTCGCAGTTCACACTGTATGCCGACTGCAGCCACGGCAATCGCCCGAATTTTCTCAAAGCAGGCAAACCGGATACCGCAAATGCGCTGTATGAAGCCTTTTTGGCCTATTGCCGCACGCGCGTCGGCACGGTCGAATGCGGACGGTTCGGCGCAGATATGAAGGTCAGCCTGGTTAACGACGGTCCGTTCACAATTTGCCTGGATTCGTCGGATTTTGTATAATCTGCCCGACAGAGGCATGAAATTTTCTACATAAGAACGGGAAATATGTCTTGTAATATCGGCACAAATATGATATACTGTTAGTATCTACATTCGGCGTGTTTCCGAATGGATTTTTCAAGCAAAGATTCCAAAATTTTCACAAAGGAGAACACAACCTATGAAGTTCGGTTACTTTGATGACGCCCGCAAGGAATATGTCATCACTTCACCCAAGACACCCTATCCGTGGATCAACTATCTCGGCACACAGGAATTCTTCTCTCTGATTTCCAACACCGCCGGCGGTTATCACTTCTATAAGGACGCTCGTCTGCGCCGCATCACCCGTTACCGCTACAACAACGTACCGGTCGATATGGGCGGACGTTACTTCTACATCAACGACAACGGCACCCTGTGGTCCCCCGGCTGGTCTCCGGTCAAGACTGACCTCGACAGCTATGAGTGCCGCCACGGTATGGGCTATACCGTAATCAAGGGCGCAAAGAATGGTCTGGAGGCTGAAGTTACCTTCTTCGTTCCCCAGAACTTCAACGGCGAGGTTCAGAAGATGACCCTCACCAACACCGGCAGTGAAGCAAAGACCTTCACCCTCTTCTCCTTCCTGGAGTGGTGTCTGTGGAATGCACAGGATGACTCCACCAACTTCCAGAGAAACTTCAACACCGGCGAGATGGAGATCGAAGGCTCTGCACTCTACCACAGAACCGAATATAAGGAGCGCCGCAACCACTTCGCATTCTACACCGTAAATGAGAAGATCGACGGCTATGACTGCGACCGCGAGAGCTTCATCGGTCTGTACAACGGCTTCGAGAATCCGCAGGCTGTTGTTGCTGGAAAGTCCAACAACTCTGTTGCTGACGGCTGGTCCCCGATTGCGTCCCACAGCCTCAACATCACCCTCGCTCCCGGCGAGAAGAAGGAACTCGTATTCCTCCTCGGCTATGTTGAGAACGCACAGGAAGAAAAGTTCAATGCTGACGGCTCTGTCAACAAGACCAAGGCTTATGAAATGATGAAACAGTTCGACACTGTCGAAAAGGTTGACGCAGGTCTCGCTCAGCTGAAGGAAATGTGGGATAACCTCCTTTCCAAGTACATTGTCAAGACCTCTGACGACAAGATGAACCGTATGGTCAACATCTGGAATCAGTATCAGTGCATGGTTACCTTCAACATGTCCCGTTCCGCTTCCTACTTCGAGAGCGGTATCGGCCGTGGTATGGGCTTCCGTGACTCCAACCAGGATCTCCTCGGTTTCGTTCACCAGATTCCTGACAGAGCACGTGAGCGTATCATCGACCTCGCTTCCACCCAGTTCGAGGACGGCGGATGCTATCACCAGTATCAGCCGCTCACCAAGAAGGGCAACGACGAGATCGGCGGCGACTTCTCTGATGACCCGCTGTGGATGATCCTCTCCACCGCTGCTTACATCAAGGAGACCGGTGACTACTCCATCCTCGACGAGATGGTTCCTTACGACAACGATGCATCCAAGGCACAGACCATGATGCACCACCTCACCCAGAGCTTCTATCACGTTGCTGAGAACCTCGGTCCGCACGGTCTGCCGCTCGCAATGCGTGCTGACTGGAACGACTGCATCAACCTCAGCTGCTTCTCCGCTGAGCCGGGCGAATCCTTCCAGACCTCTACTTCTCCGAAGTACGGCGAGCAGAAGTACAGCCGCGTCGCTGAATCGATGATGGTTGCAGGTCTGTTCACCTTCGCAGGTCCTGAGTATGTTGCACTCTGCAAGTACAAGGGTGACAACGCAGGCGCTGAAAAGGCACAGGCACAGATCGACAAGATGAAGGCTGCAATCATGGAACACGGCTTCGACGGCGACTGGTTCCTCCGTGCATATGACGATTTCGGCAAGAAGATGGGCTCTAAGGAATGCGAAGAGGGCAAGATCTTCATCGAGCCGCAGGGCTTCTGCGTCATGAGCGGCGTCGGCAAGGAATGCGGCGCTGATATCAAGGCGCTCGACAGCATCGACAAGTACCTCAACACCGAGCACGGTCTGGTACTCAACAACCCGGCATTCACCAAGTACTACATCGAATACGGTGAGATTTCCACCTATCCGGGCGGTTACAAGGAGAACGCAGGTATCTTCTGCCACAACAACGCATGGATCATCTGTGCGGAAGCATTCGTTGGCCGCGGCGACAAGGCTTATGAATACTACTCCAAGATTGCTCCTGCTTACAGAGAAGAGAAGTACTCCGATCTGCACCGTACCGAGCCGTATGTATACGCACAGATGATCGCCGGTAAGGACGCTAAGCGTCACGGCGAGGCAAAGAACAGCTGGCTGACCGGTACTGCTGCATGGAACTTCGTTGCAGTATCCCAGTACATCCTCGGTATCATCCCGGATTGGGACGGTCTGAAGATCGATCCTTCCATCCCGGCTGCATGGGACGGCTTCTCCGTTTCCCGTCAGTTCCGCGGTGCTACTTATGACATCACCTTCCAGAACCCGAACCATGTCTGCAAGGGCATCAAGTCCGTAACCGTAGACGGCAAGGCAATCGAAGGCAACGTTCTCCCCGTATTCAACGACGGCAAGAACCACGAAGTCATCGCTGTAATGGGCTGATTCAACTGTATAACACAAAACCCACGGGGATCAATTCTCCGTGGGTTTTTTTGTTATCTCATCCGGTCGCCGGCGTTGGAAATGATAGATTCCGTATCGCTCATCAGGTTCTCGCCTGCATCGCCAAGATCGCTCATCAGACTGCCGTCATCGGTGGTCGCAGTGGTTTCTTCACGCGTGGTGGTAGTACCTGCTTCCGTTGTGGTAGTCGTTGCAGCGGTCGTAGTGGTTGTGGTGGTTGTTGTGGTCGTGGTGGTGCCGCTCTCGTTATCCTTGCTTCCTCCGCAACCTGTAAACAGACCCATTACCATCAGCGCACTGAGGCATAAAACAGCTCGTTTCATCTCTGAACTTCCTTTCGTTTGTTTTGCGTATTGCAGAACGAATTCTACAATATGGCGTTAGTATTTCCGAAAATGAAAGTCCTATTCAATCAAACAGCGCGGATCTTGCAATTTATCAATTTAATCCGTTTCAATTGGAATGATTTTTCCAAGTGAAAATGCAAACAGACAGGTTTCCTTCACCGGTTTATTTTCAATCAGCTCCAGCGTACGCCGATATACACGCAGCTGTGCGCCATGACGTGCCTGTAAGATGTCTGCTTCTTTGGGCGATACCGCATCGGTTTTATAATCCACCAGCACAAGTCCATCTTCCTCTTCAAACACCAGATCCATAATTCCGCTGAGCATTGCTTCGGTGCCGTTATATTCCTCTGCGTCCTCCAGCTTCAGATCGGCGATTTTTACGAGAAACCTTCGTTCACGACAAACACGCTCTGCACTGCAGATCCGCGCATATAGCGGCGACTCAAAGAATTCCGTAAGCTGTGCAAGCGAGATAGAATCCGCCTGTACCTGCGTGAGATATCCACCGCGTACCAGTCTCAAAAGCTCTGCGGACGCATCCTGCCGCGCTGCTTCAAAATCGGCAAACTGTAAAAAAGCGTGGAGCGCAGTTCCTTTTTCTGCAGGCGTCAGCTTTCCGCTTTCTTCCATAAATTTCGGACGGCGAAGCGCAAGATCAATCGCATCGTCCTCCTTGGTAAGCATAGAAACAGTGGTTTTGGCTGGCAGTGTACAGATTGTCTGTGCGCGGCATTGCGCAAATCGCTCCTGCAGCATTGCGACTGCCGCCGGGTCTGCCTGCGCGTCGGTTTCTTCCTGCTTGGGTTCGGTATGTTCGCCCGTCACCTGTGGCTGATACTCCGTAATCTCCATCGGAAGAATCCCTCCGCAGGCACAGTCTGCAGTATCGCAGTAGGCACGAAGCGGAGCACCATTTTCCGCAGTCAGCAAAGCCATCCAAAGCCAATCGCCGAGCGATCCCGCCTGCGCTGCAAGACGGGGCGTTACACCGCCGGCAGCGGCAATCTCCAGCGCAAAGGACTGGACGCGCGAAACGGTAGAATCCGCTTCACTGCATACAAGTGGAATAAACAGCTTATCCTTGGCACGTGTTAATGCCACATACAGAAGACGCAAATCCTCACTCCGCGCAAGACGAGCATTATGATCTGCAATCAAAGCATAGGGCAGCGTCTTAAACCGCGTCAGAGCTTCGGGATCCTGCATACGGAATCCGAATCCGATGGTCGGCGCAAACTGAAAAATATCCGATTTTTCACTGGTATTAAACTTCCGATTGGTTTCTGCAAGAAAAACAAACGGGAACTCCAGCCCCTTGGATTTGTGAATCGTCTTGATCGCAACAACATCCTCCGAACCGGAAACGACCGTACCGCGTTCTATATCGCTCTTATTTTCAAAGATACGATCCAGATAGCGCAGAAATCCGGAAATACCGCCGCCCAGATTCGTTTCATAGTTACGCGCGTGTGAAAGCAAGCGACGCAGATTGGCACGGCGTCGTTCTCCGTTTTTGCCGCGCCGCATCACCGCAAGATAATCCGTACTGTCATAGATGCTGCGAATCAGCGTTTCCAGCGGCAGACGCATGGCATCACGGCGCAGTACAGCAAGCGTATCAAAGAAATACTGTGTTTTTTCAAGCAGTCCGCCTGATAACAGCGGCTCATTCTGTTTCTGATCCAGCTGTCTGCCGAGTCCCAGGCATACAGCAAAATACAACGATTTTTTCGGTGCAAGCAGACGAAGCTCTGTCAGTTCTGAGATCGTGAAGCAGAACATCGGAGACAACAAAACAGATGCCAGCGCAAGATCGTTCGGCGGACTGTCGATGACGCGCAGGAAATTCAGCAGCACAGAAATCTCACGCGACTTGAGATAGGGGGCTGCTTCCTCGCAGTAGGCGGCAATACCGCATTCCTCCAGCACCGCCTGATAGCGCATTGCCGTGGCATTGTTTCGCACGAGAATGCAGAAATCACTCGGTCGGCAAGGCCGCGTGCACGTGCCGCCATCCGTCGAAACAGGACTGCCGTCTTTCAGCATCTGAGCGATCCGTTCGGCAACATATTGTTCCGCCGCCTGATCTCCATATTCGTCCGTATTCACCAGTACAACCTCAGTATTCCGCGGTGTATCCGCAAAGGAAGCCCCTTGTACCAACGCCTCGCCCTCGCCATAATCCACCTCGCCGACCTCCGGCGACATGACGGCTGAGAAGACAAAGTTGACAAACTCCACCACCTCATGGCTGCTGCGGAAATTCCGGTTCAGGCGCAAAAATGCATTCCCCTGCGACTCTTTGGAATATGGCACGGATGCCGCCATTGTATCCAGAAAATTCTGTGGATTTGCCAGACGGAACCGATAGATCGACTGCTTCAGATCTCCGACCATGAACAGATTATCCCCGTTCCGTTCCGCCGATCCGTTATGAGAAAGCAGCTTGAAAATCAGATCCTGTCGGTTGTTCGTATCCTGAAATTCGTCCAGCAGGATCATTTTATAAAACTCCGAAAGTTCGACCGCAAGCGGTGTACGGACGATTTCGCCCTCTTCGGTATATGAGCCAAGCAGCGCCAGCGCAACCTGTTCGCCGTCATCAAATCCAAGTGCGTTTTTTTCGCATTTTCTCCGCCACAGTTCATCGGAAAAATCCTGCAAAAGCATCCGAAGCAGAGGCATTGCCCTAGCGTGCGCGTTCAGATCCTCCTCCATATACAGCACCGTGTCGCCTGCAGACTGCACAGCAGTCAGGACAGCTTTCGCCTTGGCACGAAGCCGCACCGCATTCTCACGCAGATGCTGATCGGGCAGCTTCCGTCCGCCTGTGGTCATACGGGCGAAGGAGATCTTTCCAAGCAGTTCACCAAGCTGCTCCGCTGAAAGTGCCGGATCGGTCAGCGCACGATGCACCGCCTCCGCCTGAATCAGATCTTCGTACAAAAGATCTGTCAGATTCTGATATCCAAACGCCTCAGCGTCATGCAAAGCGGCTTTGAGGATCTCCTCGGCCTCGGCACATCGCACTGTAAGGCTTTCGAGATACTGCGTGCGCAAAGAACTGTCCGTGTAGCTTTGCTCCATCACTTTCAGCTTTTCAAAACCAAAGGGCATGCTGATGATCTTTTCGTACATCTTCAGCAGAAGCTCAACCAGGCGGCGATCCGTCTTTCCGCAGAACAGTCCGCAAAGATAGCGCATCGACTGCGCCCGCTCCTCATCCGCATACCATGTCTCCAGAACGGCATCCAGAGCAGCAATTCGCAGAAGCTTTTCTTCCGTTTCCTCCAGAATGCGGAAGGTCGGCGTGATGTCCAGCGCCTGGCAATTATCGCGGATCAGATCAAAGCAGAAGCTGTTGATCGTTGAGATCTTTGCGCTTTGCAGCAGTCCGTGCTGCCGGCGGAGCCATACATTCTCCGGCTCTGCGGCGATTCTTTCCGCAAGCGCACGCGCCAGACGACTCTTCATCTCCGCTGCAGCGTCATTGGTAAAGGTCACAACCGCCATCTCTGTTACGGGAATTTTTGTTTCCGTATCTGCGATCAGACGGATCAGACGCTCGACCAGAACCGATGTCTTTCCGCTTCCTGCCGCCGCAGATACCAGAAAGGAAGCGCCTCGTGCGTCAATTGCCGCCTGCTGTTCCGTGGTCCATCTTGCCATCTTCCCTTCCTCCTTCCGTTAATTGCTTGGCGAATGCATCCGCTGCTTCCTCATCCGCCACACGGCAGACCGCACCGTCCGCGTTTCCGCATACATCCCCCAGCAGACAATAGGTACAAGGCGATTCGCGCCGCTGTGCGATCAGCGGTTCCGCAGCGACATTGCCTTCATACAGCCGCTGTGCCATATCTGTCAGCACAGTCTGCATATGTGTATACACGCGCTCAAATGCATCCGCAGTCAGAAAGCTTGCGGCTCCCTTTTTCAGCATCGGACAGTCGCCGCCGTCATCCTCCTTGGCAAGCTGTGCAGGGATATACACGCCTGCAAGCGCCTCTTCCATCGCGGTCAGCACACTCCGTTTCCGCAGCAACACGCCGTTCATGCAATAATTCTTATTGAGATAATCCGCAATCGTTCCTGCACCGCGGTCGCGCTTGCACTCTGCCGCACCGGCTGGCATATACAGCACCCCGGCCGGCTTCGCACCCGCGTATCTTCCCTGCTTTGACAGAATTGTAAACAGATAGAGCAGCATCTGCATATCCAGCCCGTAGAGCAGGTGGCCGAGATTAAATCTCTTCGCGCCCGTTTTATAGTCGATAACGCGCACATACTGCTCTCCGTTTTCCTCATAAACATCCACACGGTCGATCTTGCCGTTGAAGATCAGTTCCACGCCGTTCGGCGCCTTCAGTGTGATCGGCTGGTCGCCGTCGCGTTCTGAGATGACCAGCTCAATATGCTTCGGCTCAAATTTCGACTGACGCAGTTCCTCCTGCAGATGAGTCACTACGGTCGGAATAGCCGCAGAAAGACGATCAAAATTGCCGCTGAACCGCGCTGTCTTGCTGAAATCACCACCCAGTTCTTCTGCACGGTACTGCGCCGAAAGCGTTGCGGTCTGCGCAGAGATCTCCTGCTCAGAAAGCGCAAGAAAGTCCGATTTCGTTTCACAGGTACGGATGATATGCTCCAGACAATAGTGCACCAGATTACCGATCTCAAGCGGATTCAGCTCTTTTTTCTGCGGCGCGGACAGCTTCAGCCCATGCGTCGCATAGTAAGAAAACGGGCACTGGATATATTGCTCTACCCGCGTCGCTGAAAGCGAAAGGCGATCCCCCAGCACGCGGCGCATCAGCGCTTTATCGGAAATATGATGCGCGCCTTCATCCGAACGCATCGAAAGTGCAGACAATCTTGCGCCCAGCACCGGATCACTCTGCAAGGCAGCACGGATGCTGCTCTGTGCGCTGTCTGCAATGCCATTTTCCTCCGCACAGCGATGATATGCCGCCTGTGGTGTTGCCGCATAAAACAGCGGTGACAGCGTATTGGTACAAATGATCTCCTGCTGTGGGAAAACACGGCACAAATCTGTAATCAGCGTGGAAGCGGTGCGTGCCCTACCGCTTTCATCCGCCAACGGATAGCAGAGATAAAGCCCTTCAGAGGCGGCGGACAGCGTTTTATAGGCGATCAGCCGCTCGTCCGCAAGCAGCTGTTCGATCGGGCGGGAGATGGAAAGACCTGCATCACTGAGCGCAAGATAATCCCGATCTGTAAACAGTCCGCTGACTGAAACCGCGTTCGGAAAGAACCCCTCATTCACGCCGAGCACGAACAAAATCTTCGGTTCATTCAAACGCGCAGTTTCCGCCGGGGACACGATCACACAGTCCAGAAGCTGCGGCGGAGCGGCATATTCCACAGAGGCAAACAGCGACAGACAAAGCGTGCTGAACTGCGATATCGTAATTCTGCTGTCGTCCAGCGTTGCACTGAGTGTATCAAGCACCTGGATCAGATCGCCCCACAGCTGCTTGAGCGCGTCCGCCGTGTTTTCATCTCCACGGTCGCGATATGCCTTTGCCACACCGCTGGTATTGCGCGGTACGTTCATCTCAACCAGAAATTCATACAACGCACGGCAGATCTCTTTGCCGCTTTTATGCTTCACACGCGTTCTGAGTGCCTGAATCGGTTCGATCAGAAATGCGCGGAGCACTTCAATATCCTGCTCGTGTTCGGATACAGGAAAGGGCGAGAGCCACGTATCACCGTCAATGTTCCAGGTATAACAATATTGCTCCAGTGCGGCGATACGCTCACAGTGAATGCCGAGCAGCTGCGTTTTTGCATATCGGAGAACGGCTTCTGAATCCGGCTTCTTCGCAGAGATCAACTCCAGCACCGAACGCATCAGCTGCATGACTGCGGTATGCATAACGCCGTGGCTACCGTCGATGTGATACGGGATTTCACACCGTGCAAATGCTGCTTCCAGCACACTGCGATATTCGCCCAGCTGATGTGTTACAATCGCAATATCGCGCCAGTGCAGCGCTTCCTCACGCACCAGACGGCAGATCTCCGCGCAGACATATTCCGCTTCATCATAGCTGTTGCGCGCCTCGATCAGATGCACATGCGCCGCACTGCCCGTCCCTTCCGTCACAGGACGCAGCACCGTCCGGCTCACCTGTGCAAGATCATCATACCGGAACCGATAGGTTTCCCGGCACATGGTGCTGTCGCACGCGATCCCCAGGTCTGCCGCCAGACGCTGCAACCGCTTCAGTGTGCCGTTCGGCGTATCAAAAACCGTATAGTCCGGCGCGTCAGGATCCGCTGTACGGAGCGTGATATACACCTCCGCCGCCTGCGAGAACAGTACCTCCAGAAAATCCATCTGATCTCCCGTGAAGCTTTCAAACTCGTCGATGAAAATATACGCGCCGCAGAAATGATCATTCCCTGCCGCGATCGCAGCCGCTTCGGAAACATCCGTCAGACTGTCCTTCAGATTCCGCTCGCGCAGTGCCGTATCATACGCCGCATACATCAGCGCAAGATCTGCCGTTTTGCGCTGCAGACGCTCACCCAGCTGCGCAGATCGCTTCTGCAGCTGCACAGGTGTTAGCCCTGCGCGGCGCAGATCTGTAATCACCTTTCCGACCTGTGCGGGGAACGACTGTCCGTTCGCCTGTCTTGCGTAATAGGTCAGTGCTTTTTTCTGCGCCAGCTCCGAAATGGTCTGATAGAGCAGGACGGTCTTGGTCATCTCATCCGCATATTCTCCCGACCGACCGCCGTATGTACGAAACAGCATCGCTGAAAGGCTGGTAAAGGTCATCGACTCCAGACCGTTATATTGCTTTGCGCCCAGTGTGCGGTAAAGCTTTCCGTCAAAGGTAAACGAAAACTGCTCGGGTACGATCGCATATACCTGCGCCTGCGCTTGTGCAGCATCTTTCAGCAGACGAATCAGTGTTTCTGATTTTCCGCTGCCTGCGCCGCCGAGAATAAAATGGATCACACACGACACTCCTTTCTTATAAAAAATCCGCGCCGATCCCATCGACGCGGAACAAAAATCAGAATGAAAGCTGTCCGCTGTCGGGCAGTTCCTTTGCAAGTGCACCTGCTGCAGGTACGTTCTTGATGTAATATTTCTGCAGCGATTCCCGCTCTGCCTCTGTGACAATAGACGCACTCTGCACGACCGCCTTCGCCTTCAGCGTCATCACCTGTACGCCGATGGAATCCCTTGTGGATTTCGGCAGGATCATCGCGGTATTGAATACAATCGCGCGGCCGTTGGTGGATCGCACGAGAATATCCTTATCCTCAGGCAGGAAGATCATTTTTACCAGCTGCGATTTTGCTGTATATGCATTCGCAAGCCGGCGGCGGTTGGTCTTGGTTTCATATGCCTTCAGCGGAATCTTTGCCGCCTTGCCGTTTTCAAAGAGGAAGAGGACAAAGCCTTCATAATCCGTTGTGTGAATCATGGATACCACCGACTCGCCCTCATCAAAGCCAAGCTTTGCGGGAACGTAGTCACCCAGCACACTCGCCTTTGTATCATCAAACGCGCTGACGGTCGTTTTATATGCCTGCTGCTTGTCCGTGAAGAAGATCAGCTCGGTGCGGTTGGTTGCTTCGTGCTGTTCGACCATACGGTCGCCCTCTTTGAGCTTCTGCTCGCCGCTCATACGGAGCGACTGCGGCGTGATCTTTTTGAAATAGCCGCTCTCCGACAGGAAGAGATGCACCGGATAATCCGGAAGTTCATCCTCTTCGTCATATTCGTCTGCATCGTCAAGATAGAGAAACTGTGTGCGTCTGGGCTGTCCGTATTTCTTCGCAACCTGACGCAGCTCGTCAGCAATCACCTTCCGGATCTTCTTGATATCGCCTAAGATCGCTTCCATCTCAGCGATCTGCTGTTTCAGATCTTCAATGTCTGCCGTGCGGCGGAGGATGTACTCACGGTTCAAGTGACGCAGCTTGATCTCCGCTACATATTCCGCCTGCACCTCGTCGATGCCAAAGCCGATCATAAGGTTGGAAACGACCTCCGCCTCCTCCTCGGTTTCGCGGACGATACGGATCGCTTTGTCAATATCCAGCAGAATCTTCTGCAGACCGAGCATCAGATGCAGCTGGATATTGA